>JBOGDE010000017.1:0-28490 GCA_050701695.1 Micromonosporaceae bacterium
TCGATGCGGCGCTGGTCGGCGCGCGCGGAGCGTTCGGAGTGGTGGCCGACGAGGATGGGCTGCCCGAACGGGCGGCGTTTGGCCAGCTCGCCGGCGCGTTCGTAAGCGGCGTCGGACGCGGCCTGGTGCCGGGCAGTCTTGGCCTTGAGGGCTTCGCGGCGGTCGTCGAGCCGGTCGGCCTCGTCGGCGAGCACTTGCGCGCGGTCGCGGTGCTGATCGTCGATCTCGACCGCTACCTCATGCCCGGTGCGTACGCGAACGCCCAGCTCGGCGTACGGCTCATGCGCGGCGCCAAGTCCGACCGGGTCCGCGGACCCCTCGGCTCCGCAGTCGCCGAGTGCGCCATGCTGGCGGGCCGCCTCGCGTTCTTCGACCTGCGGGAGCCGGCCGTCGCGCACCGCTGCTACGACTCCGCGCTCGCGGCGACACGGGAAGCCGGCGATCATGCGATGGCGGCCGGCGTACTCGGGCACATGGCCTTCATTCCAGCGTTCGCGAAGGACGCCGGCCAGGCTCTGGAGTTCGTCGACGCGGCACACCAGCACTGCTGGTACGGCGTGAATCCGCTGGTCCGGTCCTGGCTGCACTGCGTCGCGTCCGAAGCCATCGGCCGGTCGTCAGAACCAGCCGGGTATCAGCGCCGAGTCGACCTGGCCGAGGAATCGTTGGACGCCGTCGACGATGCGGCACCGGATTGGTTCGACTTCTACGACCGATCGCGGCTCGACGGTTTCGCCGGATACTGCGCCCTTGCCGCCGGTGACCACGAGGCGGCCGCCACCCGGCTGCGAACGTCACTCGCCCAGCTCGCACCCTTCGCGACGAAACAGCGCACGGTGCTCCTCGCTGACCTCGCGACGACCTGCCGCAATGACGTCGACCAAGCGTCCGTGCTGCTAGACGAGGCACTCGACGTCTTGACCGAGGACTGGTACGCCACCGGCCATCAGCGGATTGGCGAGGTCGCGGGTCAGCTGCCCGAGAGCCCGCGTAGGACTGAGATCCAGGACCGGCATCGGGCGATGTCGTCGGTGGTCTGGTGAACGGCTTGCCGGTGCCGTCGCTACGTGGGCCTGCCGTTGTGCTTGGCGACGAGGTCAGGTAGCTCGGCCAGGGAGTCGAGACGGAACAGCCACCGCTCCTCGGCGGCCTGGTCCTGAAGGATGTAGCCCCATGGGCCGCGACGGATCAGCGCAGTCCGCATCCCGGCCACCTGCGCCGGCTTGACGTCGTTGTCCAGGCGATCACCGGCGTAGAGCACCTCGTCCGCCTCGAAGCAGGCCTCCGTTACGACCCGCTCGAAGAACCGATTTCTCGTCGGTGTCGAGCGGCCCGGCGGTGCAGCGGTCGATCAACCGATGGACGGTCGGCCGCGCCAGACGCTACAGCGGCGCGGCTACGCGTCCATGCCACGATCAGCTTGTCACTCTGCCCGGCGTGGGACGAGACGGGCGGCGCAGGGTTCGTCGCCATCCGGGCACGCCCGCGTCAGCGTTTGGGGAGGTGGGGGGTGGCGGTCTGGGAGCCGGTGAAGCTGAATTCGGCGCCTTCCCGGTGGTAGAGGTCGGCGTACCGGGCGACCCGCTCCGGGTCCAGGGTCACGCCGAGCCCCGGTCCGGTGGGCAGCGCGAGGCGCCCGCCGGTCAGCGCCGCGACCCCGCCGGTCAGTACGTCGTCGGCGAGCAGCGGTAGGTAGCACTGGCTCGGGTAGAGGAAGTTTCCGGTGGAGCCGATCACGTGCGCGGCGGCGTACGTCGCGATGCCCAGCTCGCCGAGGCTGTGCTTCACCACGACGCCGAGCACGCGCACCTGACCCACCTCGCCAAACCCAAGGCGCACAAGAAGAAGTCCTCGACCCGGCCGCAGCAGGTACGCCCCGCGCTGCGTGCGCTGCTCGACGGGCTCGACGGGGTACCGGCGTACATCGTGGGGCGGCGGTCGGAGATCCTCGCCTGGAACCGGATGGCGGCGGCGGTGTTCGGCGACTGGGCCGCGCTGCCGCCCGCGGAGCGGAGCTGGGCACGGCTGGTGTTCCTGTCGCCCGCGTACCGGGAACTGTTCGTCGAATGGGAGTCCAAGGCCGCCGACATCGTCAGTGTCCTGCGCATGGATGCCGGCTGCCATCCCGACGACCCGAAGCTGGCGGCGCTGGTCGGGGAGCTGTCGGTGAAGAGCGAGGAATTCCGGAGACTGTGGGCCGCCCACGACGTGAAGGAGAAGGGGCACGGCGTCAAGCAGCTGCGGCATCCGTTGGTCGGTGAGCTGGCCCTGTCGTTCGAGGTCTTCAAGCTGCCCAGCGACGCGGACCAGTCGGTGATCCTCTATCACGCGGAGCCCGGTTCGGCATCGGAGGAGGCGCTGCGGCTGCTGGCCAGCTGGGGCACGGACGCGACCTACGCCAGCCTCTAACGCAACCGGACGTGGATCGTCCGGAATCGGGGGTACGGTCCGCTGCATGGCTATCGCACGTTTCCCCGGCGTCGTCATCGACTGTCCCGACCCGGGCGCCCTCGCGACGTTCTACAGGGCGATGCTGGACGGGAAGATCGACACCTGCCCGGGCTGGGCCGACGTCCGTACCGAGCAGGGTCAGTGCATCTCCTTCCAGCAGGTCGAGGGCTACACACCCCCGGACTGGCCGGGTCAGAAGACTCCCCAGCAGATGCACATCGACGTGATCGTGGACGACCTCGACGCCGCCGAGGCGGCGCTGCTCGAACTCGGCGCGACCAGGCACGAGCACCAGCCCGGTACCGGCTTCCGCGTGCTCCTCGACCCGGCGGGCCACCCCTTCTGCCTCTGCCTGAACTGAGGGCTGACGGGTAAGCGGTGGTCGCGGCCAGCGCGTGGCAGCGGTTGGCGGCCAGCGCCGAGGCAGCCCCCACCGCTGAACCGGTGGGGGCTGCCCGTGGTGCGGACGGCTACTTCTTCGCGTGGATCACGATGCTCCCGCCCTCGATCGCGTCGGACGCGGTCTCGGTGTCGCCCGCCCCCAACTGGTTGTCGTAGATCACCGTGCCGGTCGACTTGTCCCAGATCTTGATCCGGAACCGGTCCACGTCACCGCCGCCGGCGGTCTGGCCGTCGTTCGCGGTCAGCAGGAACCCGTAGTCGCCGGTGCCGTTGATCGTGCCGGAGCCCTTGTACTGCGCCTTCGGGCCCGAGACCACCAACCAGTCGTACGACGTGGAGTGGAAGTTCAGTCCGGCGGTGTGGAGCTGGAACTGGGTCTGGCCGTCGGGCACCGTGGCGCCCCTCTTGTACTTCGAGACGAACCCGAAGTTGGCCCGGCCGGTCAGGCTCGGGTCGGCCGGGTAGGCGCCGGCCGGCGAGTCGATCCAGCCACCACCGGTGACGAACCCGGCGCTCGGGTCGTACACCACGACGTACTGGTAGAGCGCGGTGTCCGACGCGCCGTCGTCATCGGTCACGGTGACCGAGACGGTGTAGATGTTCGCCGCGGTGTACGTGTGGCTGGCACCGCAGCTGCCACCCGACGCCGCACCGGTGCTCACCGGGCTGCCGTCGCCCCAGTCGACGTCACAGGTGTGGGTGTCGTTGACGCCGGGGTCGGTGAACGGCGCGACGACGGAGATCGCGGTGCCCACCGGCACCGGGGCCATCGTGGAGGCGTTCACCGAGGTGATCGACGGCGCCAGGTTGTCCAGCACCGAGGCGGCCACCGAGTCACTCACCGCACCGTTGCCGTCGTCGCCGGTCAACGTCACGTAGTACGTGCCGTCGTCGGTGCATTCGAAGGTGGTCGACACGGCGTTCGGCGTACCGAAGGTGCAGGTCGCGCCGGAGTCGACACCCGGACCCGGGCTGTACGTCCAGGACAGCGACAGCGCGTCGCCGTCCGGGTCGCTCGCCGAGCCGGTCACGGTCAGTGGCGTGCCTTCGTACCCGGTGTACGGTCCGCCCGCCGAGATCAGCGGCGGCCGGTTGCTGGCCTCCCAGGTCACGGCGACCAGGTTGGACTGCTGGGTGTCGCCGGTGGAGTCCACAAAGGACGCCTGCACCGTGTCGGTGCCCGGGCTGCCACTGGAGTACGAGAACGAGGCGACTCCGGAGGCGTTGGTGGCCACCGTACCGGTGAGGCCGGTGTTCGGGCCGCTGGTGACCTGGAAGTTCACCGTGGCGCCGTCGACCGGTGTGCCGTTCTCGGAGACGGTCGCCTGCACCGTGGCGGTGGCGCCGGTGGGCAGGGTCTGCGCCGGCGGCGCGAGCTGGATCTCGCTGATCACGACGTTGAGCCCGCCGATGGCGGCCGCCCGGCCGGTGCTCGCGTTGGTCGCCAGCACCCGCAGGAACGGCGGGAAGCTCACGTACTCGTCGTGCCAGCAGCAGACGTCGAAGGAATTGGTGATGCCGACCGACGTACCCTCAGTGGTCGGTGTGATGTTGCTGTAGCCGAGGTTGATGTTGAAGCTGAACGCTCCGAGGTCGGCCAGGTACGGGTACGGGCCACCCTGGCGAGCCGGGACGAACCGTGGCTCAGGCGTCGATGTGTTTCTGTAGCTCCGTGGCGTAGGTGGCGACCTCGGCGTACACACCGGGGAATCCGGGTTCGGCGCAGCCGCGTCCCCAGGAGACGATGCCGAACAGCTTGCCGTTGAGAACCAGCGGGCCGCCAGAGTCGCCCTGGCAGGCATCCTTGCCGCCCTCCTCGTACCCGGCGCAGATCTCACCGTCGCGGACGTACTGCTGGTCGTACACCTCAGGCCGGGCGCAGTAGTCGTCACCGAGGATCGGTACGTCGACCTTCTGGAAGGTGTCCGTCGGGCCGGAGCCCTTGGTGCTTCCCCAGCCGAACACGGTGGTCATCGGGCCAGGTGTGTCGGCGGCCGGGTCGGTCTCCAGCTCCAGCGTCGGCACCCCCTCGAACGGAGCCGCCAGGGTGAGCACCGCCACGTCGTGACCGTTCGCGATGGCGTACTCCGGGTCGACCCAGATGTGCGCGATCGCCGACTCCCGGCCGGCGCTGGTGTCGGACAGCACGTCGCGTCCCTGGATCGCGGTGTAGCCCGCCGGGTCGCCGTCCATGCAGTGCGCGGCGGTGACGATCTTGCCGGCCCTGACCAGCGTGCCGCCGCAGTACTCGCCGCCCTGGTAGGAGAGCTGGATCGCCCACGGATAATCCCGGGTGTACGCGATCTCGCCACCCACGATCGTGTGGTGGACGTCGCCGTCACCCCCCGTCTCGTCCGCGCCGAGGGCGTACGCGGCCGGTAGGGCCACCGTCATCACTGTCGCGACGACGCCGACCCGCAGCAAGCTGACCATCTTCATTTGTGCTCCCCAGGTCCGTCCCGGTGCGGCTGCTGGCGCGCCGGGTGATGCCCGGGACGCTAGCCAGCGGAGCTGACCAGGTACGGCGCGTGGCGACTAATCGCCACCGGATCGCACGATCTGTAGTCGCTTCAACACAAATGGTGCCAATCGGGTACCGGAATCTCGCGTCCGTCGACGAACAACCGGCCCCCCGGCGCCAGTGCGCCGGCGATACGCCGCAGCGCCCGGCGGCCAGCGGCAGGGTGCCGCCCGTCGAGGGCACCCACCCGTACCGCGAAGACGATGTCGTACGGCGCTTCGCCCGGCTCCCGTACGAAGTCCTCCGCCGCGACCTGCCGTACGCTCATCCGGCCCGAGGCGATCTCCGGCTCCGAGGCCGCCACCGCCAGGGCGACCGCCTTCGCGGAGCGGTCGATGGCCAGGATGTGACCCGAGGTCAGCCGCGCGGCGATGGCACGTGCGGCGGCGCCCGGTCCACAACCGATCTCCAGCACCCGCGCGTGCGGGGTCAGCGGAAGCGCGTCGACGATCGCGGCGAGCCGAGCCGAGAGATCTGCCATCCCGCGAGCCTAGGTCGCCCGGTCCAGCAGCCGACCGAACCACACCACGACGCGATCCACCGCGCCCTCCACTCCCCCCACGGCCCAGGAGTCCAATGGAGGTGCGACACCGCCAGACCGGCCCAATCCTCAGGCCGACGCGTGGTGGTCCAGGTGCCGGCGCGTTTCAAGCCCGCAGTCGACCGTCCACGCCGAACTGGTTGCCGCGCTCCAGGACCGGCACCGCTCGGCTATACCGACGGCACGGCCAATCCTCGTCGCAGTCTGGTGCGAGGCAACGTTGTGTGAACAGTGACGGGATGTGCAGCGCGAAGTCCTCCCGGGCCTGCTGGATCTCCGCCGCGCTCGGCGGCGCGTGGTGAGGTCCCGGCCTCCTCGGAAACGCCTCGCTCACGCGGAGCCTCCGCGTCGAGTCGTCACGCACCTGGGGCACGTCAGGGTCTCGCCGCACACGCGGCACCACCTCAATGACCGCCGGAACACCACCAGTCCGGTGACGAACCCCAACACCGAGCCCGCCAGCAGGGCTGTCACCTGTGACCACACCGCCGTCCTCCCGTGAATTGCCGGATTCACCAGGTCGCTGGTCCCGGTTCACCGTATAGTGGACCGGTAGACCGGTCCAGTCAACCCAGAGTGTGGCGTCGTGTGCTCAGCGACGGATCAGCTCTCGGTCCCCATCGGGTAGGTCTCGGTGAGTTCCCACAGCTCAGACGGGGTTATGCCCTCCTCGACCACCAGGGCTCGGTCGTCACGGTCGTACGCCACGTGGAGGTCGACGGCCACCGCGAGCGGAGGCTCCATGCCGAAATGCGCTGCTTCCTCGGTGGTGGCGAGCCGCACCGTGGTGGTGTCGGTGCCGCGCACCGGCGATCGGCCGGTCTGCCGCGCGACGTAATGGGAGGTGCCTTCCGCGATGGGGCCCTGGTGGGACAGCCGAGGGCAAGCGTCGGCGATGTCCTGGGGAAACCAGGCCGACACGTGTGTCATCGGCGCGCCGTCGTCCAGAAGCACCAAGCGGTTGCGGCGCAGGGCCTGCTCCCCGGGTCTGCTGCCGAGCGTCTCTGCCACGTGTGGGGGTGGTACCTCGCGCTGTGGAGTTCCTAATCGGCGGAATGGTCGGCCACCCGAGATTCGTGCTCGCCCTGCGCGTCGGCGGCCCGCCGGTCGCGCGAGCGGTGTCTCCGTCACCCGGAATCCCTGTCCCTGACGTGCGTTGATCAGGCCGTCCTGGCGGAGTACGTCGAGTGCCTTGTTCGCGGTCGCCCGTGACACGCCCCATTGCTCGCAGATGTCGCGGCTGGATGGGATGAGCGCCCCGGGTGGGAACTCGCCGTCCGTGATGCGGGCACGTATCGAATCCGCGATCAGCTCGTACTTCAGGGTCGGCATTCAGCTCAGGCTCTCGTACTGGACAGGTGGACCGGTCAGGTACAGCATTGCTCGTATGACGTTATCGCCCCAAGTGTCGCGCGAGATCGTGGCGTACTACGAGACCGTGTTCGACGAGTCCGACAGGCTCACCGCTACCGCCGACGGGCAGTTGGAGCTGGTGCGTACCCAGGAGCTGCTGCGCCGGCATCTGCCGCCACCTCCAGCGTCGGTGATTGACATCGGCGGAGGTCCCGGTACGCATGCGCAGTGGTTGATCCAGGACGGCTACCAGGTGCATGTGGTCGACCCGGTGCCACGGCATGTCGAGCAGGCCGCCATCACCGGCGCCACCGCCGAGCTGGGCGACGCCCGCGAGTTGAGTGCCGCGACCGGCACGTACGACGTCGCGCTGGTGCTCGGCCCGATGTACCACCTGGTGGAGCGGGAAGATCGGCTGCGGTCACTGGCCGAGGCCCGCCGGGTCACCAGGCCGGACGGGCTCGTCGCGGTCGCCGCGATCAACCGGTATGCCGCGCTGTTCGAGCAGACAGCTACGACGCTGCTGGAGCGTACCCGGATGGCCGAGAGCGTCGCGGACATCCTCCGTACCGGGCAGCTGCTCGCGACCGGGCGGGAGCGGTTCACCACCTCGTACTTCCACGCCGTCGCCGAGCTCCAGGAGGAGCTGTGCGCCACAGGTTTTAGCGACGTGGCCGTCTACGGAGTCGAGGGGCCGGCCTGGTCGATGCTGAAGGCGACCGAGCAGCACTCAGGCGAGCCGCAGATCGACACACCCCTGTTTCGCGCCGCGCTCGCCGCAGCACGGATCGCTGACGACCATCCGGAGCTGCTGGCGGCCGGCTCGCATCTGCTGGCGCTCGCCACGCATCCTTCCTAACCCACCCGGCAACGGGAACTGCGCAAACCATGGTCGGCGGCGCTCACGGCCCGGGTCAGCTGAGCCAGGCGGCGAGGCGCTGCTGTTCCCACTGCTGTTTCGCGGCGAAGCTCGCCTCGTCGGCGGGGGTGAGCCGCACGTTCGGTCGGGGCTCGGCGTAGAAGTTGCCGGTCACCATCGCCACCTGCTGACCGGGCAGCTCCAGGAAGCAGAAGCCGTGCCCGTCGAAGCTCGCCCGGTCCCCGCCGTGCAGGTCGGCGGCGAGGTTCGCGGCGGCGATGATGCCCTCCGCCTCGGCGAACACCCCGGCCTTCGGGAGCTGCGCCGTCGCCGTGGGGATCATGGTGCAGTCGCCGACGGCGTACACCCGCTCGGCGCTGGTGGCGAAGCTGTGGCGGTCGGGCTGCACCCAGCCGGATGCGGCTGCCAACGCGGAGTTGGCCAGCACCGGCGGCGGGGCCGCCGCGGGCACCCCCAGCATCAGCTGCCAGTCCAGGCTGACACCGTTGCCGAAGCGGGTTGTCCCGGCCTGGTGGTCCACCGAGTCCACCGCGTGCTCGGTCAGCACCGTGATGCCGCGCTCGCCCAGCCGGTCGGCCAGGAAGCGGCTGGCGTCCGGCCCCGCCACCGGCAGTGTCAGCGGTTGTGGGGTGGTCACCACCAGCTCCACCCGGTCGAGCCCGCGCCGCTGGAGCTGCTCGTGCAGCAGCAACGCCGCCTCGAACGGCGCCGGCGGACACAGGTACGGCGCGCCCAGGATGCTCACCAGGATCCGGCCCTCGGTGAGCGCGTCGAGGTCGGCGTGGATCGCGGGAAGGGCCGAGGCGTCGTACAGGTTGTGGGCACGGGTGCCGAGCAGCGCCAGGTGTTTCGGCTGCCAGCCCGCGCCGAGCGCGATCACCATGCCGTCGCCGGACAGCTCCCCGCGACTGGTCCCTACCGTGCGGGCCGCTGGGTCGATCCCGGTGACCTCCGCGTGCAGGTACGTGATGCCGTGCCGCTCCAGGTGCGCCAGTGGCCGGGTGCCGTCGGCCAGCGGGCGTACCCCGGCGAGATCCCAGAGCTTGGCGAACCCGACGTAGAACGTCTCGCTGGCCGCGACCAGTGTCACCTCGTCCCCGGCCGGCAGCCGGCGCCGCAGCTCGTGAGCCGCGGCGAGTCCGCCGAATCCACCGCCCAGCACCAGTGCCCGCGCCATCTCGCCTCACCTCCGCCGCGCGACCGTACCAAGAACAGCGGCCGCGAGGTCGGTACAGTGCGCGATCGTCGCATCATCCGCCGCCACCGCGTGGCGCGTTTCCGCCTGCCGTACCCGATGGATGATTTCGGCGGGTCCGCTCGAAGCCAGGACGGTCATGACCTCTGGCCAGTCGGCGAGCCGGAACCGGTCCACGATGCGGCTGGCTCCATTGCTGAGCAGGACGGCACCGGTCAGCCCGGAGATCGGACGGCTTCCGGTGATCGCCTCGTCTGCCGCCCTCGGATCGTCCTTGGCCACCCAGAAGCCGCCCGGCTGGTTCCGGTTGGCGCGCAGGTCCCGGAGGAGTCGGTGGTACTCGTCGCTGCCCTCGGCGGTCGCCGCGAGCGCGGGCAGGTACGACCGGCCGATGATCACTTCTCGGGGATCGGAGACGACGACCGGTGCACCGTCTGCTCGATCCAGTACCAGGACCGAGTCACCGAGCACCAGGTGGTCGATACGGCCGCCGGACAGGCGCACGATGGCTACGGTCGCCGACGGGCTGATGGGGTCAGCGACGTCGCAGGTGTCCCGGTGATCGTCCGTGACCTGCTCGATGGCCTCGGCGAGCAGCGCCGGAAGGCCGCGGTCCGGTACGAGTGACAACAGCCCGAGGAGGCTGCCTCCCAAGCGGCTGGCGTACCAGGCCACGCCGTGCCGGCAGATCGATTCGGTGCCGGAGATCCCGGCGCCGTCGATCAGCACCGCTGCCGTTGGTACGGCGCCGGTGAAGTCCTCGTTCGCGCGGCCAGGCCGTGCCGCAACGCTCGTCGTCGTCACCCGCATGTTCTGCCGCCGCCCATCGCCGCCGGCTCTCAGGAGCGGGGGACCGCTTCGGCGAGCGAGAGGCTGAATCGGCCGTCCGGATCGGTCCACCAGCGCCGCAGCGCGAAGCCGGCCCGCGCCAGCTCCCAGGTCAGACCGGCGCGCCGGAACTTCGCCGACACCTCGGTACGCAGCTCCTCGCCGGCGGCGAACTCGACGGTCAGCTGCAGCGCCGCCAGGTGGACCCGCATCGCCTGTCTCGCCCGCAGCCGCATCTCGATCCACTCGTGCTCGGCATCCCACAGCGCCACATGGTCGAACCGGTCGACATCGAAATCCGCCCCCAGCTCCCGGTTCAGTACGTGCAGCACGTTGCGGTTGAACTCCGCGGTGACTCCGGCGGCGTCGTCGTACGCCGGGACCAGCACCGCCGGGTCCTTGACCAGGTCCGCGCCGAGCAGGAACCACTCGCCGGCCCGCAGCGCTGAGCGCAGCTCGGCGAAGAACCGTTCCCGCTGCGCCGGCTCCAGGTTGCCGATGGTGCCGCCGAGGAAGGCGACCAGGCGCGACGAGCCCTCGGGCAGCTCCGCCAGGTGCTCGGTGAAGTCGCCGACGGTGCCGTGGACGTCCAGCCCGGGATACTCGGTGGTGAGCGCGGCGACGGCGTCACGCAGCGCCGGTTCGGAGACGTCGAACGGGACGAACGCGCCGAGCGTGCCGTGGGTGCGCAGCGCGTCCAGCAGCAGCCGGGTCTTCTCCGAGGACCCGGAGCCGAGCTCGATCAGGGTCTTCGCCTCGGTGACCCGGGCGATCTCGTGTGCCCGGACCTTGAGTACGGCGCGTTCGGCGCGGGTCGGGTAGTACTCCGGCAGCCGGGTGATCTGCTCGAACAGCTCGCTGCCCCGTGCGTCGTAGAACCACTTCGGCGGCAGCTGCTTCGGACTGGCGGTGAGCCCGGCGCGGGCGTCGGCCCGCAGCCCGGCCGCCAGATCCGACTCGTCCAGGTGAGAATCCAGCTCGGGTCCGTTCAACGCTCATCCCATCTCGATCGGCAACGCGGACGTGTCCACCGTGGAGGCGGTGACGGTGACCAGCTGACCGTCGGGCACCGCCTGCCACCGCGGGTCGGTGTCGTACGGCTCGGAGGCGAGCGCCACCGCGCCGGCGCCCTGGCGTACCCACAGGGAATGCACGAGTGTGGTGGCAACGCCGGTGACGCCGTCGGTGAGCAGGAGGTTGAGCCGGGAGTCTGGGGCCGCGGCGGCGACCGCCGCCGTCACCTCGGCCACCGCTTCGGCCGGTGTGGCGCCCGCGCGCAGCCGGTGCTGCACCAGCGCCCAGACCAGCGCGGCGTCGCTCGGGGCGTCGAGGGTGAGCAGGTCGCGCACCGGCACCGTCTCGGCGAGCTTGATCATCGAGTCCGGCCAGTCGGCGACCCGCCCGTTCAGGCTGAACAGCCACCGGTCCGCGGTGAACGGGGCACTGGCCGACTCGGCGACCGGCATCCCGACGGTGGCCGAACGTACCGCCGCCAGCACCGCGCCGCTGGAGGTGGCCGCGGCGAGCCGGGCGAAGTTCTCGTCCGTCCAGATCGGACAGTTGCGCCGGTAACGGACCGGCGGTCCGTCCGCGTACCAGCCCGCGCCGAAGCCGTCGGCGTTGATGGTGCCGCCGCCGCGCATCTGGGTCGGCGCCCAGGACTGCTTCAGCAGCGAGTGCGGCGGGTCCAGCAGCAGCGCCGAGAGCGTCACCGGCCGACCCAGGTACAGCAGGTGGCGGCACATCACGCCGCCCCGTCCGGTACGTCGCGGGCGCACCGGAAGCCGCTGAAGATCTGCCGCCGGATCGGGTAGTCCCAGTTGCGGAAGGTGCCGCGGCAGGCCACCGCGTCGGTGCCGAACGACCCGCCGCGCAGCACCTTGTAGTCGGGGCCGAAGAACACTTCCGAGTACTCCTGGTACGGGAAGGCGGCGAATCCCGGGTAGCCGGCGAAATCCGTGGACGTCCACTCCCACACGTCGCCGATCAGCTGGTGCACCCCGAGCGGCGAGGCGCCCTGCGGGTAGGCGCCGACCGGGGCGGGGGACAGGTGGCGCTGGCCCAGGTTGGCGTGCTCCGGCCCGGGATCGGCGTCGCCCCACGGGTAGCGTCGGGACCGGCCGGTCGCCGGGTCGTACCGGGCCGCCTTCTCCCACTCCGCCTCGGTGGGCAGTCGCCTGCCGGCCCAGCGGGCGTACGCGTCGGCTTCGTACCAGCAGACGTGGACCACCGGCTCGTCGGGCACGATCGGCTCCACCCGCCCGAACCGGGTGTACGTGCCGTCGCCGTTCCAGTGCGCCGGGCCGGTCAGCTCGGCGCGCACCCGGTGCTCCCACCCGGCCGCACTCCACCAGCGGCGGTCGCGGTAGCCGCCGTCGGCGACGAACTCGGCGTACCGGGCGTTGCTCACCGGGGCGGCGTCGATGAAGAACGCCGCTACGCCGACGGGGTGCGCCGGGCGTTCGTTGTCCAGCGCCCACGGCTCGGTCGACGTACCCATGGTGAACCGGCCGCCTGGGACCAGCACCTCGCCGCGGACAGCGACCCGCGACGGCGGTGGCGGTACGGCGGGCAGCACCGGCGGGCCGCCGCGCAGCTGGTGGGTGGCGAGCATGGTCTCGTCGTGCTGCTGCTCGTGCTGCGCGATCATCCCGAACGCGAACCCGTCGTGCACCAGCGGCCGGCCTTCCAGCTCGACCCGGTCGAGCAGGTCGAAGACCTTGTCCCGGACGGTACGCACGTAGCCGCGCGCCTCCGCCGGACCGAGCAGGGGGAGGGTCGGCCGGTCGGACCGGGGATGCCGGAACGCGTCGTAGAGGTGGTCGATGTCGGAGCGGACCGGCTCGCGCCCGCCGACATCGCGTACCAGCCAGAGTTCTTCCTGGTTGCCGATGTGCGCGAGGTCCCAGACCAGCGGTGACATCAACGGCGAGTGCTGTGTGACCAGGTCGTCGTCGTCCACCGTCTCGGTGAGCAGTGCGCTGCGCTCCCGGGTACGGGTCAGCTGCTCGGCGATCCGGCCGCGGGTCCGCTCGATATGTTGTGTCACCAGTCCTCCTGGCAGGTGCGTGCGAGCCGGCGGCTCACGATCTCGGTCACGTGTGCCGCGTCGGTGGCGGTCAGGTCGGTGTGGTCGAGCCGGCGGCACGCCAGGTCGAGCACCCGGCGGGCGGCGGCGCGGATCGCGGGGTTGGCGAGCCCGTCACGGGTGGCGGTGTGCCAGCGTCCGGCCACCGGTGCGCACAGGTCGACCACCCGGTCGACGGTGTCGTCGTCGCCGAGCAGCGCGGTCAGTACAGCGACCGGCGCCAGCCACTCGCCGGGCGGCTGGGCGTCGATGTAGCGCACCTCGAAGTAGCCGCGGGGCCGTACCGGCGGAAACAGCGTGCTCAGGTGCAGCCGCAGGTCGGCCTCGGTCGGCGGCGGCCCCATCGCCCCCGCCAACCAGTCCCCGAAGGTCACGCCCGGCGGTGCGTGCCACGAGTCCGGGCGGTGGGCCAGGCACAGCAGCGGCGCGGCCAACGCGTACCGGGCCCAGGCGGTCACCGCGTCGGCTCCGGTGTGGACCGGAACGGTACGGGCCGGATCGATCCCGAACCACGCCGCCATCCGCGCAGACTCCCAGCCGGTACGGCGCCCGGCGTGCCGGTGGGAGTTGGCGAAGCCGGCGAGCAGCACCGGCCCGAGCGCGTGCAGCGCCGACCACCGGGCCGCGAGTCGGTCGGGCTCGCCGATGTCGAGGCAGACCTGCAGCCCGGCGGTGGTGCACATCATGGTCCGCCCCTCGGGGCCGCGCCGGTCGAACGCGGCCTCCATGGCGTCGTACCGGAGGGTGCGCAGCAGGCGGCGTGGGCTGCGGTGGGGATCGATGCCGCGGCCGCCGAGGACGAGACCGGCGCGGGCCAGCAGGTCGGTGAGATGGCTCAGGTCGGCGCGGGTCGCGGCGTGAAGTGCGGAGAGCGAGCGGTACGGCGGGGTGGAGATCTCCACCTGGCCGCCCGGCTCGACGGTGATGGTGCTGCCGGAGGAAAGGGGCTGGTGTGGACTGGCCGGATCGAGGGTCGGAGGGGAGTGCGGGCCGAGCGCGTTGCGCAGTGCGGCGGGGTCGAGCGGAAGCGTGGGGTCGCATGCGTGGTGCACCGTCCACTCCAGCTCGACGCCGACCAGCTCGGGAGGGCCGGTCTTGAAGCAGATCCGCGCGACGTACGCCTCGACGTCGGCGGGGGTACGCAAGGATCTCTCGGATTCGGACAGCTCAGACTCGGATGGCTCGGACTCGGATGGTTCGGCTGATCGCCGGGCTACCGTCACGCGTGCTCCTCCCGCTGGCCGATGCCGGTCGTTACGCCCCCCTCGGGCGTGGACTCACACTCTTACACGAGGGTCTGACAAAACCGCCTGGCGCACAGTGTCGACGAACACGTTGACCTCCTGTTCGGTGTTGTAGCCGTGAGGCGAGATCCGCAGCACGCCGCCGCGTGCCGCGCAGGCGATTCCCCGCCTACGCAGCACGTCGAGCAGCCGTGACGCCGGCATCCCGGCCACCGTGAAGGCGACGATCCCCGACCGGCCGCCGGGCGAGCGGTCGGAGACGACGGTTGCTCCCACGTCCGTCAACGACTCGCAGGCCCGCTGGCAGAGCCGGTCCACATGCCGCCAGACCTCGTCGACCCCGGCGTCGAGCAGCAGGTCGAGGGCGGTGCCGAGCCCGGCGATCCCGGTGGTGTTCGGCGTACCGCCCTCCAGCCGGCGCGCGGTGGGCTCGTACACCAGGTCGAGGCTGTCCCAGTCCTCGCGGTCAGCGACGGAGCGCCAGCCCGGCTCCAGCGGCCGCAGCTGCTCCAACCGGGAGCCGCGTACGTAGAGCAGGCCGGCGCCTTCCGGCCCGAGCAGCCACTTATGGCCACCGGCCACCGCGACGTCGACGCCCCAGGCCTCCAACCGCGCGGGCAGCACACCGAGCCCCTGGATCGCGTCCACACACAACAGCGCGTCCGTGTCACGGCAGAGCGCGGCGAGCGCCGCCAGGTCCGTACGCCAGCCTTGCCGGAACTGCACCCAGCTCGCCACCACCAGTTTCGGCGCGGGCCCGGCCGCGATCCGCTCGGCGTACGCCTCCACCGGCAGCGCCCCCGCGGGACCGGTTGGCGTGACCCGGTCCACCCGCACGCCCCGGTCGGCCAGCGCGAGAAAGGGGAACAGCGTGGACGGGAAGTCGAGATCCGGCACCACCACCCGGTCGCCCGGGGACCAGTCCAGCCCGTTCGCGACGAACCCCAGCCCCTCGGTGGTGTTCTTCACGAACGCCAGATCGGCCACCGGTACGCCCATCAGCCGCGCCGCCGACCCCCTGGCCCGCTCGATCACCTCCTGGTGTGCGTCCCAGCCCAGGCCACCGTGCTCAGCCGCGGCGACCGCGCGCTGGTGCATCGCGTCGACCACCGGCCGCGGGAGCGGGGCGATCCCCGCGTGGTTGAGGTACACGTACCGCCGGGTGATCGGGAAGTCCGCGCGGCGCAGTGGGCTCTCCGCCATCTGACCTCCCGCGCCGCCGGACTGTCCTCGATTACAGCACGCCGCGCCCGGCCCTGGCCCGGATCATCCCGCCGCGGACGGCGAGAAGTCGCCAGCCCACGACGTACCGGTCTCGCTTCCGGCGGCCAGCGCCAGGCGGGCCAGAGCCGCGGGGCGGGCGGCGTGGCCACATTCCTATGCCCGCCCCGCGACACGGTCGGCGATTACCCAAGGCGGGCTGTCGCCGAGGGTTCAGCTGCTAACACCAGGATGCCGTGGTGCCGCGGAGCCAGTGGTAGACGCCGTCGGAGCCCTTCCGGTACAGATTCGCCTTGCTCTTGTAGCAGGCCGAGCCGTCAGAAGCAATATTGAACGAGGGGGTGGTGTTCCAGAATCTGGACACGCCGGAGGCGTACTTCGGGCTCGTGCTGGCGACCGTCCGGCACCCGCTGCCGTCGTTCAGGCACTGTTCGAGCCGTACCGTGAGCTTGTACTTGGCGTACCGATTGAGGTGCTCCGCCTTGGCGCTCGCTCTGACCAACCATTCCTGATCTTGGACCAGGTAGGCACATACCTCCTGGTAACTCCCGCCCGCGCAGTCGTAGCCGTGGGCCTGGCTGCTGGTGACAGTCAGCGCCAGCGTTCCCGCCGTTACCGTTGCCAGCAGGGTCGCCGTCAGGCTGCGGCGGATTCCTCTCGTCAGCTTCATCGTCACTCTCCCGGATTCGTACGCGTACCTCGTTCAGGGCAGCGTCACTGTGACATGGGTAGCTCTCATCCAGCTCTCAGCCCGCTCACGCGGCGCTGTCACGACTGACCGCACCGATGTCCACCGAGAGACTCCGCTTGTTCGACTTCTGCATGTCCAATCCGCCGTACGGTGTCGACTGGAAGCAGTACGCCAAGGCGGTCACGAAGGAGCGCGACCCCGCTGGCCCGCCGCGCGTCGGCTGCGCCCAGTCCAGCCTGGTCGTCGAACAGCGTGAGTCCAGGACCGGGTTCCACAGCACCATGCCGGTCAGCGCCGTATCCAGGTATGGCAGTGACAGTGCCAGCGGCACCGCGCCGAAGCTCGCCGCCACCACCGACAAGCCACCGGTCAACCGGCCGACGGCGGCGTCGACAGCGGCCTGCAGATCCAGCATCTCGCCCGCCACCGTCACACCGCGCTGGGTGCCGCCGCTGCGTCCATGGCCCCGGTAGGAGAACCGCAACACGTCAAACCCCGCCGCCGACAGCCGCGCTGCCAGCCGGACGAACATCCCGCCGCCCTCGTCCATGTCCACGGTGATCCCGTGGGACATCACGACCGCGCCCAACGCGCGCGCACCGACGTATTCGTGGACCACCGCCTGCAGCGCGACCCCATCCGCCGATACCAGACCGAGCGGCGTCATCGGTACCCCTTTTTGCCCACCAGCGCCCACCGCGTCGCCAGGATAGAGCGCAACAAGGCGACCGGGGTGCCGCAGAGTGCAGGACACTGCCCAACAGCACGCCACGAATGCCCGGGCCCAGGTCACGTCCGCGTCGAGTTGACCATCCACTCGTGCCAGCTTCCTTGGCTAACAGTTAAGAAACCTTGACATTGCGAGGCGACAGGCGTTCCCTCGTGCGTTAAGACCTATACGTCCGATTCCGTCCACCTGGGGAGAGATTGTGATGGTGTCCCGCCGAATCGTCCTCGCCGCGTCCGGGGCGGTGCTCGCCGCCCCGGCCTGGGGCTGGGCCGCCACCGAAAGCGCACCTGAGACCTGCGAACTCGCGCTCGACGGTCCGTCCGGCACGAACGCGTACGTCACCGGCCGCGAACAGGGCACCGACCGGTGGATGCTGCTGCGGGCTGCTGGCAGCTACTATCACCTCGAAGAGCCGCCCGGGCCGCAGACGCCGCTGCCGGTCGACTGCGCCATCCCGGTCGGCAGGGTGCTCACGCTCCGCCAGATGTACGGCGCCCGGATCTACTTCGTACGCGACGCCACGCTGGACTTCTACGTCAACCCCGGCCCGTCGCTGGTCGAGCCGGCGTTCGCCACGCCGGGCGACCCGAACTACCGGAAGATCTGGTCGTTCTGCGAGTTCACGTTCAACCCCACGCAGATCTTCGTGAACCTCAGCTACGTCGACCTGGTCACCGCGCTGCCGATCGGGCTGAGGCTCGAAGGTGACGCGACCCAGACCGTCGAGCCGGCGCCCGCCGGTGCGGTGGCGGCGATCGCCGACGCGCTCGCCGCCCAGACCGCCGCCGACGGCAGGCCCTGGGACACGCTGGTGCTCCGCGACGGCGACCGGATCCTGCGCGCTGTCGCGCCGCAGGTCCGGCTGGACTCCGGCTTCGCGTCCTACTGGGACGGGTACGTCGACCAGGTCTGGCAGAAGTACGCCGGCACCGACCTGCGGGTGGATCTGCAGGGCGGGCGGGGCGTACTCACCGGACGGGTGAACGGCGACCTGCTGACCTTCGGCGACGGGTCGAGCTTCGCCCGGCCGGTCGCGAAGGACATCTTCACCTGCAACGACGGCCCGTTCGCCAACAACCCGGCGGATCCGGACAGCCGCAAGGCCCTGATCGCGCGCCTCGCCGCCGCGTTCAACCGCAGCACGCTGTACGAGTCCGCCGACCAGCCCACCGCCGACCACTACTACGAGAACCCGGTCACCAACCACTGGGCCCGCATCGTCCACGCCCACACGCCGATCGGCTATGCCTTCCCGTACGACGACGTACGGCCCGACGGCGCACCGGACGTGTCCGGGGCCGTCTGGGACGGCAACCCGCGCCGCCTCACCGTCACCGCCGGCGGCGCCTGACAGGACGGCCACTGCGTGCCTCGTCACAGCGGGCGCCGCGCGGGTCTCGCGCGGCATAGCGTCGGTCCGTGACCCGCCTCGTCAGGGACCGTGTGACCTGGCTGCTCTACGCCCAGCTCGGCGTCTTCGGCTACTTCCTGTACGGCTTCGGCCCCGTCGTACCGCTGCTGCGCCACGAGCTGGAGATCAGCCGTACGATCGCCGGCCTGTACGGTGTCGGGCTCGCCGCCGGCGCCGTGATCGGCGGCACCGCGTTCCCGTACCTGCTGCGGCGGCTGGGTCCGGGCCGGACGCTGTGGACCGGTCTCGCCGGGCTCGCCGCCGGCGCGGCACTGCTCTGCCTGCTCCCGTCGGTGGCCGGCACGCTCGCCGCGACGGTGGTGGCGATGACGTTCGGCATCGTCATGGTCAGCGGCATCTCGATCGCGCTGACCGCGCACCACGGTCTGGCGGCCCCGGCGGCGTTCAGCGAGTCGAACGCGCTCGCCGCCGGGATGGGGCTGCTCGCCCCGCTGCTGATCGGCTCGGCGGTCAACGCCCGCCTCGGCTGGCAGCCGGGTCTCGCCGTCGCGATCGCACTCGCCTGCCTCCTCGCGCTCACGGCAATCTTTCTGGGGGTACGCGTACCAGCCGCCGATCCCGCGGCGGCCCCCGAGCGGCGCGGCCGTCCGCCGGGCCGGTACTGGCTGGCGTGGGTCTGCCTGTTCGCGACCGGGTCGGCGGAGGTCTGCCTGTCGCTGTGGGCGTCCGAGCAGCTGCACGAGAACGCCGGGCTGGGCCGGGGCGCCGCCGCGGCCGGGATGTCCGCGGTGCTGGTCGGCATGGTGGTCGGCCGGGCGGTGGGCGGGCGGCTGGCGCTGTGGCTCGGCACCGTACCGGCGATGCTGGGCTCGCTGGCGGTGGCGGCGGGCGGCTTCGGGGTGTTCTGGATCGCCACGACGCCGTGGCTCGCGATCACCGGCCTGGTGATCTGCGGTCTTGGTATCTCACTGCACTTCCCGCTCGGTCTCGCCCTGACGATCCAGGCCACGGACGGTCACCCGGAGCTCGCGATGCCCCGCAACGCGTACGGGATGGCGCTCGGGTTCGGGGTGGTCCCGTTCCTGCTCGGCGCGGTCGCCGACCGGATCGGCATCAGCGGGGCGTTCCTGCTGGTCCCGGTCTGCCTCGCGGTCGCCGCCACCGCGGTCTGGCTGCTGCAGCGGGTCTCCCCACGCGAACCGACCACGCTCGCAACGGCCACGCCCAGCCCGTAGCAAGCAGCCACTCCGCACCGGTCTGTCTCTCACTTGGTGCGCCGCACGGTCCGCGACACGCCGTGGGTACCGGCGTGTCGCGAACCCTCCAGCGCACCAAGTGAGGCAGAGCTGACCACGGTGTGAGGTAGGTCACGGTTGCCAAGGGTGGGTGATCGGAGGAAATTGTTAGGAAGCCTATCTATCTAATGGCAGGGGCGCGCTATGAGACGCAGCTTCGTTGTCGCCGTGCTACTCGCGGCTTCCGCGATCACCGCGGGGCCGGCCACCCAGGCCACCGGCGCCGCGCAGCCGCCGGGAAACGCCGCGGACGGCGCCCACGTCCGGGTCAACCAGGTGGGGTACCCGGCGGACGGACCGAAGCGCGCGTACCTGATGAGCTCGACCGCCCAACCCGGCGCGCCGTTCGCCGTACGCGACGCCGCCGGTACGACGGTGCTGACCGGCACCGCCGGCGCCAGCCTCGGCTCGTGGAGCAGCGCGTACCCGGCGGTGCACCCGATCGACTTCGACGTGCTGACCACGCCCGGGACGTACACGATCACCACGAGCGGGGCCATCTCCGCGACCTCGCCGCGGGTCACCATCGCCAGCGGCGCCAGCCTGTACGCGACGCCGATCGCGAACGCGCTCTCGTACTACCAGGTGCAGCGGGACGGGCCGGACTACCTCCCGTCGGCGCTGCGCACCGCGCCCGGCCACCTCAACGACCGGAACGCGATGACGTACCTGACGCCGCGACACAACTCCTCCGGCCGGTTCTCCGGTGACCTCACCCCGACGGGGGTACGCATCGACGCCTCCGGCGGCTGGTCGGACGCCGGCGACTACCTGAAGTTCCTGCACGGGGCCAGCTACACCGCGGACATGTTGCTGCTGGGGGTACGCGACTTCCCGGCGATGCGCGACTTCGAGGCCGAGGCGCGCTTCGGCAACGACTGGCTGCTGAAGATGTGGGACGACACCAACGGAGTGCTCTACTACCAGGTCGGGATCGGCAGCGGAAACGCGAAGACGTACGGCGATCACGATGTGTGGCGACTGCCGCAGGACGACGACACGTACGGCGGCACCGACCCCCGCTACCGGTACCTGCGCAACCGGCCGGTGTTCCGGTCGAACGCACCGGGCGAGCTGATCAGCCCGAACCTGGCCGGCCGGGTGGCCGCGGCGTTCGCGCTCTGCTACCAGATCTGGCGCACCACCGATCCGGCGTACGCGAACTCCTGCCTGGCCAAGGGGCAGCACGTCTTCGACCTGGCGAACCCGAACCCCTCGAAGCTGGTCTCGGTGATCCCGTACTCCTTCTACCCGGAGGTGGAGTGGCGTGACGACATGGAGTTGGGGGCCGCGGAGCTGGCGCGGGCGCTGCAGGCGGGCACCCCGCCGGCCGGCCTGCCGCACCGCGATCCGGCCTTCTACCTGCAGCGCGCGGCGCACTGGGCCAACGCGTACATCACGGGCCCGAACGGCGCGGAGGACACCCTCAACCTGTACGACGTCGCGGGCGTAGCCCACTACGAGCTGCACCGCGCGATCACCACACACGGCTCGGACAGCGGGCTTGCGACCAACCGGGCGGCGCTGGTCGCCGACCTGAAGAAAGCGCTGGACACCGCACTCGCGCAGGCCGCGTCCGACCCGTTCGGCTTCGGCTTCCCGTGGTCCACATGGGACACCACCAGCCACGGCGCCGGCCTGTCGGTGATGGCGGCCGAGTACGACGCGCTCACCGGCACCGACACGTACGGCCGGTACGCCAACCGGTGGCTCGGCAACATCCTCGGTGCCAACGCGTGGGGCTCGTCGTTCATCATCGGCACCGGCCAGGTCTGGCCGCACTGCCCGCACCACCAGCTCGCCAACCTGATGGGATCGCTGGACGGCACGGCGCCGCAGCTGGTCGGGGCCGCCGTGGAGGGCCCGAACTCGATCACCGGACGCGGCTCGGTCAGCGGTACCCGGGCCTGCCCACCGGACGGCGGAGACCGGTTCGGCGGGTTCGACGGCTCCGGCGCGAAGTTCCTGGACAACGTCGAGTCGTACCCGACCATCGAGCCCGCGATCGACCTCACCGCGGCCTCGCCGCTCGCCTTCGCCTGGCAGACCGCGCCGGGTACGGCGGCCGTACCGACGTATTCATTGGGTGAATGACGGGAGAGCGCCATGTCACGTGTACGCATGCCGTTATGGCTCATCGCTGGTGTGGCGATCGCGCTCCTCGCGCCGGTCGCCAGCGCGACCGCCGGACAGCGGGGATCCGGCACTGCCGCGGCCGACGACACCGCGGGCGAACCTGCCGCAACGGCTACCCGCTACGAGGCGGAGTCCGCGGTGTGCCAGGGGACTGTGGACTCCGACCATGCCGGCTTCTCCGGGACCGGGTTCTGCAACACCACCAACACGGTCGGCGCCTACCTGGAGTGGACCGTGAACGCCGCGACCGCGGGCACCCACACGCTGCGGTTCCGCTACGCCAACGGCACCTCGAGCAGTCGCCCGATGGACGTCGCGGTCAACGGTGCTCTGGCGGTCGACGAGCTGTCCTTCGCCGGTACGGGCGCCTGGTCGACCTGGCAGACCAGGTCGGCCACGGTGTCCTTGCGCGCCGGCGCCAACACCGTCCGCGCCACCGCCACCACGTCCAACGGCGGGCCCAACGTCGACTATCTCGACGTCGAGTCGTCGGCCTTCCAACACCCCGGTGTCCTGGTCAGCCGCGCGCAACTGGACCGGGCTCGGCAGCAGGCGCTCGCCGGCGCGCAGCCCTGGAAGTCCGCGTACGACGCGATGCGGGCCAGCAACTACGCCTCGCTGTCGTGGACTCCGAAGCCGCGCGAAGTAGTGGAGTGCGGCCCGAGCTCGAACCCCAACTACGTCTGCTCCGACGAGCGGAACGACGCGCTGGCCGCGTACACCCATGGGTTGCTGTGGTACGTCACCCGCGACAGTCGGCACGCCCAGAAGTCGATCCAGATCATGGACGCCTGGTCAGGCACGATCCGGGACCACACCAACCACAACGCGCCGCTGCAGACCGGCTGGGCCGGCTCGTCGTTCGCCCGCGCCGGCGAGCTGATCCGCCACACGTACTCCAGCTGGCCGAACGCCGGCCGGTTCGCGACCATGCTGCGCGAGGTGTACCTCCCCGAGGTGATCAACGGGAAGGGCTGTTTCAACGGCAACTGGGAACTGATCATGATGGACGCCTCGATCGGGATCGCGGTGTTCCTCGACGACCGGGCCTCCTTCGACAAGGCGGTACGGATCTGGCGCGGCCGGGTGCCGGCGTACGTCTACCAGACCAGTGACGGCTCGATTCCGAAGGCGCCGCCGAACTGCCCCTCCAAGGACACCCGCGCCGAGATCATCGCGTACTGGCATGGCCAGGAGACCTTCGTCGACGGGCTCGCCCAGGAGACCTGCCGCGACTTCGGGCACACCGGCTGGGGGCTGGCCGCCGCGGTCAACGTCGCGGAGACGGCCTGGCACCAGGGCATCAACCTGTACGGCGAGATGAGCCAGCGGCTGTCGGACGGGGTGTACTTCCACGCCCGGTACGAGTTGAACTCCGCGCCGTCCTGGCTCTGCGGGGGCAGCGTGAAACGCGGCTTCGGCTCGGTCACCGAGGTGGCGTACAACCACTTCCACAACCGGCTCGGCTACGACATGCCGACCACCCAGCGCTACACCGAAAGCAAGCGCCCGGCCAACGCCAACTACTTCCGGGCCTGGGAGACCCTGACCCACGCCGACAACCCGTAGAGCCGACAACCCGTAGAGCCGACAACCCGTAGCCCAGCTCAGGCCGCGGGGGCGGGGCCGGTGGAGTCGCGTACCACCAGCTCGTGACCGGTGGAACGGCGGCGCGGTCGGGCCGAACTCGGCTTGCGTGCCATGGTCAGCGCGGTACGCCCCATCTCGGTCATCGGCAGCCGTACGGTGGTCAGGCCCGGCGCGAGGTCGGCGGCGACCGACACGTCGTCGAAGCCGGCCACCGACATCTGGGCCGGCACCGACACGCCACGCGACCGGAGCGCGGAGAGCACCCCGATCGCCATGGCGTCGTTGAGGGCGATGATCGCGGTGGTCTCCGGGTGGTCGGTCAGGATCCGCTCGGCGGCGAGGCGGCCACCGTCGCGGGTGAAGTCGGTGTAGACGACGGGGAGTGTCGCCAGCGCGATGCCGCGGTGTTCCAGGGCGGCGGCGACTCCGGCGAGCCGGTCGGCGACGGTGGTGAGCTTCTCGGTGCCGGCGGCGACGGCGATCCTGCGGTGGCCCAGGGAGAGTACGTGCTCGGCGAGCGTACGGCCGCCGGCGGTGTTGTCGGGGAGCACCGCGTCGACGCCGAAGGAGTGCCGGCCGATCGCCGCCACCCGGCCGCCGGCTTCCTGGAACGCCGTCAACTCGGCCTTCGCCCCGGCCTCCAGGGCAGGGTCGACGTACCCGGAGCCGGCGATGATGATGGTCCCGACGCGCTGGGCGATCAGGTGGCGCAGCTGCCAGAGCTCGCTGTCCGGGTCACGATCCGACTGGCAGATCTGCACCATCAGCCCCTGCTGGCCAGCGGCCTGGATCACGCCGCTCGCGATCTCCGAGAAGTACGGGTCGTCGATCTGGTGCACGATCAGCCCGACCGTGGAGGTGGCGCCGCCGGCGAGCGTACGGGCGTGCGGGTTGGCGACGTACCCGAGTTCGCGGGAGACCTGGCGTACCCGCTCGGCCACCTCTTCGCTGACGCCGTCCCGGCCGGCGAGCGCGCGGGAGGCGGTGGCCAGGGACACGCCGGCGCGCTCGGCGACGTCGACGAGCCGGAGCGTGGCGCGAGGTCTGGACATCCGTACATCTTGCCTTCCGGGTGGGGTCCGGCTTAGTGTACGTAAGCGCTTACGAAAGCGCTTACGTACTCGCGGATCAGGCAGACGTAAACCCAGGGACGAGGAGTGTCCAGGGATGAACGCAACGAGACGGACCCCGTTGGGGCTGACGGTGAGCGTGCTGGTGGCAGCACTCGCGCTCGCCGGTTGCGGCACCGGCGGCGGCTCCGAAGACACAGCAGATCCGATCGTCATCGGGATCTCCCTGCCGCTCACCGGGGACTTCTCCGAGCCGGGCAAGGGCGTGCAACGGGGCTACGAAGCGTGGGCCAAGATCGTCAACGACAAGGGCGGCCTGCTCGGCCGGAAGGTCGAGCTGAAGATCCTCGACGACCAGTCCAACGCCGACCGTGTGGTCTCCGACTACGAGCAACTGCTCGGCAAGGACGAGGTCGACCTGGTGTTCGGGCCGTTCTCCACCCGCCTGGTGGTGCCCTCGGCCCGGGTGGCCGAGGAGTACGGCATGTTGTTCGTCGAGCCGGCCGGCGCCGCGCCCGAAGTGTTCGAACAGGGCTTCAAGAACCTCTTCTACGCCGCCCCGGCGGTCGCCAACGACCACTACAACCACCTCGCCGACTACATCACGGCGCTCCCCGGCGACCAGCGTCCCAAGACCGTGGCGTACGCCGCGATGGACGACCCCTTCGCCCAGGGCACCGCGTACGGGTTGAAGGAGAAGCTGGAGAAGGCGGGCATCAAGACCGTGGTGAACGAGGTCTACCCGCCCAACACCACCGACTTCAGCGGCATCGCGGCGAAGATCGCGGATTCCAAGGCCGACATGCTGGTGGGCGGCTCGCAGTACCAGGACGGCGTGAACCTGATCGTCGCGCTGCAGCAGCTGAACTACCAGCCGAAGCTCGCGGCGTTCTCCACCGCCCCGACCAACCCGGAGTTCGCCAAGGCGATCGGGAACAAGACCGAGGGCATCCTCTCGCCCACCGGTTACACGCAGGACGCGCCGTACCAGAGCAACGTCGAGTTCGTCGAGAAGTACACCAAGCAGTTCGGCAACGCGCCGGAAGAGGACGAGGCGAACGCGTACACCACGGGTCAGGTGGTAGCCGCGGCGGTCGAGGCGGTGGGCTGCGCCGAACAGGGCGACTGCCAGAAGAAGCTCGTGAAGTGGCTGCGCGGCAACGAGGTGGAGACCGTGGTCGGCCCGCTGTCGTGGGACGACGCGGGCCGCCCGCAGGGTGCCCACATGATCCAGCAGTGGGTGGATGGGGAGATCCGGATCGTGCTCCCGGCCGACCTGAAGGAAGCCGAGTTCGTCTACCCGAAGCCGGCGTGGTGAGGCGTCCATGCCATCGGCAGCGCTGGTCTTCCAGAGCCTGATCCTCGGGCTGCTGCTGGGAGGGCTCTACGCCCTCCTGGCGGCGGGGCTGACGCTGTACTTCGGGATCATGCGCGTGGTGATGATCGCCCACTCGGCGTTTCTGATCCTCGCGGCGTACCTGGCCTGGTACTTCCACAGCCAGGCCGGCGTCGATCCGCTGCTGTCCATGGCGGTCACGGCGCCACTGTTCTTCGGGGCAGGCGTGCTGATGCAGCGGCTGCTGCTGGCACGCCTGCGCCCGGCGACGGTCACCATGATGTCGGTGCTGCTGACCTTCAGCATCGCGGTGCTCATCGAAGGACTTCTCGGGTACGTCTTCACCGGCACCCAGCGCCGCATCCAGCTCGGCTACAGCGCCGCCAACCTGGAGTTCTTCGGGGCCAGGATCGCGGTGGTGAAGCTGATCGCGTTCGGGATGGCGGCGGTGGCGCTGCTGGTGCTCTACCTGGTGCTGAAACACAGCCGGTTCGGCTGGGCGCTGCGCGCCACCATCCAGCACCGGGACGCCGCGCGGCTGCTCGGCATCGACACCGACCGGATCGCCGGGTACGGCTTCGGCCTGGGGCTGGCGACCGCGGCGGTCGGTGGCACCGCGCTGGCGCTGGACTCCACGATCTACCCGTCGCTGCACTGGCACTGGATCGGCCCGCTGATGGCGATCATCGTGGTCGGCGGGCTCGGCAGCGTGCCGGGCGCCGCGATCGCCGCGATGGTGCTCGGGCTGGTACAGGCCATGCTGCAGATCCCGCTCGGCACCACCTGGGCGCAGACCGTCTTCTACATCGCACTGTTCGCCACGCTGGCGTTCCGGCCGCAGGGATTCTTCGGAGGTCGGCTTGCGCAGCGATTCTGAGCGGCTCAGCCGCGCCGCGCGACTCAGCCGCGCCGCGCGACTCGGCCCGTGGCTGCGGACCGCGGCGATCCTGGTGGGCGCCGCACTGGTGCTCTCCTTCCCGGCGGTGGCGCCGAACCCGTACGTGTTGTCGGCGGGGATCGTGATCCTGAACTACGCCGTACTCTCCACGTCCTGGAACTTCGTCGGCGGGTTCACCGGCTACATCTCGCTCGGCCACGGCGCGCTGGCCGGGCTCGGGGCGTACGGCACCGGGCTGCTGATCACCAAGGGCGGGCTGCCCAGCTTCGTGGCGCTGTTCGCCGCGGCGCTGGCGGTGGCGGTGCTGGCGGTGCCACTCGGCTTCGCGGCGCTGCGGGTACGGGGCGCGTCGTTCGTGATCGTGTCGATCGCGCTGGTGCTGATCATGCTGCTGGTGTTCCAGAGCTGGGCATCGGTCACCGGTGGCTCCCGCGGCCTGGTGGTGCCCCGGCCGTTCCCGGGCCTGTTGCGGCCCGAACACCACCGGGTCTTCTTCTTCCTGTACGCCGCTCTGCTCGCCGCCGCGCTGCTGGCCTGGTGGCTGATCGACCGGTCCCGGTTCGGCATGGGGCTCAAAGCGATCCGGGAGGACGAGGACAAGGCCGAATCGCTCGGGACGCCGACGTTCACGTACAAGCTGATTGTCTTTGTGGTTTCTGCGGTCTTCACCGCGCTCGGCGGCGGGCTGTACGCGCTGTGGTTCGGCGATCTGGACCCGGTGTTCCAGTTCTCGATCCTGACCGGCGCCTACATGGTGCTGATGGCGCTGCTGGGCGGCATCCGGCACCTGTTCGGGCCGCTGCTCGGCGCACTCGTCGTCGGGTACGCGCTGGAGTACTTCAAGCTCGAGTACGGCAGCACCCCGCTGCACCTGGTGGCGACCGGCCTGCTGCTCGGCGCCGTGGTGATGTTCATGCCGGACGGCGTGATCCCGGCGGTGACCCAGCTGCTCGCCCGGTACTTCAAGCCCGCTGAGGTCTCGATCCGCGAGGCCAGCGCCGCCGAGCTACTCGAACGCGAGGAGGCCCGGCGATGACGCTCGAAACCACCCGGCTCAGCAAGGCGTTCGGCGGGGTCACCGCGCTCGACGGCGCCAGTGTGGCCTTCCAGCACGGCAAGGTGAACGCGTTGATCGGGCCGAACGGCTCCGGCAAGACCACGTACTTCAACTGTGTCACCGGGATGATCAAGCCGGACTCCGGGCGGGTGGCGTACCGCGGAAAGGACATCACCGGGCACGCGCCGCACCGGATCGCCCGCGCCGGCCTGGGGCGGACCTTCCAGCTGTGCCGGATCTTCCCCCGGATGACGGTGCTCGACAATCTGCTGGCGAGCGCCCGGGCGCGGGGTCTGGCGGCGTCGCTGCGCAGCTCCCGCAACCGCGCGGAGATGGAGCGCGCCCGCGGCTGGCTGGCCTGGGTCGGCATCGACCACCTGCAGCACACCGAGGCCCGCAACCTCTCGTACGGGCAGCAGAAGCTGCTCGAACTCGCCGGGGTGCTGATGAGCGAGCCCGACACGATCCTGCTCGACGAGCCCGCCGGCGGCGTGAACCCGGCCCTGATCGAACGGATCGGCGCCCTGGTACGTCAGCTCAACGCCGAAGGCAGAACCTTCCTGATCGTCGAGCACAACATGGACCTGGTGA
>JBOGDE010000018.1:0-28099 GCA_050701695.1 Micromonosporaceae bacterium
CGGCTCGTCGCCGCCCGGCGGTGCGGCCGGCCCGTGTGCTCGCTGCCGGCCGGGCGCTCGCCGGCGGTCAGTAGCGGACCGGGTTGCCGACCACCTGCTGCTCGGCGGGGGAGGCGGCCAGCAGCGCCCACCGTACGCTGCCGTGGCTGGCCAGGGTGACCATGTCGGCGCGGATCCGGGTCATCCACTCCTGCACCTCGTGCAGACCGAGCGCGGAGGCGGCCAGCGCCGCCTCGACCTCCGAGAGCGGCTGCATCACCCCCACGTCGGCGCGCATCAGGGTGTCGACGTCCCAGGCGGTGAGCTCGTCGCGCACCGTGAGGGTGGCACGCCAGGTGCCGGCCTGAGCGTCCAGCTCACCGACGCTGGGCCCGACGTCGATGATCACCAGCTGCGGGAACATCGCGGTGGCGGGCTGCTCGATCGCGGCACCGGGCGAGATGAACCCGACGCCGCCGCCGGCCTCGGCGGCGAACCGCTCCCAGGCGAGCGCGCGGGCGGACTGCACCACGACCCGTACCCCCAGCGCCAACGCCCGGTACGCGAGCAGCTGGACGCACGGCAGCCCGCCGATGAGCATGGCGCGGGTCGGTTCGGGTCGGAACAGCCGTGCCGTCACGGGGCTGTTCTGCCGGTTGAGGCCGAGCAGCAGGCCGGCACCGCCGGTGTTGAGCTCCAGGCTGTTGAGCGAGGCCTGGTGTGTGACGTGCGGGTTGAACAGGCTCGGCACCGCCGTGGTCATGGCAGGAAACCTCCCAGCGGAAGGGTGGCGGCCACCCCGCGGGCGTGCTGGCCGTCGAGTCGTTCCAGCCGGGCACCGCACCGCTTGGCGCGCTCCACCAGAGCGTTGCTCACCGACGCCAGCCGCTGTGGGTTGGGTGCGGCGATGCGGACCGTGAGTTCCACGGTCACCTCGTCGTGGTGCACCACCGCCGGTGCCGGCTTCGGGGTACGCCGGGGTGTGGCATCGGAGCTGTCGTCGGCGTTGTCGCCATTGCGCTCCGGTGGCCGTTCCAGTACCGGCGGCGGCACCCGGCGGGCGGCCAGCGAGACCGTGGTGGCCAGGCTCGGCACGGAGGTGAGCTGGCTGACCAGCTGCCGCCCGGCGGGGGAGTCCAGGCTGGGCCAGCGCTTGACGACGAAGCTGGCCTGGGCGATCGACTCCGACCACCACACGTCCCAGTGCTCCTGCACCAGGGTGGTCAGCCCGGCTGCCTGGTCGGCGCCGCTGCGGGCCATGATGGCGCGGATGTCGATGGTGGCGCCGGTGGCGGCGGCGGCCACGGCGGCGCTGGTCTCGATCGTGCTCGCGTTGAGGTGTGCCAGACCGGCGAGCGTGGACAGCGCCTCCTCCCGGTCCAGCGGCCGGGCGGAGATCCCTTCCTGACGCAGCCGGCGCACCAGCCGGCGTACCGAGTTGCCGATCGCCTGCCGGATCTGTTCGCCGCTGTAACCGGTGGAGTGGGCCAGCTGCAGCACCAGCCAGGCTCGGCGCTGGGACGGGACCGAGCCGTTGGTGAGGGCGTAGTACGCGCTGGCGGCGTTGACGCTGACCGCGGTCAAGGTGGGCGCGGGCACCGTCTGCACCAGCAGCTGCAGGCTCACCGGCGGGGCGTCGGGATCGTGGGGTGGCAGCAGTGCCGACGGCGACGGCAGCGTGACCGGACGCTCGACCACCAGGCTGGACTCGGTGGCGATCTCGATGATCGCCGCCGCCCCCGCGACGTGGTCGAGCAGGCCGACGTCGAACTCGTCGGTCTCCACGCTGTCGGCGGTGGCCCCGGGCTGCACGAACGCCAGCAGCTCACCGCGCCGGTCGCTGTGCGGGCCGGTGACCAGGGCCCGCGGCCGCGAGAGGTAGTTGAGCCGCAGTGCGATCCACTGGAACATCCAGCGGCCCTTGACCCGTACCGCGGTCAGGATCAGGATCGCCAGCGCGACCACCGCCGCGGCGATGGTGAGGGCGATGTGGCGGCCCAGACTAGCCGCCACCAGCGCGACCGCCACCTGCCAGAGCACGATCTGGGTGACGTGGACGCCCCCGATCATGCCGGGCTGGCGGATCGCGCGCGGGGTGCCCGCCGGTGTCTGTGCCGGCGGTGGCGGAGGTTGCGGTCGCGCCGTGCCGCGGGCGACCGGAGGGGCCGGTGAGGCAGGTGGTGTCGACACGCCGGCGGTGGCGACGCTCGCTCGCGCTGTAGTCACCCTGTTGGCCTCCCGCTGCCGCCGTTAGACGCCTGTGTTCGGGCGCTTATCGTATGTCGTGAGCCCCTAGTGTGGCTGATGGCGTCCGCGTCGTGGCAGCAGCCCGGGCGTACGCGGCATCCGGCCGGCGGCTCCGCCGGCTTCACGGGAGGAATCGATGGCGTCCAGGAAACACCAGCTCCACTCGTACCAGTTCATGATCCAACGGGTGGTCGCGGCGCTGGTGATGCGGGAGACCGACCCTGCCCAGTCACCGTTCCGGCGCGCGGCGGGTGCGATCTTCGCCAGCATCATGATCGCGGCGATCGTGATCGCCGGGTTCGCGATCTACGGCCTGTGGGATCCGGGCGGCAACCTGCGCTGGAAGACCTGGAGCGACTCCAACGGCGGCAAGGGGGTGGCGCTGATCGAGAAGGAGACCGGCGCCACGTACGTCTACCAGGACGCGACCCTCTACCCGATGGAGAACTACGCCTCGGCGGTGCTGCTCGGCAACCGGGACCGCAACGGCGAGGTGTACGTGGTCTCCCGGGAGTCGCTGGTCGGCGCGGATCTCAGGATCGGGCCCCGGCTCGGCATCGTCGGCGCGCCCGACTCGTTGCCGACCGAGGAGAACCTCACCGACGAGGAGTGGACGTTCTGTTCCCAGCCCACACCGGATATCGGCGACGAGGACGAGCTGGAGACGCTGCTGGTGGTCGGCGGTACGCCGTCGCCGAAGCGGCTGTTCGCCGGCGAGGGGGTGCTGGTGGTCAACGAGAAGGAGACCGGCACCAAGTACCTGGTCTACCAGAGCCACAAGTTCAAGATCATCGACCAGGAGGTGACCTCCAGCGCGTTCGGGTTGGCGCGGATCGCGATCATCGACGTGAGTACGGCCTGGCTCAGCGCGCTGCCGGCGGGGCAGGACATCGCGCCGCTGGAGATCCCGGGCGCCGGCGAGAAGTCGACGGTGCTCGAGGACGCCACGGTCGGTGAGCTGTTCGTGGACCAGGCGGCGGGCGCCTACTACGTGGCGTTGAAGGACAAGTTCGCGCTGATCAGGCCGTTCCAGGCGCGGTTGCTGGAGACCAGCAGCGGGCAGGCACCGCGGCAGCTCTCCTCGGCCAAGGTCGGCGTACCGACCCGGGAGCTGCTGCCGGAGAGCCTGAAACCGGACGTCCACGTGCCGCCGGAGGCGGGCCGACTCAATCTCGAACAGGCGGACAAGGAACAGGGGGTGTGCGCCATCTTCCGGGACGACGGCTCGCTGCCCACGATGGCCTACGACGCGTCGATGGCGGCTTTCGCCAACTCCGGCGTGGTCACCTCGCAGCGTGACGAGACGGGTAAGCACCTGGCCAGCCGGGTGGTGGTGGTCAAGGGCAAGGGCGCTCTGGTCCGTACCTCGGAGGACCCGGAGGCGATGGCGGGCTCCACGCTGGGCCTGGTGACCGACACCGGGATGTTCTACCAGCTCTCCTCCGAAGAAGTGGTGAGCAAACTCGGGTACGACGCCAAGAAGGTCCACCGGGGTTGGATGCCGATCGGGCTGGTGGAGCGGTTGCAGCCCGGCCCGACGCTGGATCCAGATGCGGTGTGGGAGCCGGTGACGCTCTACAACTGAGGACCGCTCTCTCTCGGGCCTGTGGATGTTTTCCACAGGCCCGAGACTTGTTCCAAACAGCGGCGGACTGGTGTGGCGCGCGATTGACATTGGCCACTACCTTCAACCGCGAAGGTGCCGACGGGGCACATCACGGAGAAACAGCTCCTCACGGGAGGGGCTTCAACAGCGGGGGTGAATACCGCGATGTCAGGACCAACAAAGGCACAGTGGGATGCGCTGGGTGCCGGTGCGACGCAGTGCCACACCAGCTCTGCGGCGATCCAGCAGGCGGTGCAGAACATGCTCAACCAGCTCTCCGGCGTGCAGTGGAAGGGTAGTGCGGCCACGGCGTTCGCCAACGCCCAGCTCAACGTGCAGGCCGACAGCCGCACCATCGTGCAGCGGCTCGAGGCGATCGCGACCGGTATCGAGAAGACCAGCGCGAGCTTCATGGAGACCGACGACGAGGCGCGTCGCAGCCTGGACAACGTGACCGGCGGCACCGCCGCGACCGGTGTCAACGGCACCGACGTATCGGCCGGGCTCGCCTGAGCGGCGGCACACCACTCCACTGACCTTTAACGGGAGACCTTCTCATGAGCGAAATGCTTTACAGTCCGTCTGAGATCCAGATGATCAACCAGACGATCAAGACCTGCGTCGGCAAGATCGACGAGGAGCTGGACTCCGTCGAGTCGAAGTGCTCGCCGCTGGAGGGCGAGGCCTTCCAGGGTGCCGCGCAGAACGCGTACCGGGAGAACAAGGCGATCTGGCGCGAGGCCGCGCTGGAGATCGCGCAGGTGATGAACCGGCTCGCCATGTCCGTCTCGCAGGCCGGCGACAACATGGCTGCCGCGGACGCTCAGGCGGCCAGCTGGTTCAACGGCTGACCTTCCTCATAACCCAAAGGACCCGACGCCCGGGGGGCGCCGGGTCCTTTGCTGTGCTACTTGGGTTCGAGGTCCTCGAAGAGCTTCAGCGGCGCGGGGGGCATGTCGTCTTCCGGTGGTGTCGGGAACGACTTCGCCCGACCGGGCCGCCACCGCCGGCGCCGTCCCCGCGGCAGCAGGGTGAGCGTCGAGAGCGCGAGCGCGGCGAGCGCCAACCCGCCGAACAGCGCCACCATCGACGCGGTGCCGTTGAACTTCTCCCGGGCCAGACGCTTGACCGTCGCCTCGTCCGGCGGCGCCGGGCTGGCCCCGACCGGCTTGACCGGCGCCTCGCCGCTGAGCTCCTCGGTCACGGCCCGGTACGGGTTGACGATGCCGTACCCGGTCCGGGCGAACGAGCCGGCGGCCGGGCTCGCCGTGGCGAGCAGCCGCAGGTGCACCTCCTCGGCGCTCATCTCCGGCCAGCGGGACCGCACGAGCGCGGCCGCCCCGGCGACGAACGCGGACGCCGGGCTGGTGCCCAGCAACCCGATGTGCCCCTTGGTGAGTGCACACGCCAGGACGGTGGTCGGCGCGGTGAGGTCGACGTAGTTGCCCCACTGGGAGGTCGGCAGTGGCGGGTAGTGGCCGTCCTTCGACGGAGCGATCGCGCTCACCCCGATCACCCCGTCGTACGAGGCCGGGTACGAGGTGTGCGGGGACCGGCCGACTTCGACCCACTCCTTGCCCTTCTTGGCGGGCTGGGCCTGGTTGCCGACCGTGGCGACCACCACCGCGTCCTTCGCGATCGCGTGCGCGATGGCGCTCTTGACCGCCGGGTCGTCCGGGACGGTCACCGGGATTGCGATCACCTTCGCGCCGCCCTTGTCGACCGCCCACCGCACCGCCTGGGCGAACTTGGCGGGTGTGGTGACGTTGTCGAGGTCCTTCTGGGGGTCGTGCTCGGCGCTCACCACGATCGGCAGGATCTTCGCGTCGTACGCCAGACCCTTGAAGGCCACGCCCTTCACCGGGCGGGCGCCGATCAGGCTGGCGTAGCCGGTGCCGTGACCGAAGCAGTCGTACCGGCCGTTGCCGGAGGTCATGAAGTCGGCTCCGGTGCCGATGTTGGAGCCGGCCAGCTGCGGATGGGTGACGTCGACTCCCGAGGAGAGCACAGCGACCGTGACCCCCTTGCCGGTGGAGAGGCCCCACGCCTTCTCCATGGAGAGCATCTCCTGCTCGGGCGGTGGGGTCTTGATGTCGGGCATGCCTTCCGGCTTGTCGCCCTGGCAGCGCTTCGCCGGAGCGGTCGACGGCTGCCCCGCGTACCCGGGGGGTGCCGCGGCGAGCCCGGCGGTGCCGAGCAACCCGCACAGCACGACTAGCCCCGCCAGCCGCCGGATCCTGGTCCCCCGCCGCGCCGTGGTGGCATGCCACCTACCGGCCCTGTACCGCATCCTGCGAACCTCCGTGCTTCCCGCCGGCCTCTCGGCGTACGTCTGCCGGCGTCTGCCGATCGTAGTGCCGGCGCGCCCGCGGCCGGGCGCCGCCGCCGCGTACCCGGGTTCCCGTGGTCGGGCACCGGCACCGTGCATCCCGTCGCTAAGGTGCAGCGGAGAGCCATCACGCGGCGAGAGGACGAGCGATGACGGTGGAGATCGAACCACGTGGCCAGGTGTCCGAGGAGGCGCTGGCCGACATCGAGCGGCAGCTGGGTCATCCGCTGCCGGCCGACTACCGGCGGTGGTTGGCGGCGAACAACGGCGGTTTCATCCCCGACGGCGCCGGGCTGCCCTCCAGGCCGCTCTACCTGGTGGCGCTCACCCGTGCCGTAGACGACGACGGGTCCTCCTCGCTGGTCTTCGAGACCCAGAGTTCGGAGTACCTGACCAGCGACTTCCTGCGGATCAACAAGGTCGACAACAGCCTGCTGGCGCTCAAGCTGGCCGAGCCGGACCGAGGCTCGGTGTGGCTGCTTCGCAACTCGGCGATGGGCATCGAGTACGACTACGAGGACGAAGGCTTCGACTCCAACGAGGAGTACATCTGTGCCCAGAAGCTGGAGCGGGTCGCGGATTCCTTCGACGACCTGCTGTCCCAGCTGATCTCCCAGGAGGACTGACGGTGGCACAGGCGCCACAGGGTTGGCTGCCGGCGGTCACCGGCATCGTGTACGCGGTGCAGTTCGACCAGCGGCCGATCGACGCGGTGGACCGGCTGCTGGAGCTGATCGTGGCCACCGACGTACTCCCCGGATCGCCCGAGCGGTACGCCGCCGCGATCCCCGCCGCGCTCGCCAGCTCGGACCGGCTGGCCGACCTGGTCCCCCAACCGCACTCCGAAGGCGCGATCCGGCAGCTGCTGGACGCACTCGGTAAACGGCTGCGGGCATGGCTGAAACGCCCGCCCCGATACGACGTACGCCCGGTGGACGAGTGGCGGCCGCAGCGGCAGGCGGAGCTGGTAGCCCATCTGAAGCGGGAGCCGGACCGGCTCTCGCGCTGGCTCGGGTTGAGCTTCTCGGACGTGGCCGGCGGAGCCCCCGCCCGGGTGGCGGTCCTGAAACTCTCCTCTGGGTACGCGGTGGCGCTGATCCAGCTCGTGGGTAACGCCGCGCCGGGCACCACGTTGTTCCAGGCCGACCAGCGTCCGGCCGGGGAGGTGCTCGCCGAGTTCCTGGCCGATACGGGCCTTCCCGAGGCGATCGTGGACTGGACGTACAACGACGGTGACACTGGGTGATCAGGCGGGGCTGCGGGAAATCCTGCGTTCTGTCCAAGGTTGTGAGTCACCGGTAACCTTATGGCTGCCAGCGGGCCGCCTGCACCATGCGCGGAGTCGGGCACGGTGCGCGTAGGGCACGGAGCGCGGGGGAGGGATCGCCCTGGACAGGGAATTGCAGGCACGCCTGGACGGCATGATGATGCAGGTCCGGCGGATGGCCACGGAAGCATCCACGGTGCAGAAGCGGATGATGCGGGTCACCGCGAAGGTGACCTCTGACGACGGTCTGATCACGGCGACTGTCGGCCCGCGGGGGCACCTGATCGACCTCGAGATCGATCCCAAGATCTATCGCCGCCCGAACTCCGCCCAGCTCGCGGTCACGATCGTGGAGACCGTACGGCAGGCGGTGGAGCAGGCGGCGAACGAAGTGCAGGACCTGCTCGAAGGCACCATTCCGGATGACTTCAGTCCCGATCGCATCAGCGAGGCCTTCGGCGTACCCAAGGGCATGATGCGCAAGCACGACGCGGTGATTCTAAAGGCGCAGGAGGAGGAAGACGACGATGGCTGACGAGACCGTCTATTTCGGCGACCCTGAGCGGACCCGCCAGGGTGGCAAGGACATGGCCTCTGCCGGTGAGCGGCTCAACACCGCGATCACCAAGCACAAAGGCACCATCACGGGCCTCGAGGCCAGCGCCCCGTGGGGTCCCGACGAGCCTGGGAAGAAGTTCGCCAACGGCGAGAGCGGCGACGACGGCTATGTCACCGCCAGCACGGACTTCCTCGAGGCCGTCCCGGACGTGGGCACGGCGGTCGAGGGGCTGGGCAACGCGGTGGTGGCGGCGGTGGATCAGGCGTTCGGCATCGACGTGCAGAGTGCCACCGGTATCGACGGTGCCACAGAGGCCTGATCACGCTCCGCAGACGGGGCTGAGGGAGTTGTCGCGGTTCAGTAGGGTCGGGCGCGGGTGAGATCCGTCTGCGTCTATGGCGTACGCGACGGATGTTCGGTGACGGAGAGCAGGCCCGGACGGGGGCAGTGAGGGTGGTGCGTCGGTGAAGTTCAGCGACATCATCGCCTGGCTCGACGGCATGCCCGGCCCGGTGATGACGGCCGTGGAGTTCGCCGTCGGTACCGACTGGCCCGAGGGCGACGAGGAGCAGATGTGGAAGCTCGCCGAAGCCTGGGGTGACCTCGCCACCGACATCAACGAAGCGATCAACGATCTGAACAGCAGCGTTCCCAACGTCACCAGCCAGTGGACGGGCGCTGGAGCCGACGCCTTCGACGAGCTCTGGGAGCAGTTCCAGGGCGGCGACGAGTCGGTGCTGCCGCTGATGTCCGAGGCCGCGACCGGGCTCGGCGCCAAGGCGCAAGAGGGCGGTCTGCAGATCCAGAGCACCAAGTACGAGATCATGATTGAGCTCTTCATCATGATCGTCGCGCTGATCATCGCGCTGGCCGCCGCGATCTGGACCGCCGGCCTCAGCGCGGTCGGCGGCGCCGCCGCCACGACCGCGGCCCGGATGACCATCCAGCAGCTGTTCCGCAAGCTGCTCCAGGAGATCGCGAAGCAGGGCGTCAAGAAGCTGGCCAAGACCTTCGCGAAGAACCTGGCGAAGGAGCTGGGCGAGCGGTTCGTGATGCGCCAGCTGCGCAACGTGGGTCGCAACCTGACGGTCAAGGGCGTGCTGAAGGAGATCGGTCAGGAGGCTCTGGAGGAGGCCGCCACCAACGCGGCGATCCAGGGCATCCAGATGTCGGAGGGCAATCGCACGAGCTTCGACATGAACGAGCTCGGTCAGAGCGCGCTCATGGGCGGGGTCGCGGGTCTGGGCGCGGGCCTGGCCCAGGCGCTCGGTGCCCGGGGTCTCACCAAGGGCATCCTCGGCGAGATGGGTGGCGAGCTTGCCAACCAGATCGCCAGTGGCGACTTCGACCTCGGCAATCTGCTCCAGAACGGCGTCGCCGGCGCCGTGGGCAGCACCATGCACGGCACAGGTCCCTCCAACTCCAGCGCACTGAACCAGACCCTCAACGGCCTGCGCAACGCGGTCAACGGACTACCCAGCATGACCGGCACCGGCACCGGCACCGGCACAGGTACCGGCACCGGGAGTGGGACCGGCAGCGGGTCCGGATCCGGTAGCGGGAGCGGCACCGGGTCTGGCAGTGGGACCGGCTCCGGCTCTGGCAGTGGGTCTGGCAGCGGAAGCGGGACGGGGTCCGGTGGTGCCAGCGGGACCGCAGGCGGCAGCGGCGCCGACAGCGGTGGAACCCAGTCGGGCTCGGGCAACACCGCGACCGCCCCCGCGCCCGCGACGGGCGGTTCGGATACCGGCTCGGGTACGCCCGCGACCGGTGGTGGCCCGGATTCTGGTTCGGGTACGCCTGCGTCGGGCACGCCGGATTCTGATTCGGGTACGCCCGCGTCGGGCACGCCGGATTCTGATTCGGGTACGCCCGCGTCGGGCACGCCGGATTCTGATTCGGGTACGCCCGCGGCCGGCACGCCGGACTCCGATTCGGGTACGCCCGCGGCCGGCACGCCGGACTCCGATTCGGGTACGCCCGCGTCGGGTACCCCGGATTCTGATTCGGGTACGCCTGCGACCGGCACTCCGGGCTCTTCGACACCTGGGCCGGCTGCGGGCACCGCTGGCGGCACCGGCGACTCCCAGAGCGTGGGCGGATCGTCCCCGACGACCGGAGCGGCACCGGTCTCGGGCAGCTCGCCCACCGCGGGAGCAACGCCCACGGCCGGAGCCTCGCCGGCTGCGGGCGCCGCGCCTGCCGCGGGGGCATCCCCCGCCGCGGGCCCGACCTCCAGCGCCACGCCGACCTCGGGCGCCACGCCGACCTCGAGTTCTACGCCGACCTCGAGTTCTACGCCGACCTCGAGTTCTACGCCGACCTCGAGTTCTACGCCGACCACGGGCTCGACGCCAACCTCCAGCTCGACGCCGGCCGCGGCGTCCAACTCGTCCACCGGGTCGAGCCAGTCCAGCTCCAGTCAGACCGGCTCCAGTCAGAGCAGCCAGACCAGTCAGGAGGCCGGGCGTACCGGTCCGGACTCCCGCTCCAGCCGGGGACGGGACAACCAGCGGAGTGAGGGCACCTCCGGGGAATCCACTCAGGACAGCATCACCCAGGACGATGTCACTCAGGACGACGCCGCGCCGAGTGGTACGCCGCAGAGTCCGACTCCGGAGACGTCTCCAGAGTCGGCGCCGGAGTCCCGTACCGAGCCGGCTCCGACGCAGAGTCCGGCCGCCGGCACCGCGTCGAGCCCGTCGTCACAGTCCAGCGGGCCGTCGGTCAAGTGGTCTAACGACATGTCGCGCCAGGACGATCACCGGCTGCCGAAGCCGCCGAAGGCGTCGCCGAGAAACGTGAGCTTCCGGGCACGGGCGAACGGTGTGGGTGCTGCTCCGCAACTGACCCCCGATATGGTCAACGACGTACTGCGGGCCGATCCGAACTCGCTCAGCTCGGCCGAGCAGCGGATGCGCGCCGACTACGAGGCGAATCTCGCCGAGCGTGACGCGAACGGCGACCTGGTGCGGGACGACCAGGGGCGCCCACAGGCGTTGAACCAGCAGGAGCTCGACGCCGCGCTGCTGCGTACCGCCAACGAGGGCAACGCGGCCGCGGGCGCCACGGGTCTCCACCGGGTCCTCAACTCGAAGTACTCCGGTCAGGTGGTGCGGGTCAACGACACCGTCATCGCGAAGGTCAAGGGCGTAGACCCGGAACTTGGTGCCCGCCTGGAACAGGACGGTGTGTACGTCAACCTCCACGGGTTCCCCGACTTCACGCCGTATGCCCGGATGGCCGTCGACCTGCCCGCTCCAGATCCGAGCCTGAGTCCCGACGACCAGCGCGATCAGGACATCAGGGCCGCGGACAGGATCCTCAAGAAGATCCACGGCCGCGGGAACCCGTACATCGCCAACTACACCTGGCATCACGTCGAGGGCACCCGGATCATGGAGCTGATCCCGTTCGCCCTGCACGACATCGTGAGCCACCACGGTGGTATCGCGGGTACGAGCGGGACGCCGGCGGACACTACGTCGGTGACGCGGTCCCGGCAGTGGACCTGGCAGGACACGGCGACCAGCCCGGACCCGAGATACCAGGGCGTCAGCCGGTACGTCCCGATGAACGACTCCTCGTTCGGGTTGCCAGGCAGCTCCGCCAACGCGAACCCCGCAACGGCCGCCGGGCCACAGCCGTCGAGCACTACGCAGTCGGCGACCGATACGCAGTCGGCTACCGATACGCAGCCCGCCGCCGGGACCGCCGCGCCGGACACCGGCGACCAGTCCGACTCCCAGCCCAACGGTTGGGACTCACCGGATGTCGCCAACCACCCGGCCCGACCGGACCCGTCGGACATTCAGGTGACACCCGACCGCCGCGACCGCATCCTGGACGGCGACAGCACCGGAGGCGGTCACCGTTCCGGTGAGGGCAAGCCCGGCAAGCCGGAGTTCCCGTCGCACTGGGGCAACGACGACCAGATCATGGACATCGTCCTCGACGTCGCGCAGCATCCGGCGACAGTCGAGCTGCAGGACAACGGCCGGTGGAAGCTGCAGGGCGTACGTGACGGCGTCACGGTCGAGGTCATCCTCAACCAGGACGGTACGGTCCGCACCGCCTCGCCGAAGTCTGGCGGGCCTGGCGTGGTCACCAACCCGATGCCGCAGCCAGGGCCTAACGACATCCGGATGAGCGACACCATCCGCGACCGGATCCTCAACGGTGACGAGCACGGCGGGGGTCACCGCCCGGGTCAGGGCATCCCGGGCAACTCGGAATTCCCCAGCGACTGGAGCGACGACCAGATCATCGACACCGTCCTCGATGTCGCCCGCAACCCCGACTCCGCGGTGGACACCAACGGGCGGGGTCAGTGGCGGTTCGAAGGGACCCGCGACGGTGTGTCGATCTCCGTCGACGTCGGGCCGAACGGCAAGATCAAGGGCGCGCGTCCCGAGGGCGGCCCCGGGGTGGTACAGAATCCGACCACTCCGGCGCAGGAAGGAAGCACCCAGGATGACACTCAGTCCGGACCAGATAGCCATGCGGGCGTACGCGATTCCGGAGGAGTACGCCAGCAGAGTCTCCGAGACGACTCTGCGACATCTGACCAGCGCCCGGGACACCGGGGAGTGGGCGGAACTGGTGGACAACCTGGTGGCAGCACTGCGCAAGACGCAAGCTCCGATCTCGACGCTGGAACGCGACGAGCTCAGGGAGCTGATGGACGCGATGGGTCTGCCGAGCAGCAGTCTGGACGAGCTGACGATTCAGTAGCCGCGCCGGACACCTCGCCCGAGCAGGGAGCATCACCCGAACCGGCCGCCGATCTGCAGGAGGGGATGCAGGACAGTGCGCCGATCGACCAGGGCCCCGCACCGGCGCCCGAGCCGACCTCCGGACCGCACAACCTGACACCCGACGAGCTGCAGGCGCTCTACGACCAGGCCCTCGACCGCGGCAACCAGCTGGTGCTGCCCGAGCAGGACAACATCCTGCGAGACCTGTCCCACCTGTTCGGGTTGCGTCCCGGGAACCTCCAGGTGGTGGTGCACGGCGCCGACACCTTCGTCGAGATCGACGGCAAGGTGTTGACGCCGGCCGACCTCGCCGACATCATCCGCAAGTCCGACGCCTGGCAGGCGTACGAGAACGGCACCGGGCCGAAGCCGGTGATCGACCTGTACTCCTGCCGCGCCGGCAACGGCTTCGCCGCCGAGCTCGCCCGTGAGCTGGACACCGATGTCGTCGCGTTCACCTCGACGGCGATCGTCTACGACAACGGCCGTACGGTGCTGGCCGAACCGATGGCCGACACCTCCAACGGCATCTACCCCGACCCCGATCAGCAGGGCAAGGCGGTACGGTTCCGGCCGGACGGCACCCACGCCGACGAGTCGAACTTCGACGACGAGCTGGAGCAGGGCCGTCGCGATCGCGCCCGCCAGGCACGGCTCGACCAGATGGCCCGCCAGATCGCCCAGCAACGCCCCCGCGACTTGGATCTGCAGCGACTCGGCCTGGATCTGCGGATTGAGAGAACACAGAGCAGCGAGATCGATGATCGGCTCCGCCCTCGCTTCATCGCCCCAGATGGCACCGCGCAGGGCACCGCGAGCGACAGCTCCGGTCAGACTCCGGATCCGGACAACGCCCCGGACCCGGCGACCCAGCCGGACGCCGCCACAGACCCGGACGCCACGGTGGACCCAACTGCCACGGTCGACCCCGACGCCACTGCCGACCCCGACACCACAGTGGACCCCGACACCACAGTGGACCCCGACGCCACGGTGGACCCCGACGCCACTGTGGACCCTGACACCACTGTGAACCCGGATGCCACTGTGGACCCGGATGCCGCCGCCGGCCCGGATGTTGCGGCCGAACCGGATGCCGCGACGGAGCCGACCGGCCAGGCGCGTGGTGAGGGTGCGGTCTCCGAACACGGAGACCTGGCCGCCGCGGAGGAGCAGGGCTTCCTGCCGTGGCGGATCGCCTTGATCCTCGGCGGTGGTTCGGCGGCGTTCACCGGTACGTTGTTCGGCGCCGCCGGGCTGGCGCTCGGGCTCCCGTTCCTCCCGGTGTTCGCGGTGACCGGCGTGATCGCGTTCGGCGGGATGGCGCTGGAGTGGCTCAACGGCCCGGACAACGCCCGGGAAGCCGCGGAGAACGAAGCGGCGTACCAGGCGCTGCAGGAGTACCGGGCACACCGCAAGCAGCTGCGTCAGGAGGTGCGCGAGCTGCGCCGGCAGCAGCGGCGAGGCGCGCTGCCGGATCCGCAGGGTGAGCAGGACCCGGATTCCGCGTCACAGCCCGACCAGCCGGATCCGACACCGGCCCCCGACGCCACCGCTCCAGAAACTCAGCAGGCACCGGACACCGAGCATGCTCCGGACACCGAGCACGCTCCGGAAACCCAGCAAGCACCGGAGGCCACGCCTACATCCGAGACGCAGCCCGCGCCGGAGGCCGAGGGGTCGCCGGAGTCGCGGACCGGTACGGAGACCGGGACCAGCCCGGAGCAGACGTCCCGACCCGAGACTGGCACTGATCCGAGCGCCGCGCCCGCGGCGGACCTCGACGGGCTACCCGAAGCCAGCGAGCAGCCCGGTCCGAGTCCGGACGCCGCGCAGGTACGTCCGCAGTGGCTCGCCCCGGAAGGAAGTCCGGGTCGGTTCGGCCCGTTCCACGTGGTGGTCACTCCGGAGCGGGCAGCCGAGATCCAGGCGAACCGGAACCTGCAGGGTGTCAGCATCGCTCTGTTCGGCCCTGATCCCATGATCCACGCGGCCGAAGGCCCGCTGCCGGACGGCGCCGTCGGCGTGGAGTTCTACACCGACGTGGCGCCGAACTTCGGGCACAGCTCGCTGCCGGGTCACGCGTGGTGGTCCGGCGACCGGCCCGGGCTGACCCGCGCGGACGACGGTGAGTCCGTCGGGATGGACATCGCGCTCGCGCCCGGGTCCACGGAGCGGCTGGCGGAGGCGTCGCGGGACCCGGACCCGCAGCTGCGCGACGTGCAGCGTACGACGCCGCTGGGCGACTACTACGTCGGCGAGCACCTGGATCCGGACACCCGCGACAAGCTCATCATCAAATTCATCGACGGCAAGGTGCGCAGCATGCACGTCGACTACCTCGGCGAGCAGGAACGCGAGGCGTACCGGCTGCATTTCCGGGACGGCCTGATCTACGACGCCGAGGGCAACCTGTTCGACACCCGGGATTCGGCGACGGTGTCCAGCGCCGACGGTCGCGCCATCTACGTGATGGACGCCGACGGCAACTTCTACGCCTCCAAGCACCAGGAGATGGGGAAGTTCCACCACTCCAGCCTGCTAGCCGGCGGTGAGGTCGCCAACGCCGGAGAGCTGACGGTCCACAACGGCAAGTTGATCTGGGTCAACAACCTCAGCGGGCACTACAAACCGTCGGCGGCTCACATGTTCCAGACGGTAGAGGTGCTGCTGGGTGCCAAGCTCGACCTGAGCGAGGCGAGCTACGCGTTCAGTGCGGACGGCAACGGCGGGCCCACCGAACAGGACAAAGCCGATGCCAAGGCGCAGCTGCGGCAGTGGCACTTCGAAGACAACATCGCGCGGCGGATGGGCTGGGCCCTGCACCTGGACGGGCTGGAGTTCTTCGACGAGGGGGCCTCCCGGCCGGACTGGATATTCGGTGACCACACCCTGGTCCCCGGCCCGTACACGTACCGGAGCACGCCGCTGCGGGACGAGTTCGCCGGGGAGACCTCGCCGGAGCACCCCGAGGGGCCGGTGCGGCACCTGGACGACCAGGAGCGGCAGCGGTTCCGGCTGACCGTACGCGACGGGTTGATCTACGACGCGGACGGCAACCTGTTCGACACCAGCGACGGAGCGTACGACGGCGGCACCGGCCGGGCCATCTTCGTGATGGACTCCGACGGCAACCTGTACGCCCACATACCGCATGCGGACGAGCAGCCTGGTGAGCCGGCGATCCGGCACTCCAGCTTCCTCGCCGGCGGTGAGGTCGCCGCGGCGGGTGAGGTCGCCGTACACGACGGCCGGCTGGTGCAGATGCACGACCGCAGCGGGCGCTACCAGCCCGAGCCGGAGCACCTATACCAGGCGAAGAAGGCACTGCAGCGCGGCGGCGTCGACTTCACCGACGTCGCGCTGGACAACGCGTACGTCTCGCCGCTGCGCAGTCGGCACGCCGAGTACGTCACCGAGACCTGGCAGTACGCCGACAACCGCGAGCTGTACACCAACAACTGGTATCAGGCGCTCTTCGACAGCGCCGCGGCCCGGGTGGACCAGATCGCGGAGCGGGCCCAGCAGCGGGCCGACGAGGCGGCGTCCCGACTGGAGCAGCGGGCCGACGAGATCGCGACCCGGCTCGAACAGCAGGCTGCCGAGGCGCTGGAGCGCGTCGAGCGGGAGCGCCAGGCGCTGCAGCAGGCGCTGGACCGCCAGGCGGCGATCCAGACCGCCGAGGAGCAGGCCGCCGCGCGGCACCGTGGCCGGTTCGGCAGCAAGCTGCGGACCGCGGTCACCGCTGTGCTGCCGCGTTCGATCCGCAACGCGCTGCGGCTGGAGCGCCCGGCTACCACCGCGGTCGAGCCGGCCGGAGACCCGCGCGCACTGCCTACTCCCGACCCGCAGGCCGCGCCGGACCCGCAGGCCACCCCGGGCCCACAGGCCGCGCCGGATCCCCAGGCCACCCCGGGCCCGCAGGTAGCACCGGATCCCCAGGCCACCCCGGACCCGCAGGCGGCACCGGATCCACAGGCCACCCCCGACCCGCAGGCGGCACCGGATCCACAGGCCACCCCGGACCCGCAGGTCGCGCCGGTTTCGCAGGTCGCGTCGGATCCGCGGGCCGTGGCACTGCTCGACGCGGCCCGGCAGGAGCTCGCCGGGCTCAGCCAGCTGTACGCCACCCAGCTGCGCCGCATCACCGACCGTGGCGACGGCACCTTCGACGTACAGCCGGAGCAGGGCCGGCCGTTCGCGATCCGGTTCTCGGTCGGCTCGCTGCCCGCGGGAGTGCGCGCCGAGCTGGTCACCCCGGCGGACACCCTCGGCGCGGCGCTGCGTGGTTCCCCGACCGCGCCGCACGAGATCGTGCTCTCCGACCAGCTGACCATCGACCAGATCGAGTCGGCGGTGGCGTACCAGCTGGCGAAGGTGGTCACCGAACACCAGGGCCGGCAGCAGCGGGTACGTCAGCTGGTCACCCGCGGCGCGCCCCGCCGCTCGTACGCCGGGGCGGCCGCCGAGGTCGAGGTGCTGGCGAACCGGATCACCGCCGCCACCGACCCGGCGGTCGCGGCCGATCTGGAACAGCAGCTCGACGCGCTGCTGGAACGCCACGAGATGCTGCCGGAGCAGCAGGGCGCACTGGTACGGCTCGACCAACTCACCCGGCACCTGCCACCGCACGCGGTCGAGCTGGTCCAGCTCGCGGATCCGGCACTGCGTCAGGCGAGCCCCGAGCTGCGGCGGCTGGGCATCGACCTGCGCACCCTGGTGCCGTCCGAGGAGCGCGGCACCCACCAGGTATGGCAGCGGTTCGTCGCCTCCGTCGAAGCGCTGGGCTTCCCGAAGGCCATGAGGCCGAGACTGACGGCGTTGGCGATCAGGTTCGCGCTGGACAACGGCGCCACCCGCCCCGACGGATCGGTCGACGTCAACGAGCTGACCAACCTGGTGCGGTACTTCGCGCACCACTTCCACGACATGGTCGAGGGGGAACGGCACCGGCTGCGCGACGGCGGCGGGCTCCGTACTGTGGGGCGCCGCGGGGCGCGGGCCCGGCTCGCCGCCGACTTTTCGGACCCCGACAGCGACTTCCGCCAGCGGCTCGACGCGTCCCTGCGGCGCGACCGCGACCTGTTCGCCGCGCTCGGCCGCAGCCCGGCGCAGGTCCCCGACACTCCGGACGGCCAGCAGGTGCTCGGGCCCGACGTGACCGACCGGCAGCTGCGGGCCGCCGTCCAGTCGGTCCACCCGCGGCTGGGACATGCGTCGGCGGTGGACGCCGCGTACCAGGCGGCCACGGACAACGGCGTGTGGAACCGTGCGGAGTCTCGCCCCGGCAGCGCCGACAATTCGCCGTACCAGCGGCATCACCGGGCGCTGCGCACCACCCTGAGCCGGCCGGACCGGGTGCAGGTGAGGCGGCTCCCCGACGGCACCGCCGAGGTGATCTTCCACCGGGTGGCGCACGGTTCCGAAGGCAGTGTGTGGACCCACCTCGGGCGACCCGTGGTGATGACCGCCACCGTGGTGGTGCGCCCGGATGACGCCGGCGTCACCGCGTGGGTGGACTCGTTCCGGGCCGCGCCCGATCCGAGCTTCCGGCACGCCGCCCGGCCCCTGCCCAGCATGCGGCGGGTGGTGGACGCGGTGCTGGACGCGGCGACCAACGCCGGGCTGGACATCGACGCCAAGTACGTCCACGCGTACCTCGACGGAAGCCGTACCAAGCTGGTCGTCAAGCTCAACACCGACCACTTGATGTACGTCGACGTCACCACCGACGCGGCCTCCGGTTCGCTGGTGCTCCGTACCGACAGCGGGTTGCAGACCCGGACCCGGGTCCACACCGACATGCTTGCCAGCGAGGCGGCGGTGCGGCGGGCCGTCGAGGCGGCGCTGGCCGAAGGGGTCGCGGCGCTGCAGGCACAGCAGTCCGGGGCGCGGGACTCCAGCGCCCACGAGAGCCTGCTGCGCCCCGGCGAGGTGACCGACACCCTCAACCCGGGCGACCTGTCGGTCAACGACCGTGCCCGGATGGCCCGACTCCGCGCCGTGGCCCGGCAGTTCAACGACGGCTCGTTCGCGGTGCGGCGCAGCGTACGTCCCGAGATCCACCGCCTGGTCAACAGCATGGGGCTGCGGGACGGTACGCCCGGCGCGGAGCGGCGCCGGGCACTGCTGCCGAGTGCGCTGGAGCGGGTGATCGCCGAACACGGCGGCGCGCGTCAGGACCGCTGGCACCAGGCGCCGTGGGACCGTCCCATGGAGACGCTGCCGGCGCGGCGGGTGTTCGCCAGCAACCTCAAGCCCGAGGCGGTCGCCTTCGGGATCGCCGGTGCCGGCATCGGCGTCTCGGCCTTCTTCGGGGCCGATCCGTCCCTCGCCGTGAAACTCGCGATCACCGCGTTCGGCCTGGGGACGCTCAACAGCGCGCTGCAGTTCTGGCGGGGCGCGAAGACCGCGCGTCGCAACGAGACCTTCGCGCGGCGGGCCAGCGTACGCGCCGCCCACCGGGAGCTGCGCAAGGACCTCGAAGAGGCCGGGCAGGACGCTCCCACCACGGCACCGGCGACCACCAGCCCGAAGACCGACAAGGATCTGATCAAGCCGGGAGACCGGCCGGAGCTGCGCGACAACCTCGGCGGCCTGGTGCCGGGTGTGGTCGACGCGATCACCCGGTTCGAGAGCGGCAAGATGCTCGCCAAACTCAGCCGCAAACCCAACCCGACGCCGCAGGAGGCGAGCGCCCAACGTACCAAGGAGGAAGCCGCGCCCTGGGTATCGGCGTCCACCGCCATCCCGAAGGCGATCGCGGAGGCCCTGCTGGGCTGGTTGTTCAACCGTGCCAAGGCCCAGACCGACACCCTGTTCCGGACGTTCAGCGAGCAGCTCAACGCCCAGGAGACCAGCGGCCAGTTCCAGGCCCTGATGAAGAAGATCGACCCGATCGTCCGCCAGATGCAGCTGCTGGTGGAGCTGACGACCGATCCCGCGGAGCGGCAGCGGTTGCTCGACCAGGCCAGCCAACTGGCCGACGCGCTCGATGACCTCAAGGAGACCGACGAGCGCGACAACCAGACGCCTGCGAAGGACCCGTCGAGATGGACCGTCTGGCGCAGAATGGGGCTGCGCACTGGCGCCGCCACCCCCACCACCGACCGCAGCCCGCGCAATGTGCCGAGGCCGCGCTGGTTCGTCGTCAAGGAGACCGGGCCCAACCTGGTCGCCTCCGGCTCGCTGCTCGGCACCGCCACGGTGGTGGGCGCGGCCGGCCTGGCGCTCACGGGTATTCCGGGCCTGCTCGTCGGCGGGGTCGCCGGTGCGTACGCGGCGTACCGGTTCCAGCAGGCGAAGGCCGCCAACAAGGCTGCGGTGACCACCGCGCTGCAAGACCAGCACCAGAGCGGCACCATCAGCCGGTTCCAGGATCTGGTCACCGGTCGCGTCTCGGGCGCCGACCCGGCGACGCACTCGCACCAGCTGCCCACCGTATCCAAGAGGATGCACCGGGTGAAGAACATCGCGCCCGCGGTCGGCAACGCCGCCGCGACCGGTGTCGCCCTCGGTACGTTCGCGGGCAACCCGATCGTGGGTGCCCTGCTGGCCACGTACATCCTGGCCCGGGGTATCGCGAAGTCCAGCTCGGACTGGACCTCCGAGGTGCACGAGATGCAGCTCACGGAGCGCGACGAGGAGCTGGGACTGCAGGAGCAGGCTGAAGCGCAGGCGCTGAAGAGCTTCGACGAACTCGCCACCGACCTGCGCGAGATCATCGCCGAGGCCAAGGCGTTGCCGTTCATCCAGACCGCGCCGGAGTGGTTCGACGACCAGCTCAACGACGTCTGGGCCCACCTCACCGCACACGGCTCCAGCGGTCTGGTCACCTGGTTCTCCCGCACCGCCGTTCGGTACGTCCGGGACGGCCAGCCAGACCTCGCCGGTCTCCACGCGTACGTGCAGCGCTGGGGCCAGACGCCGCGGCAGCAGGCGATGGGGCTGCACCAGCGGTACGAAGAAGTGATCGCGGCCACCTCGCGGGGCACGTTGGCGCTCGACCGGGCCAGCGAGCCGCTCGATGACGCCGGGATCGACCTCAGCGAGCTGATTCCGAGCGATCTGCGTACCCCCGACAATCCCGGCTGGGTGCAGCTGGCCGAGGCGTTGGCCGCCAACGAGTTCCCGACCCGGTTCTCCGGCCGGCTCACCGCCGCGGCCATCCAGTTCGCCATCGCCCACGGTGCCACCGAGACCGTCCCCGACTCCGAGGGCAACACCAGCGAGCAGCTGGACCTGAAGCAGGCAGCCGCGCTGGTGCGGAAATACAAGCAGCTGCACGACGCCGATCTCGACGAGGCCAGGCACGAGCACCCGGCGCGTACCCGGCGCGGGCTGCTCAACCGCCGCGCGGCGCCGCTCGGCGACACCGCCGCCCGCGCGGAGCACGTCGCACAAGTACGGCAGCGCCTGGACGCCCAGTTGGACGAGTTCGGCGACACGCGACGCGGGCCGGTCGACCTGCCGCTGACCAGCGACGCGATGCACGACCCCGACGTGGTGGCACAGGCCATCGCGGACCACGCGCGGACGCTCGGCTTCGACAGCCGGTTCCAGCACCTCTACCACGTACAGAACGAATCCAACGGCATCGTGGAGCTTCCCGAGGCGATGGGCGGCCACGGCTACCGGGACAGCTGGCGGGTACGGTTCAGCCGCGCGCTGCGGCTCACCCTCGCCAAGCCGGACCTCCCGGTCGAGCTGAGCACCACGTTCACCGGGGAGAGCAAGGCACTGGTACGCCGGTTCGCCCGCAACCTCGACGGCAGCATCATCACCAGGTGGGGCCGCCCGGTGGTGGTCACCGCCAGGGTGACGCTGCGGCACGTCAACGGCCGGGTGCAGGCGGCGTTGGATTCGCTGGTCGCCGAGCCCGACGGAGCCTACCGGCGGCAGGCCAGAGAGCTGGAGCGGCAGCGGCGCAACCCGATCACGGCCAGCCCGGTGCCGGGTGGGGACTTCCGCGCCAACTCCCGGCCCGCCGATGGCCGGCCACTGACCGACGACGACGTGGACGCGGCGCTGCGCTGGCTGAGGGGACACTTCCCGCAGCTGCCCGTACCCAGCGAGGACTGGAACCGGGCGCGCCTGGATCGCGGCAGCCTGCGGGCGGCGCGCTTCGCCGATATCCGGATCCAGACCGTCCCGCAGGTCACCGACAACGGCCGCCCGACCACGCTCGTGGCCCACACCAAGGTCGTGTCAGCGGGCAAAACGTACGGCGAGCCGGACATCCGGGTCACCATCCAGGTCGCCGAGAATCTGCACCCGGACCTGCTGCGGCGGGCCCTGGCGCACGAGCTGTCCGAGCTCCAACACGACTACGGCAAAGGCAAGGGCACCGGGGCGCGCCGCTCCGCCGCGATCGACGGCCACGTACGGGGCCGGCTCAGCGAGCTCGAGGTGATCGCCCACCAGCTGGCGGCGGTACGCGTCCGCGAGCAGTACTCGCCGGACGTCGAGAACCGCACGGACCTCGACGCGTACGCCAGCTGGCTGCGTGAGGAAGCGGCACACCTGGTGGCGCACCTGCGTGCCGTGGAGCTACCGGCCCTGGGTAGGCGCAACTGGGACAAGGTCGTCTCCGAACACCTCTCCGACGAGGGGCGGCAGCTGCTCGACGAGCTGGCGTACGCCGGGAACCTCGACGACATGCGCGCCGGGTTGCCGGCCGAGGTCACCGATCCGGCGGAGCAGCGGGATCTCGCCTCACACCATCCGGAACGCTGGAGCACCGCCCAGCTCGATCTCGGTACGACGGTGCATGATCCGGCACCGAGCACCGACCCGCGCCGCCGGCCCCCGGTGGAGGCGACTCGGGTGTACGACCAGCCAGGCGGGCTGCGGCGGCCGCTGCAGCAGCACCAGGACGCGGTGGCGAGCAGCGCCACCGAGCACCAGTCGGATTACCTGCAGGATCGCGCGCCGGTGCTGCGTTCGGTCAACGCCGTCCACACCCAGATCGACCCGACCCGGGCGATCAACTCCCACGACGCGGCAATGGCGCTGCACGCCACGCTGCGTGGCGTACCGACGGTGGCGGCGCCGCGTACCTTCGACGGGTTCAGCGACGGTGACCCGCAGCAGCCGGTCGGCAGTGAGCTGGGCGGGCTGGGCCGGATCGAGGACTACACCGGCGGCCGGTTCCAGGCGATCGAGTCCACCGCTGACGTCGACTCCCGGATCCGGGGCCGGAACGGTTTCTCGTACGTCGTACACCAGGCCCCGGACGGCACCCAGCGGGTCGTGGTGGCCGACCGCGGCAAGTACGTCGACCCGGCCACCGGCGAGGTGGGCAAGCGGCTGCCCGCGGTGTTCAGCGAGCCCGGCACGCTGGCGGTGCTCACGCTGAGCAACTCCGACAGCCCGGCGCCATTGCCCGAGCTGCCGCTCTCGCCGCTGTCGTCGCGGCCCCCGTCGGCGGCGCACCTGCGGGCGATGTCCGACGCCGAACGGGACGGCTGGGTCGACCAGGTACGCGAGCTGCAGGCCGCCGAGTTCGCCACCCTGTCGCCGCCGCCGTTGCTGGTCGCCGCGTACCACGTGGGGGTCGCCGAGCGGTTCCACCAGCTGCGGGACGTCCAGGCGCGGCTGCAGTTCCGGGCGCTCGACCAGGTGCTGCGCGGAGATCCGGCGCAGCTGGTACGCGCGCTCGACATCGCCGAACGGATCGCCGCCTGGCGCCGCGTACCGCTGGAAGAGGTGCTGGCCGAGCAGTGGCGCGACGGGCTCGGCTCGCTGGCCGGTGTCACCCTGCCGGCGCGCGAGCGGGTGGACACACCCGAGGAGTTCGATCCCGGTCGCGACGCCAGCCCGAAGCGGCAGGCGGCGATCAACCGCGATGCGCTGCGGAAGCGGTTGCGGGAGCTGGCCGCGATCACCACCCCCGGGCAGCGTGAACACCTCGCCGACTCGCTGCCGCTGCGCTGGACGATGCTCAACTCCGACTTCGGTCCGCTACGGCAGCCATCGGCGGAACGGCCCGCCGCGCGCCCCGGCTGGACCCCGTCCGACATCGGCGCCCCCTTCGGCAAGCCGTACGGGCTGCGCCGCCCGCTCGCCGTCCACGACACGGACCTGGCGCGGGCCACGGGCGGAGCACCGCACCCGGACCCGGCCGGCGACTGGACCGGCAAGGTCGACCCGAACGGCAACGCCGACGCGCCCGACTTCGCGCTGGCGGTGGTCGAGACCTGGCTCGGAATGGCGCGGGCCGCCGCGCCCGGCACCATCGATGGGTTCCGCGACGGCGACATCGACCAGCCGGTCACCGGCGAGCTGGACGGCTGGGGCCGGGTCGAACAGGTCACCGGCGGCCGGTTCCAGACCGTCGCCGGCCGGCTCCACGCACAGGAGGCCGGTGTGGAGCCGCTATCGGGCAAGCCCGGCCGGCGGCAGAGCCGGGCCCGCCTCAAGGCGACCATGGCGCAGCCGCGGGAATTCATCGAATCCAAGTACCAGGACGTGGAGCGCCAGGTGTGGGAGGCCGGGCCGGGGGCGCTCGCCGTGGTGCGGGCCAGGTCGTCGCTGGACGACCCGGGGCAGCACTCCCAGGTGTGGATCGCGCTGAACCATGCGAATGTCGTGCACTACCTGCCGTACGCCGGCAATCCGGGAGTGAGCAAGCCCGGACAGGCCCGCACCACGCGGCCGCCGCACGACCCGACCGTGACCGGCATCGACGTGCTGCTGCTCGACGGTACGGGCACTCCGGTGCCGGGCAGCGACCCGCTCTCCGACGCCAGCACCCGCCCGGTCACCGCGGCGTACCTGCGGCAGATGCCGCTGCTGCGACGGCTGGAGCAGGTCCGGGACGCCGCGTCCCTGGTGCGATCCGGGATCCCGACCGGGCTGCCGGAGTCGCTGCGGGTGACGTACGAGACGCTGTCCGATCCGGCGCGGTCACAGTTCAAGGCGCTCCACGAGGCGCTGGGCCGGCGTCCGGAGCGGCTGCAGCGGGCGCTGCGTACCACCGCCGACCGTGCCGAATTCCACGGGCTGACCCTCGACGACGCGCTGCGCCGGCAATGGTACGACGGCCTCGGCTCCCTGGTGCCGGAGCTGACGCCCGACGCGGTGGTTTCCAAAGCGGCCGAGCCGTGGCTGCTGCACCACCAGCCCCTGGACAACCCCTTCAAGGACGCGAAGTGGGAGGACGTGCGCTCGCGGACCTTCGCGACGCGGGTCCCCGAGCCAGACTCCATCCCCGGAGAGGTGGCGCGGCCGCCGGACGAGGCGCTGCGAAAGCTGGTCGGGCAGGCGCCTGTGCTCGCCGAGCTGGTACGCCAGCACGGGCTGTACGTCAACAGGGTCGGCGTCATCGACCTCACCCCGTACCAGCCGGCGGCGGTGCGTACCGCCGGGTCGACGACCTCCGACCCCGATGCCCACCTCGGGGACACGGTGCCGTACCACCAGTGGCAGCAGATGCGTAACCACCGCACGCTGGTGCGCCGTGAGTTCCGGGAGCGGTTCGCCGGTGACCCGGCAATGCTGGAGCTGCTGGACACCCACGATTTCGTCTACACGCCGCCCAGCATCTACGGAGATAGCACCAGCATGGTGCTGGTGCACCGTGGCCTGATCGAGCTGGCCAGCTCGATCGCCGCGCCGCACGACCCCCTGCACCCCGACCGGCCGGAATGGCAGGGGCCGCCGGCCGACGCGGACCCGGCCACGCTGCTGGAGGATCCGCCGCTCGGCGCCGGGGACCGCTGGCTGAGCGCCGGCTACCTGGGCACCGGGAGTGAGCCGCTGTTCGGTCGGGAGTTGCTGCCGGGCTGGCTGCCCTCCGCGAAGCCGCACAGCGACGACGTCCAGGTGGTGCTCAGAGCGCTGGCGCAGACCCAGCCGGAGCTGATCACGGAGCTGGGCCGCCGTACCGCCGCGGGCAACTACCGGCTCGACCTGCACCGGGCGACGATCTCCGGCAACACGGTCACGCCCGACGGCAAGATGGCCGTCGAGGTCACCCCCGACCTGGCGGTGCGGCGCGTCGCGGGTCACCTGTCGCCGTCCCATCACTGGACCCTGGTGTACGAGAAGGCGCTCGCCGGGCTGGACCAGGTCTGGGACCAGACCCGCCGCGACCAGTGGCGCGGCGCATGGCCGGGGCGGGACCCGTACCAGGGGACACCCACCGGGTACCCCCGGCTGGAGCGCCCGCTGACCGGACTGGAGCTCGCGGAGCTGCTCACCCAGCTCACCGGGCAGCCCACCGTCACCGAGCCGTTCGGCGGCGACAACCAGGGCCGGGCCGAGCTGCGTACCAGGCTGCGGGCGCTCGCCGACACCGGCGGTTCACTGGTGGCCCGGCTGCGCCACGTCCGGGACGCCGACCGCTCAGTCCTGGTGTACGCCACACCGGAGGTCTCGCGCGGGAGGCTGCGGGTCCGGCTGCGGGTCGGCGATCCGCGGGGTGTGCTCGGTCCGGTGAAGCGGCCGGCGCTGCGCGACGGCCGGATCCGGCTGGAGTCGGTCGAGCCACAGGTGCCGGAGGCGATCTACCTCTCCCCGGATGCGTTCCTCGGCCGGGTGGTGGGCGAGGTGGCGTACCCGGATCCGGCCGAGGGGAGCACCCCGGCCGAGACCCGGCCCGAGATCACCGCCACCGAGTCCCCGCGGTTCGAGCGGGACTCGCGCCCCGGCCCGGAGCCGGAGCAGGTGCTCGCACGGGTACGTGAGCTGCTGCCCCAGCTCGCCGGTCAGCTCGGACGGCAGGTCACCAGCGTGGTGCGGGGCGGCCCGAACACGTACCGGGTGGGGCTGCGCGGCGGCCGCGGGGTCGACATCGAGGTCACCGCCGCCACCACCCCGGACGGCGTGGTGGCCCACACCGAGCCGCTGCCGTCGCGCAGCGCGGTGCACGCGGTGGTCACCCTCTCCGACCGCATCGCCGACCACAACGTGGCGCGGGCGCTGGCCCACGAGATCACCGAGTACCTGGCCACCCGGGGCATCGGGCACCGGATCCGGCAGCGGCTCGGGCTCGGAGCCCGCAACCAGTACCAGCTCACTGAGGACTCCACACCCGGTCGCCGGGTACGGCTCACCCCGCACGACCGGGGGCGCGTCGCCGAGGTCGCGGTGCTGACCAGCCAGCTCTCAGCGGTCACCGACCCGGACGTACGGGTACGGCTGCAGCAGGACCTCAAGGCGCAGCTGCGCGACATGGGGCTGCTGGGCGACGACCCGGCGACCGACGCGCGGGCACGAGCCGTCGCCCGGTACTTCACCGACACGCAGGCCCGTACGCTGCGCCACTTCGGGGCTCCGGTGAAGGGGCGCTCCGGGGTGTTCCGGCGGCGTACTGACGCGTCGCTGAGCGAGACTCCGCGGTTGCTCGACCCGGCACTGCGCACCATGCCGTCACGCCGGGCGTACCTGCTGTGGGGTGCGGCCACCACCGGTGCCACCGAGACCGCCGCCGCCGCGACGGCGGCCGCGGTCGGGATCCCGCTGTTGCCGATGGTGATCGGCAGCGGAGCGGTGGTGGGCGCCGTGGCGTTCGGCCTGGCGCGCCGCTGGTTCGATCTGCGCAACCACGCGATCGTCACCGCCGAGGCGGCGCGGGAGGCGACCGAGCGCGACCAGGAAGCCGCACAGCTCGCCGAGCAGGCCGGACGCGCGCTCGACGACATGGGTCGGAAGGTGCACGAGACGCTGCGGGCCGCGCATCAGCTCCGCGACGGGATGGCCGAGATCGTCGCGCGTGACGGTGTATTCAGCCGGGAGGCGGCGGGTCAGGGTCCTGGCCGTGCGCTCCCGGTCACGCCGCCGGACGCGCGGAGCAGCCAGCCGTTGACCCCGCAGACGCCGCCTCGGCCCAGCCGCTCCCGTGGCCGCGCGGCCGAGGAGACGGCACCGCGAGACCCGGCCTCCGGCCAGCCTCCGGCAACGCAGCCGTCCACTGAGGTGACGGTGGCCGAGCAGGCGCCGGCCAAGCAGCCGGCAGCGGCGAGCCGGCGGCCCTGGCGCTGGTACGTCGGTAGGCACACGCCGGCTTCGCTGACGCAGGCGCTCACGGTCTTCCTCACCGGCCTCGGCTTCCACCTCACCGGGATGAGCGCGAAGCTGGGTTTCCCGACACTCACCCTGACCACCGTCGGTGCACTCGGTGCGGCGGGCAACGCTGCGACCGGGCCGATCGCGGAGCGGGGATTCGCCCGCGGCGACCAGCGGGCCACCGAGGAGCTGGAGGCGTACCAGCGCCGCTGGCGGGCCGCGCAGCTGCACGCCCGTCTGACCAGCCGGTACGACCAGCGGCTGGAGTCCCTGCAGGAGCGGCTCGCCGCGGCGCAGCGCCGCGTCGACGGCCTCGCCCGCGCCGCACTCGCGACCGCGCCGGACC
>JBOGDE010000019.1:0-27981 GCA_050701695.1 Micromonosporaceae bacterium
GTTCGGCGCCGGCGTGCTGGCCGGCCGCGGCGACTGGCTGGACGCGGCACCGCCGTACCTGGCCGGGGGCGGCGCCAGCCGGTACGTCGGCGACGCCACCAGCGATCTGGAGTGGTCCGACGGCGCCGCCCGGCACGAGGCCGGCACCCCGAACGTGGTCGGTGCGGTGGCGCTGGCCGAGGCGTGCCGTACCCTCGTCGCCGCTGGACAGGATCGCCTGGCCGCGACGGAGCAGGCACTGCTGGAGCGGCTACGGTCCGGTCTCACCGGGATCGCCGGGGTACGGGAGCTCACCACGTTCGGCCCCGACCATCCCCGGGTCGGCATCGTCGCCTTCGTGGTCGGCGGCCTCGACTCCGGCCAGCTCGCCGAAACCCTCTCCGCGCGGTACGGCATCGGGGTGCGCGCCGGACTGTTCTGCGCCCACCCGCTGACCCGCCGGCTGCTCACCGAAGCCGGCTGCGGCGACGACGGCACCGGCTCGGCGGTGCGCGCCAGCCTGGGGCTGGGCAGCACCGCCGCACACGTGGACCGGCTGATCGCCGCGGTCGCGGCCGAGGTCAGCTGAGCGAATCCCGGCCGGCTGACCGGTCGCGACCGAGGCCCCGGCCGGCTGACCGTCCGGCCGAGGCCCCGACGCCACAGCCTCTAGTCCTCGGCGAGTACGCCTTCCCGGAGCTGACGCAGCGAGCGTGCCAGCAGCCGGGAGACGTGCATCTGCGAGATCCCGATCTGCTCGGCGATCTGCGACTGGGTGAGGTTGCCGAAGAAGCGCAGCGCGATGATCCGCTGCTCCCGTTCCGGCAGTTTCCGGATCAGTGGCCGCAGGGTGGCCCGGTCCTCCACACTCCGCAGCCCGGGATCCTCGCCGCCGAGCAGGTCGACCACCTCGGGCCCGTTCTCCTGCCCGGATACCGGGGTGTGCAGCGACAGCGCGCTGTACGCGCCCGCGGTGTCCAGCCCGGAGATCACATCCTCCTCGGACAGTTCGAGGTGTTCGGCCAGGTCCGCCACGGTCGGTGAGCGCTTCAGCCGCTGGGTCAGCTCGCCGGCCGCTCGGGCGATCTCCAGCTTCAACTCCTGGAGCCGCCGGGGCACCCGTACGCTCCAGCCCTTGTCCCGGAAGTGGCGTTTCAGCTCGCCGACGATGGTGGGGATCGCGTAGCTCGCGAACTCCACCCCGCGCCCCGCGTCGTAGCCGTCGACCGACTTGATCAAGCCGACCACGGCCACCTGGGACAGGTCGTCGTACGGTTCCCCCCGGTTGCGGAATCGCCGCGCCAGGTACTCCGCGAGCGGCAGGTACAGCTCGATCACCCGTTCCCGGATCCGGGCCCGGTCGATGTGCTTCTCGGGGAGGTCCGCGAGCCGGGTCAGCAGCACCTTCGCGTGTGCGTCGACCGTTTTGTCCGGTCGCCCGGCCCTGTCTGTTCGTACGGCTCTGCCTGTTGGTACGGCACTGTCTGTTCGTACGGCTCCGTCTGTTCGTGTGGCGGAGCTGGTGTGCTGTGCTGTGGAACGAACGCTGTCGATCAGGGAATGCATGGTGTCGCCCCCTTCCGCGCAGCGCGCCGCGGTCCGGAGACAGTGCGGCAATCGCTATGCCAGGTGGGTGACTGCGTGCGGCGTTGAATCGGGACGCCGCACCTGTGAGGGCGCCCACGCCTTGAGCGCCACGCACTCTCATCACAGGGATGTCAGTGCTTTCCTCACCGTACGCTCCCCAGAAGGGGCCTCAAGGGGCTTCCCACAAAACGGGCCAGTAACTGCATCTGTGCTGTTCAGGCGGCCACGACAGAGGCTGATCACTCCCGGGATGCGGACACGGCCCGTACAAATCGGACTTGCATCCGGTACCTGGGTACGGGTTTATCGTCGAAGCATGACGATCGACGACGCGGCCTGGGCGCCCCAGGCGTGCACCCTGCCCACCGCCGCGCGGCCCCTGCGGGAGTCTGAATTCGACGACCTGTTCGCCACCGCGTTGCGCAGCCAGCGGCGGCTCTCGCCCACCGCACTGCGGTGGCTACTGGATCCCGCCGCCGAGCCCACCGTACGGGACCTGACCGACCGGGAGACGACGTGCTGCTCGTTCTTCGCCTTCACCATCGACACCGCTGACGGCGCGGTACAGGTGGACGTGACGGTGCCCGAGGCGCACATCGACGTACTCGACGCGATCGCCGAGCGGGCAGCGGCCAGGATGCGGGGCCGGGCGGCGTGACCGGGCTGCGCAGCGGCCAGGTCGCCAGCGCCGCCGGGGTCAATCTCCAGACCCTGCGCTACTACGAACGGAGAGGGCTGCTCGCCGAGCCGGAACGCAGCTTGGGCGGGCACCGGCTCTACCCGGCCGAAGCGGTCACCACGCTGCGGGTGATCAAGGCCGCGCAGCGGCTCGGGTTCACCCTCGACGAGGTCGCCGACCTGCTGGAGGCCGGCCAGCACGGGCACGGGCGCCGCCCCGACGCCGGCCTGCGCGGCAGGGCTCAGGCGAAACTCGCCGAGGTGGAAGCCAAGGTCGCCGACCTGCGGGTGATCGCCGAGACCCTGCGCGCCGCCCTCGACGCCGGCTGCGACGACCTGGTGAGCTGCGCCGGCGAACCGTGCTGCCCGATCCCGTTCGCCACCATCGCCGAAGGAGGCCCGGATGCCGAGACTCGGTGAGCGGGTACGCCGGACGCTGTCGTCCGGGCTCACCGGACTGGCCGGGCTGGCCTGCGCCGCGTGCTGCGTGATCCCGGTGCTGATCGCCGCCGGCGTGCTGTCCGGCGCGGCCTGGGTCACGGCCGGCGTCTGGCTGCCCGGCATCGCGGTGGCGCTGCTCGCCCTGGCGGGCGGCGCCTGGTGGTGGACCCTCCGCCCCCGTCACCACCACGACTGCACCCCCGAGGACTGCGCCTGCACCTGACCGTCGATGTGCCGATCCACGTGGACTTTCGAGTAGTGGCTGCCCGACAGCGGGCCGAGACAGCCACTACTCGGATATCCACTGGCGTCACGGCGCCGGGACGGGCGGGCCGGGCTCGTGGACCGGGGCCATCAGATCGCCGTACTCGTCGATGCGGTCGAGCACCCCGGCGGCGGTGAAACGCGGGTGACCGCCGGCCTCGACCTCCTCCCAGGTCAGCGGGGCCGACACGGTCGGCACCTGCTCGGCCCGCAGCGAGTACGGCGTCACCGTGGTCTTCACCGCGTTGTTCTGGCTCCAGTCGATGAAGATCTTCCCGCGTCGCAGGTTCTTCGCCATCTTCGAGACCACCAGCTTCGGGTGGTCGGCCTCGATCTCGCGGGCCAGCTGATGGGCGTACCCGGAAATAATGTCTGAGGGCTGTGAGCCGGAGACCGGGCAGACCAGCTGCATGCCCTTCCTCCCGCTGGTCTTCGGGTACGCGTCCAGGCCGGCGTCGGCGAGCCGTTCCCGCAGCAGCAGCGCCACCTCCAGGCACTCCGGCAGGCCGGCGGGCGCGCCCGGGTCCAGGTCGAAGACCAGCCGGTCCGGCTGGTGCACCGCAAACTCCTCCATCCTGGTACGGTCACCAATCGTCCACTGTGGAGTGTGCAGCTCCAGGGCGGCGAGGTTCGCCAGCCACACCAGCGCGGCCAGCTCCTCCACCACCACGTAGTGGATCGTGTCCCGGCCCAGCGTGGAGCCCGGCGAGGGCAGCTTGACGGTACGTACCCAGCGCGGCGTGTGGCTGGGCGCGTTCTTCTCGAAGAACTTCTGGCCGTCCACCCCGTCCGGGAACCGCAGCCGGGTCACCGGGCGGTCTGCCAGATGCGGCAGCAGCACCGGCGCCACCCGGGTGTAGTAGTCGATCACCTCGGCCTTGGCGAACTCCGGGTACAGCGGCTTGTCCAGATTGGACAGCTCCAGGTCACGGCCCTCGACCTGCACCCGTACCCGGCTCGACTCAGCCACCCGGCTCACCTCTCAGGTCGTCGACGGTCAGGTCGGGGCGCAGCCGGAAGAACCGGGGGAACCGCAGCCGGCCGGCGGTGGTCTCGTTGCCGTACCCGATCTCGACCACCACCCGGGGCTCGACCCAGATCGCGCCGCGCGCGTCCTCCCTCGGGATGGTGTCACCGAACGGGTTCTCCCCGCTGCGCAGCGGTTCGAGCCGCGACAACAGCTCCGCGATCATGCGGTCGGCGAGCCCGCCGCCGACCCGCGCCTTGAACCGGAGTGACCCGTCCGACCGTGGCCGGCCGGCGAGCAACGCCCCGAGCGGGCGCTCCCCCGGGCGCCAACCCCCGATCACCAGCTCCATCGACCTGACCGCCTTCACCTTCACCCAGTCCGGGCTGCGGAACCCGGGGCGGTACGGCGCGGAGAGCCGCTTGGCCATCACGCCCTCCAGGCCGTACTCCTCACTGGCGGCCAGGGTGGCCTCACCGTCGTCGAACGCCGGCGAGACCTGCCAGCGGTCGCCGGTCAGCGCCAGCTCCTCCAGCGCCGCGCGGCGGTCGGCGTACGGGGCCGGGGTCAGGTCCAGGCCGTCGAGCCGCAGCAGGTCGAAGATCAGGTACGTGATCGGGCAGCTGGTGGCGAGCCGGGCCGCGTTCGACGGATCCCGTACGTGCATCCGCTCCGCGAGCCGCTCGAACGACGGACGGCCGGCGGCGTCGAACGCGACCACCTCACCGTCGAGCACCGCCTCGTCCAACTCCCCGCCCAGCGCCGCCAGCTCCGGGTATGCCGCGGTGATCTCGGCGCCGCTGCGGGCGTAGAACCGGGCTCCGCCGCCGCTCAGCGCGGCCACCGCGCGTACCCCGTCCCATTTGAACTCGTACGTCCAGCCCGGCCCGGCCGGCAGCGGGCCGGCCGTGGCGAGCATGGGGCGGATCGGAGGCCCGGGCACGCGTTTGATCGTAATCAGTGCTGGTGGGTGACATGCTGGGCTTGATTAACCAGGCGGCGGTACGGGAAGGAGACCCGGTATGCCACGGGCGATCTGGAAGGGTGCGATCTCGTTCGGGCTGGTGTCGATCGGCGTCAAGCTCTACTCGGCCACCGAGGAGAAGGACATCCGGTTCCACCAGGTGCACCGCACCGACGGCGGCCGGGTCCGGTACCGCCGGGTCTGCGAGCTGGACGGCGAAGAGATCAGTTACGACGACATCGCCAAGGGATACGACCTGGGCGGCGGCGAGACCGTGATCCTGACCGACGAGGACTTCGCCGAGCTGCCGCTGCCGACCAGCCGGGCGATCGAGGTGCTGGAATTCGTACCGGCCGAGCAGGTCGACCCGATCCTCTACAACAAGAGCTACTACCTCGACGCGGACGGCCAGGCCGCCAAACCGTACGTGCTGCTGCGCGACGCCCTGGAGAACTCCGAGCGGGTCGCGATCGTCAAGGTGGCGCTGCGGCAGCGCGAGCAGTTGGCGGTGCTGCGGGTACGCGAAGACGTCCTGGTGATGCACACCATGCTGTGGCCGGACGAGATCCGCGGCGCCGCGTTCGAATTCCTCGACGACGACGTCTCACCGCGCCCGCAGGAGTTGGCGATGGCGGAGTCGCTGATCGATTCGATGACCGCCGATTTCGAGCCGGACGAATACGTCGACAACTACCGTGCCGCGCTACAGGAAGTCATCGATGCGAAGGTGGCCGGTCGCGAAGTGGTGGCGGTGGAGCCCGAGGAGGAAAAGCCCGCCGCGGTGGATCTGATGGCGGCACTGCGCGCCAGTGTCGAGCGCGCCAAGGCCGGCCGTGGGGAGGCCGAGGAGAAGCCCGCGAAAGCCCAGAAGAAGGCCAAGCCGGCGAAGCAGGCGGCCCCCCGCAAGGCGGCCAAGAAGACCGCGGAGCGCCGCCGCAAGACCGCCTGAGCTGCGGATACGCTCTGCCTGAGCTGCGGACACGCTGCCGACACCCGGGTGCGGACCGTTGGCATCCGGGTGCGGACCGTCAGAGAACCCCTCCATACGTTCACTCGGTGGGCTGAATCCGGTCATAGTGATCATGTAACCCCAGATGGGGTGAGAAAAGATCTCTCTCGACCTGAGCGGTTCCGGTGGCTCAAACCGGGTGATATGCGTACGCTCCATGATTAGCTGATCTTCGGCTGCCTCCTGGGGGGAACGGGAGGCGCCGCTCGGAGTCAGGCAGAACAAGGCGGGGTGGGCCGGCGTCGGAGGAGCCGGTGTGCGGTTCCGGCCGCCAATGGAGGAAGGGGGGTCGTGTCGATGAACATCGGCCGCAGCCTGCAGGGAATGCTGGACACAGTGGTGTCCGTGGCACCAAAGCTCGTAATCTTCCTGGTAATTCTCGTAGTCGGTTGGATCGTCGCGAAGGTGCTTTCGCGGGTCCTCGACAAACTGCTCAACAAGGTCGGGTTCGACCGGCTGATCGAACGCAGCGGCATGCGGCGCTTCATCGGTTCGTACGACCCTAGCCAGCTCTTCTCCAAGCTGGTCTACTACGCCGTGCTGCTGTTCACGCTGCAGCTGGCATTCGGGGTCTTCGGGCCGAACCCGGTCAGCGACATCATCAACTCGATCGTGGCGTTCCTGCCGCAGGCGTTCGTCGCGCTGCTGATCGTCGTGATCGCCGCCGGTATCGCCGGCGCCGTGAAGGACGTCATCACCTCGGCGCTGGGCGGGCTGTCGTACAGCAAGGTGCTCGGCACCATCGCACAGGTGTTCATCCTGGGGCTCGGCATCATCGCCGCCCTGAACCAGGTCGGCATCGCGATGACGGTGACCCTGCCGGTGCTGATCACCATCCTCGCCACCATCGGCGGTATCGCGGTGGTCGGTGTCGGCGGTGGCCTGATCACGCCGATGCGGGAGCGCTGGGACCGCTGGCTGGCCGCGGCCGAGAACGAGGCCGGCAACGTCAAGGCACAGCTGGACGCCAACGCCAGCCACAAGGAGCAGGCGTTCGCCCAGCAGCAGTACGCGTCCTCGCAGTACGCCGGCCAGTACGGCAGCCAGGGTCAGGGTCAGGGCCAGGGCCAGGGCCAGGGCCAGCCCCAGGCGGCACCGCCGGCCGGGCACCAGGGCCAGCACGAGGCCACCTCGGCCACGTACCGCGGGCAGTCGTACAACCAGTAACACCGCGCAGACACACCGCCGACCGGCCAGGTTCCGTATGGGATCTGGCCGGTTGTCGTGTCAGAGGGTCAACGCCCGAAATGTACGACAGAGAGGGGCACGGCGCACCTATGGAGCAGACTCGGGTTACCCTAAACGGCGTGGTGCGCCCTGACTTGAACATCTCGGTACGCCACGAGCCGGAAGAGACCGTCGTCGCGATGACCGGGGAGCTCGACATTGGGACGGTTCCCCGCCTGAAGTCAGCCGTCGAGGATGCCCTCGACGACAGTCCGTCACGCCTGGTGCTGGACATGGGCGGCGTGACGTTCTGCGACTCGCAGGGTCTCGGTACGCTCGTGGTGCTCAGCCATACCGCCGCGCGTGCCCGCAGCTCGTTGGTGCTGACCAACGTCAGCGACATGCTGATCCGGCTGCTACAGGTCACCGGCCTGCGCCAGCAGTTCACCATCCGCGACTCCGCCAGCCAGAACTGACCCCCGTGCCGTCGGCGGTTGATCAGGCATTGGCCACCAGCGCGCCAGATATCGATTACCGCTGCAGCACAGTGGACATCGCCTGATCACGTACGCCGGGCAGTGGGTCGCGGGCCAGGCGGGCTAATCGGCGGTACGGGCGCGGTGCAGCAGCTCCAGCGCCTTGACCGCGCCGCCGTCCGGTGAGGCGCCCTGCAGCGTGGCGATCGCCTCGTCGACCGCCGCCACCAGCGCGGCGTGCTCGGTCTGCCGCTGCTTAGCCAGCGCGGACTGCTGCAGCAGCTGCTTGTTCTTCAGCCACAGCTCCACGAACACCGTCACCTTGGCCCGCAGCACCCACGGGTCGAACGGCTTGGTGATGTAGTCGACGGCGCCGGCGGCGTACCCCCGGAAAGCCAGGTGGGCGTCGCGGTCCACCGCGGTCAGGAAGATGATCGGTACGTGCCGGGTACGCTCCCGCTGCTTGATGTGGCCCGCGGTCTCGAAGCCGTCCATCCCCGGCATCTGAGCGTCCAGCAGGATCGCCGCGAAGTCGTCGGTGAGCAGCCGCTTGAGCGCCTCCTCGCCGCTGGTCGCGGTCACCGGTTCGACGGGTAAGCCCTGCAGGATCGCCTCCAGCGCGACCAGATTCTCGCGCCGGTCGTCGACCAGCAGCAGCTTCGCCCGTACCCCTGGCGCGGTCATCAGACTCCTTCGACGCTCTTCTTCGGGCTGCGAGCCACCCAGGTGGCCATCCGGTCCAGCAGTTCGTCGAGATCCACCGGCTTGGTGACGTAGTCGGACGCGCCGGCGGCCAGGCTGGACTCCCGGTCACCCGGCATCGCCTTCGCGGTCAGGAACACCACCGGCAGCTCGGCGAACTCGGGGATGCCGCGGATCGCCCGGGTGGTCTCGTTGCCGTCCATGTCGGGCATCATCGCGTCCATCAGCACCACGTCGACCTCGGGGTGCTCGGTGAGCAGCTGTACGCCGTCGGCGCCGTTGTCGGCGTACAGCACCGTCAGGCCGTGCAACTCCAGCGCGCTGGTCAGGGCGAACACGTTGCGGATGTCGTCGTCGACGATCAGCACGGTCGCCCCGTCCAGCCGTTGCGCGGACTCGCTGGTCAGGTGCTCGGTGGTGGACTGCCGCAGGATCGGGCCGGAGCGGCTCGGCAGCGGCAGCGCCTCCGCCGGCTGCACCGCGAGCGCCGCCGCGGTCTCGGCGGGAAGCACCTCGGGAGTGTAGAGAGTGAACGTGCTGCCCTGGCCGACCACGGAGTCCACGGTGATGGCGCCGCCGAGCAGTCGGGCCAGCTGCAGGCTGATCGAGAGCCCCAGCCCGGTGCCGCCGTACTTGCGGCTGGTGGTGCCGTCGGCCTGGTGGAACGCCTCGAAGATCAGCGTCCGCTTGTCCTCTGGTACGCCGATCCCGGTGTCGCTGACGGTGAACGCGATCACCCGCTGCGCGGCGTCCAGCGTCGGCATGCCGAACATCATGCCGCGCGGTGCGGCACCCACGGTCAACGCCACCGAACCGGCGTCGGTGAACTTCACCGCGTTGGAGACCAGGTTGCGCAGGATCTGCTGCAGCCGCTGGGCGTCGGTGACCACGCTGGCCGGGGCGCCCTTCTCCAGCTGGACCCGCAGCTCCAGACCCTTCTCCTCGGCCTGCGGCCGGAACGCCTGGTCGATGTAGCTGACCGTCTCGGCCAGGTCGACTTCCAGGGTCTCGACGTCCATCCGTCCGGCCTCGATCTTGGACAGGTCCAGGATGTCGTCGATCAACGACAGCAGCTCCGAGCCGGCGTTGTGGATCGTACGGGCGAACTCGATCTGCTTCTGGGTGAGGTTCTTGTCGGTGTTGTCCGCGAGCAGCCGGGCCAGCAGCAGCAACGAATTCAGCGGCGTACGCAGCTCGTGGCTCATGTTCGCCAGGAACTCCGACTTGTACTGGCTGGCGGCGGCGAGCTGCTGCGCCTTCTCCTCCAGACCGCGCCGTGCGGTCTCGATCTCACGGTTCTTGATCTCGATGTTGCGGTTCTGCTCGGACAGCAGCGCCGCCTTCTCCTCCAGCTCGGCGTTGGTACGCTGCAGCTCCTCCGACTGCGCCTGCATCTCGCTGGCCAGCCGCTGCGAGCCCGAGAGCAGCTCCTCGGTACGCCGGTTCGCCAGGATCGTGTTGAGCGCGACCCCGATGGTCTGCACCAGCCGGTCCAGGAAGGTCAGGTGCAGGTCGTTGAGGGTGGAGAAGCTGGCGAACTCGATCACCCCGAGCGGCTGCCCCTCGAACAGCACCGGCAGCACGACGATGTCCGCGGGCGGGGCGCCGCCCAGCCCGGACCGTACGGTCAGGTAGCCCTCGGGGGCGCCGCTGACCCGGATCATCCGGCGCGACATCACCGCCTGCCCGACCAGGCCCTCGCCGGGCGCGAACAGCAGCGCCACGTCCGGTGCCACGTACCCGTACGAGGCGGCCAGCCGCAGCCGCGGGGCACCGTCGCCGGGCTCGTACAGGAAGAAGGTGCCGACCTGGGCATCGACCAGTGGGGTCACCTCGGTCATGATCATGCGGCTGACCTCGGAGAGGTCCCGCTGGCCCTGCAGCAGACCGGAGACCCGCGCCAGGTTGGAGTTCAGCCAGTCCTGCTCGGCGTTCTTCTTCGTGGTCTCGCGCAGCGCCACGATCATCTGGTTGATGTTGTCCTTCAGCTCGGCGACCTCGCCCTGCGCGGCGACCGCGATCCGCTGTGTCAGGTCGCCGCGGGTCACGGCGGTGGACACCCGGGAGATCGCCCGCAGCTGGGTGGTCAGCGTGGACGCCAGCTGGTTCACGTTCTCGGTCAGGTCCTTCCAGGTGCCGGAGACCCCCTTCACCTGAGCCGAACCGCCGAGCTTGCCCTCCGTACCCACCTCGCGGGCCACCCTGGTGACCTCGTCGGCGAACGCGGAGAGCTGCTCCACCATCGTGTTGACCGTGTTCTTCAGCTCCAGGATCTCGCCCTGCGCGTCCACGGTGATCTTCTGGGAGAGGTCGCCCCTGGCCACGGCGGTGGTCACCGAGGCGATGTTCCGCACCTGAGACGTCAGGTTGGACGCCATCGAGTTCACGTTGTCGGTGAGGTCCTTCCACGTACCGGAGACCCCGCGTACGTGTGCCTGGCCGCCCAGGCTGCCCTCCGTACCCACCTCACGGGCCACCCGGGTCACCTCGTCGGCGAAGCTGGAGAGCTGGTCCACCATCGTGTTCACGGTGTTCTTCAGCTCCAGGATCTCGCCCTGCGCGTCCACGGTGATCTTCTGCGTCAGGTCGCCCCGGGCCACGGCGGTGGACACGCTCGCGATGTTGCGGACCTGGGCGGTCAGGTTGGAACCCATGTAGTTCACGTTGTCGGTGAGGTCTTTCCAGGTGCCGGATACGCCCTTCACCTGCGCCTGACCGCCGAGCTTGCCCTCCGTACCCACCTCACGGGCCACCCGGGTCACCTCGTCGGCGAAGCTGGAGAGCTGGTCGACCATGGTGTTCACGGTGTTCTTCAGCTCCAGGATCTCGCCGCGCGCGTCCACGGTGATCTTCTGGGAGAGGTCGCCCTTGGCCACCGCGGTGGTGACGCTCGCGATGTTCCGCACCTGGGCGGTGAGGTTGCCGGCGAGCTGGTTCACGTTCTCGGTCAGGTCCTTCCAGGTGCCGGAAACGCCCTTCACCTGCGCCTGACCGCCGAGCTTGCCCTCCGTACCCACCTCACGGGCCACCCGGGTCACCTCGTCGGCGAAGCTGGAGAGCTGCTCCACCATGGTGTTCACGGTGGTCTTCAGCTCCAGGATCTCGCCCTGCGCGTCCACCGTGATCTTCTGCGACAGGTCGCCCCGGGCCACCGCCGTGGTAACGCTCGCGATGTTACGTACCTGGGCGGTCAGGTTGCCGGCAAGCTGGTTCACGTTCTCGGTCAGGTCGCGCCAGGTGCCGGAGACACCACGGACCTGGGCCTGACCGCCGAGCTTGCCCTCCGTACCCACCTCACGGGCCACCCGGGTGACCTCGTCGGCGAAGCTGGAGAGCTGCTCCACCATCGTGTTCACCGTGGTCTTCAGCTCCAGGATCTCGCCCTGCGCGGCCACCGTGATCTTCTGCGACAGGTCGCCCTTGGCCACGGCGGTGGAGACGCTGGCGATGTTGCGCACCTGGGAGGTCAGGTTGGACGCCATCGAGTTCACGTTGTCGGTGAGGTCCTTCCAGGTGCCGGCCACACCGGGCACCTCGGCCTGACCGCCGAGCTTGCCCTCCGTACCCACCTCACGGGCCACCCGGGTCACCTCGTCGGCGAACACGCGCAGCGTGTCGGTCAGCGAGTTGATGGTGTCGGCCAGCTCCGCGACCTCCCCCTTCGCGCTCACCGTGATCTTGCGGGAGAGGTCACCGCCGGCGATCGCGGTCGCCGCCTGGGAGATCGACCGCACCTGGTTGGTCAGGTTGGACGCCATCGTGTTCACCGAGTCGGTCAGGTCCCGCCAGGTGCCGGAGACACCGGAGACCCTTGCCTGGCCGCCCAGCTTGCCTTCGGTGCCCACCTCGCGGGCCACCCGGGTCACCTCGTCGGCGAAGCTGGAGAGCTGGTCGACCATGGTGTTCACGGTGCGGCCCACCCGGAGGAACTCACCGCGCAGCGGCCGGCCGTCCACCTCGTTGGTCATGTGCTGCGACAGGTCGCCCTCGGCCACCGCCCCGATCACCCGGGCGATCTCGGTGGTGGGGCGTACCACGTGCTCGATCAGGCCGTTCACCGCGTGCGCCGCGTCGGCCCAGGCACCGTCGAGGAACTCCACCTCTAGGCGCTCGGTCATCCGGCCCTCGCGGCCCACCACGCGGGAGATCCGCTGCAGCTGCCGGGTGTGGCGCTGCTGCTGCTCGACCACCTCGTTGAACCGCTCCGCCACCTCGCCGGCCAGCCCGGTACGCCGACTCACCCGGGCCCGGAAATCGCCGCGCTTGACCTTGTCCAGGGCGATCGCCAACTCGGCGAGTACGGCACCCGCCTCGTCGCAGTCGACCTCCGGCGCCCGAGGCGTGCCGCGGCGGGTCCGCGTGGTCTTCTCCCCGCCCTTGCCAACCGTCGTCATCTCGCGTCCTCGCTCCACGTCGGGGTGGCGCTTCAGCCTGTGACAGAGCCATCTTGACCCCTCGCCGCCCCAAATAGCGAGTTCGCCAGCGGATCAAGCTCCAGCAATTGACCTACCGCGAGGCGTCCGTGGCGTACCGACATCTGTAATAGTTGGCCGAAACCGCAGTATCGCAGTACGGCTGGTCGCCGCACCGCGTAAAGGGGAGACTGCTATCCGTGCCGACCCTGGCTCATCGAACGCTCCGACTGCCCGCCGATCACCGCTCTCCGGCGGCCGCCCGTGCTGCCGTACGCGAGGTGCTGAGTGAGACCGGGCTCTCCGACCTACTCGACGAAGCCCTGCTGCTCACCACGGAGCTGTCCACCAACGGGGTGATCCACGCCGGCACGGAGCTCGACGTCGACGTGGTCGCCGACGGCGCCGGTCTCACCGTGACCGTCACCGACTACAAAGGCGGCCCGATCGAGACCTCCATGGTGCGCCCCGCCGACGAGCTCGCCGAGCACGGGCGCGGGCTACTGCTGGTGGACCAGTTCGCCACCGCCTGGGGCACCACCCACACCTCCCACGGCAAGGGCGTGTGGTTCCGGCTGGACCTGGACACCGCGGCCGGCGCCCCCACACCGGCGAAGCGGCGGATCCGTGGCACCGGGCGGCGGCCGGTCGGCGTACCGGCCGATGTGGCGCATCCGCAGCCGCTGCCGGTGCCCTCGCTGCCCGCGCCGCCTGCTGCAGGCCAGGCCGGCTTGGATCAGGCCGGGTTGGAGCAGCGGCAGAAGCTGGTCAACCCGGACTCGCTGGTCTGGCTGGTGCACGTACCGGACGACGTACGGCAGCGGCTGGCGCTGCCGCAGCTGATCTCCGAGCTGCTGCTGCGGCTGTGCGAGGTGACCGGCGCCACCGGCGGCTCGGTGTGGCTGGACCGTGGCGACGGGCGCGGCGAGCAGCGGCTGGCGCACTACGGCACCACCGGCGACGTGAAGGGCGTGGTGACAGCGGCGGTATCGGTGCACCTGCCGGTGTCCCGCCCACACTCGGCCACCCTCACCCTGTACGCCGCCAAGGACGTCCCCGTCGACCCCGAACGGTGGGAGCAGCTCGCCCAGCTCTCCTCGGAGCGGATGGCGATCACCCTCGAAGCCGACCGGCTGCGCGAGGACGGGCTGCGCCGGCGGAGCTGGCTGACGTTCCTCGCCGAGGCCAGCGAGCTGCTGGCGCAGTCCCTCGACGTGGAGCTGACCCTGGCGTTGGTGCCCCAGATCGTGGTACCGCGGCTCGGCGAGTGGTGCGCCGTACACGTCGCCGACGAGTGGAGCGACCTGCGGCTGGCGACCAGCATCCACACCGACGAGGTGAAGGTGGGCGCGCTCAACCGCCAGCTCGGCGGCCTGGCCAACACCGAAGTGGCGGCCCGGCTGCGGGAGGCGATGCAGACCCAGACCCCGGTGGCGCTGTCCCGGCCTCTGGAAGGGATCGTGGTGCCGCTCGCCGCGCGCGGCAAGGCGCTCGGCACGATGTCGGTGGGGCGCCCGCCGGACCGGCTGCACGGCGCCGACGACGTGGCGGTGATCGAGGACGTCTGCCGGCGGGCGTCGCTGGCGATCGACAACTCCCGGATCCACGCCGAGCGCAAGCAGATCGCCCAGGCGTTCCAGAAGGCGCTGCTGCCCTCCGCGCTGCCCACCGCCGCCGGGGTGGAGTTCGGCTCGGAGTACGTACCGGCGTCCACCGGTACCGACGTCGGCGGCGACTTCTACGACGTGGTGGAGACCGGGCCGAAGCAGTGGCTGGCCGCGATCGGCGACGTGTGCGGCAAGGGCGCGCAGGCCGCCGCCCTGACCGGGCTGGTACGCGACGTGATCCGGGTACTGGTACGCGACGGCCGCCCGCTGGCACGCGCCGTGGAGCTGCTGAACCGTACGTTGATCGAGCAGGACGCCGACGGCCGGTACTGCACCCTGGCCGCCGCGCTGGTCGCCCAGAAGGGCAGCGACCTGCAGCTCGAACTCTGCCTCGCCGGCCACGAGCGGCCGATGCTGGTGCACGCCGACGGCACCGTGCGGCAGGTCGGCACCAACGGCACCGCGGTGGGGCTGCTGGACGAGATCGAGCTGCACGCCACCGACGTCACCCTGGCACCCGGCGACGCCCTGGTGTTCTTCACCGACGGCGTCACCGAGCGCCGGCGCGGCGACGAACTGTACGGCCTGGCCCGGCTGCGCCGGGAGCTGGGCCCGCTCGCCGGCCACCCAGCCCCGGTGATCGCCGCCCGGGTGCGCGCTGCGGTGGCCAACTTCTCCAGCGACCCGGCCCGCGACGACATCGCGATCCTGGTGATCCGCAACGTCAGCTGAGCGCCGGGTTTCCGGCTCAGTCGCGCTTTGGCTCCGGCGTCCCGTTCGGCCAGATGCACGGCGACCGCCCTTTGATGACCAGGGCGCCCTCGTGTGTGATCGTGGTGAGGGTGATCTCGAACCGGTCGCGGTCTTCGTACCTCACCTCGCGACCCTTGCGGCCCCGGTCGCCGATCTCCCGGTAGCCGCGGCGTTGCCAGTACCGCTTAAAGGTGTCGAAATAGGCTTGGTGAGATGCCGCGTCCGCCGGGATGCCCTCGATCGCGTAGGCGTGCTCCACGTACACCGTCCCGTCGTCGTAGCCTCCGATCAGGCAGTCCAAGTCGTCGTAGCTGCTGTACGTCGAACGCTGTGCCCCATCCGGCAACTGTGCGATGGCCTCCGCGATCATGGCCTCGACGTGGTCGATCGCCTGTCGGGACGTGATGGTTGGCCCCATGTCAGATCCACCCGTTCCCACGCCACAACCGGCGATCGCAGCGAACAGGACGGCACAGGCCACGACCACCGCAGCCGGGTGAGGCCGGAGCTCGCGGTTTCGTGTGATGGGGCGACATTCCATCGACTCACCGCCGGGGTGCCGGGGCGGGAGCGGGTGCGGGTGCGGGCACCGGCCCCGGGGGCGGTGGTTCCAGCCCCGGGGCGTGCATGCCGTCCTCGTGAGTACCTGTGATGATCTCCGCCATGCCGTCGAGAGCCTCCTCGTCCTTCCAGTAGCCGGAGTGCGCCCTCATCTCGGTCTCCCCGGGGTTGCTGTGGAAGGTCTGGCCGCCGAAGTCGGGGTCGGTCGGGTCGTTGCCGAACCAGCCGTCGGGCACCCGGCGGATGATGTCGTTGTCCGCGCGGGTCGCCCACACGTGGTGGGGGTCGATGCCGAGCTCGGCCGCGGTGGCCACGCCGACCCCGGGGCTGCCCACGAAGACCAGCTCGTCGGCGTCGATGCCGTCGGGGCGGCCGTCGTGGTCGGCGTCCTCGATCGCGGTGTAGCCGATGACGGTGGAGCCGTAGCTGTGCCGATCACGGTGTTGTGGGAGCGTTCGCCTTCGTGGGTGGCGCGCAGCCCGTCCTGGAACCGCCGTAGGTCGTCGGTGGCGGCGTCGGCGTACTGGTCGGCGGGCGCGTTGGCCACCGGCTCGTCGGGTGCGTCGTAGTCCAGCCACACCACCACCGCGACATCCTCTCCGGCGGCCTTGTCAGTCGCCTCGCTGGCCATCGCGTCCGCGTGGCCGATGCTGCCGTGGATGCTGTCGAGGCCGGCGCCGGTGCCGGGGACGAAGGTGGCGACGTGGTCGGCGGTGTCGGGGTTGCCGATCGCGATGATCACCCGTCCGTCGTCATCGGCGACGCCGTCGTTGCCACGGTCGTGCGGCGTCCCCGGCTCGAACCCGAGCAGGTAGGCGCGCGGCAGCTTGGGCGAGTCGTAGAGCCGCTTCTCGATGGTGCTGATCCCCTTGAGGTTGCGGTCGATCAGCTCCTCTTCCCGGCGCAGTCGCTCGACTTCGGAGTTGGCACGCGTCGCCTCGCTGGTGGAGCCGTCGCGCAGCGTGACCTCAAGCTCCCTGAGACGTGTGGCGATCTGCCGCTTGCGGGTCTCGGCCCGTTCATGTTCACGGGCGAGCCGGGCCCGGTTGGCCTGGTCCCGGTACATCACCGGTACGCCGTCCAGCCGACCGATCCGGTCCGGATCGTGGTGGATCAGATACTGCTGCTGGGCCGGTGTGAGGCTGTCCCACCATGCGTTGACCCGCTTCGGATCGGTCCCCGGTGGCGGGATCTCCGGTACGTTCCCGGCCTTGAGCGTGGTCGGGTCGTATCCGGGGACGAGTCTGGCCAGCGCCAGGGCGGCGGCCTTGTCGGCCCGGTCCGCCTTGTCGAGCGCGTCGTCGATCGCGTCGAACACCTTCCGCACTCGCCGCCTGATGGTCACCCGCATGCCGGGCCGGGCATCGTCACCTGTGTACGTGATCTCCGTACCGTCGGCGCTGACGCTGGCCGGGATCCGCTTCGCGGCATCGAGCGCGTCGAGCAGCATGCCCCGCGCCGCTGCCAGCTCCCCGGCCAGCGCGGACAGCTCGGTGTCGACCGCGGTGAGCGGCGCCGCGGTGGCGTCGAACTCCTCCCGCAGCCCCTGCAGCGCGGAGCTGGCGGTCTGGTACGCGTCGCCCTCCCAGTGGTCCGCCAGCCCCTGCGTCTGGCGGTGCAGCGCGTCGGCCCTGATGCCCAGCCGCTTGGACAGCGCGGACCATTCGCGGCCGATCTCCTGCAGCCTGGTCGCCAGATCGGTGTCCTTGAGCTGTTGGTACGTCACCATCCCCGTCCCCCGTCGTGTCGCCGTCCCGGTGCGCTCACCATGCGCTGCGGCCGGGCCGCCGGTCCACCGGAAGGTCCACGCCCAGCGCCTCCGCGGCTTCCTCGTCCTTCTCCTGGTACGCCTTGGCCAGCAGCACCAGCCGGTCCCCGTGACCGTCGACCTTGGCGCCGATCCCGGACAGGTAGTTGCGCCACAACGTGGCCAGCGTGTGCACCGCCGCAGCGGCGCCCAGCTCGGAACGCAGCGCCTGGCTCGGCACGATGCCGTTCCGGCCCGCCTGCGTCATGTCACCGGTGAGCTTCCCGGCGACCGCCGACACCGCCGCCCCGGCCGTACGCAGCTCGGCGGGACCCACCCGCAGCGTCTCCGCCCCATGTCCCTGCCTCCTATCCGATCGGGGTACGCCGCCGGCGCAGCAACACCACCGCGGCGACCAGGATTCCGAGCGCCACGACGCCGCCGAGCGCCCCGAGCGCGATCGTGGTGCCGGTGACGCCGCTCGGGTCTTCTCCGGCCTGATGGGTGGTGCCTGAGGAGGCGCTCCCCGGCAGCAACGGGTTGGCCTTGACCTCTGGTACGTCGGCGGTGAGCGCCTTGACCGGGTTGACGACGCCGAAGCCGTACTCGTCGTCACGCCCCTCGGGCCCCTTGTCGTCGGCGGTGGCGATCAGCCGGTTGATGATGTTCGCCGCGTCCAGGTCCGGATACTTCGCCTTCACCAACGCCACCACCCCCGACACGATCGCCGTGGCATTGCTGGTGCCCGTGCCCGTGGAATAGAGGCCCCGCTTCTTAATGTCTCCCACCACGATGTCGGTAGCGGGTGCGGCGAGCACCACCTCCGGCCCCTTGGCGGACGTGACGGAGAAACCGCCCTCCTCGTTGGTGCCGGAGACCGCGATGACTCCCGGGTATGTCGCCAAAGGACTCACGTCGGAAGCGCCGCCGTCGGTATTGCCGACGGCGGCGACCACGATGATCCCCTTCTCCCATGCCCGGTCGAGAATGCCTGCGAGGTCCGGGGCCACACCGCCACCCAACGACAGGTTGACCACGTCGGCGTCGTGCTCGACGGCCCACTCGACACCCAGCTCGACCGCGCGGTTTTCGGAGCGTTCGTGACTGCCGACCCGCACCGGCGTGATGCTGGCCTCGGGCGCGATACCGAGCACACCGTCGCGGTTGGCGACTCCATGTCCGCGGCCGGCGATGAGTGTGGCCATGCCGGTGCCGTGCCCCTTCTCGTCGTCCCAGCCGTCGCCACCTCCACCGCCGAAGGACTTCCCCTCGGTCAGGGCTCCGGCCAGGTCCGGGTGCTGGGAGTCGGCACCGGAATCGACGACCGCGACGGTGACCCCCGCGCCGCGGGTGATCCGGTGGGCTTCGGCGATGTCGAGCTTGTCGAGATGCCACTGCTGGTCGCGGACGCTGTCGGCGCGCGCCGCGGTGGCGGAAGCCACTGTCGCCGCCGTGGCCAGCAGTGCCACCAGCAGCATGCGGATCAGGCGGATCGCGGGGTTAGGAACCACTACGTCTCCTGACGGTGAACCGGGCGCCGTCACGGCGGGTGAACGAACCGTCCTTCACCTCGTCGGGGAACCCCTCGGTGGCCGCGGGCTTGGGTGCGGGCCGCAACCGCTCGGTGTGCTCCGGCGCGGCCGGCTTCTGCTTCTGGGTGCCGATCACCCCCGGACCGGCGTCGACTGGGCGCCCCGGATCAGGTTGCTGGCCGATCACCGGCTTGGCACGGGCCCGCTTGTCGACGAACAGCTCCGGATCGCCCTGCTCGTACCGGGTGCGCCGCCCGGGACGACCTCCCCCGCCACCGGCACCGGCGCCCGCCCCTCCCGGGGCGTGGGGAACCCCACCGGGGTGCCGCGGACCACCCGAGCCGTGCGCTTCCGTTCCAGGCGTGCCTGGCCCTGGCGGACCGCCCGCTCTCGAAGCTGGCGTGCCCCCAGGGCCACCTCCACCCGGGGCTCCCGGCCCGGAGGCCGGCACGCCGGTCCCACCGGCACCCCCGCCCGGCCCTAGCACCCCACCGCGGGTGACGCCACCCGGTACCCGGGACCCGGGAACCGCGCCCGTCCCGCCAACGCCGGGCACGCCGCGTGCGCCACCCGGAGCCCCGGTGCTACCCGAGGCGGCCGGGGAGGATGCACCTGCGCGGCCGCCCGCCGGAGTGGTGGGAGGGACGCCGACACCGGGCCGCAGCGCGGCTGCCGGCCACCCACCGCTCCCCGCCGGCCCGGACCCGGTAGACCCCCGCTTCGACGCCGGCACGACGGGTGGGGCACCCGCGCTGGGTCCGGATCTCCCCGGCTGCCCGCCGCCGCTGCCCGGGGCCGCCGCCGGGCCAGGTGGAACTCCCGTCCCGCCCCCGGGGTCGGGCCCTGGTTTGTAGTCGGGGTCGCTTGGCATGCGGAGGGAGAGGGTGGTGAGGGCGAGCTTGCCGTACATGCGGTAGACGATCTGGGCGGCTGCGGGTTGGCGGGTGTCGGCCTGTGCCGGAGTGAGGGCGTCGGTGCTGTGGCCCACGCTGCCGGTCACCTCGGCCTGGCGCTTGGGCTGCTCCTCCAACTTCCGCAGCTTCGCCATCTCCTGGCTGTACGTGTCGTACAGGTCGTCGAAGAGGATCTCGTTCCACCGGGCGGTCTTCGACAGGGCCTGCATCTGGGTCAGGTGCGCGCGCAGCTTGCCCAGTGCCTGCGTCCCCGCCGGGGATTCCCAGTCGGGCGCGAGCCGGTGGATCATGACGCGGAGGGTGCCGATGCGTTCGTCCAGCCGGCGCCGCAGGTCGCCCCACTGGTTGGAGCCGACCCGCATGAAATCCGGCCGCAGGGTGCGCATCCCGGTACGGAGCTCCTCGAAGGTGTAACCGGTGTAGCCCTGCGACCCACCGCCGTCAACCTCGGCCACGACTACTCCCCGTCGTCGTCGCGCGGCGGCTGCATCCCGGTGGCGGCCGCGGCCACGGCGGCGGCGGAATGCCGGTCGGTCTCGCCGTACTGCCGGGTCGCGATGGTGAGCGCGTCGGCGTACCGCGTGGTGAGGTTTTCGATCTTCTTCGCCTCGTACCACGCCGCTTTGAGCGCAGCGTTCTGCATGCCGGTGATACCGCGACCCTGCGGGAAGACCCCCTCACCGGCGGCCCGCAGGTCGGTGTGCTCGGTGCCCGCCCAGTCGGTGAGCCCCTTGAGGGTCACCATCTCGCGGGCCGCCGCGCCCATCGTCTCGACATCGACGGAAATGCTCGGTCCGTCCGGCCGCTCAACCCCCACCTGGACCCCTCCCCGTACCGGTAACGCTGTGTAATCACGCGTAAGTTGGCAGTTGCATTTTGCGCCACAACCTCGGGGCATCGCAAACCAGCGGCACCGGCTGTGGATAACCCCAGGCGCTAGACCCCCGTGATGTGGCCGCGGATCCAGGTGGCCATTGTGTCCACCCGGGCCGCCTTCTCGGTGCGGCTGTGCGGACAGGTCGGGCCGCCGATCTCGGTGCCGACCAGGTACGGCCCGTCCGGGGTCTCCACGAAGTACGGCGCCCCCGAGTCGTACGGGCAGGCGCTGGTCTCCGTCGACGGCAGGTAGCCGGTGAAGTAGATCTCGTGCTTCGCGACGCGCACCACCGTCATCTGGCCGGTCTGCATCCAGTCCGGGCGGTGGGTCAGGTCGGCGGCGCCGTCCCGCGAACCCCAGCCGACCAGGCGTACCACGGAACCCTTGGCGGGCGCGGAGTCGGCGAGCGCGAGCGGCGTGATGCCGGTGACCGGAGTGGCCAGCTTCGCGATCGCCAGGTCGGTGTCCGGCGACTGCACGATGTGCACCACGTCGGCCTTCTGGCCGGTGGTGCCGGACAGCGTGGCCTGCCCGACGGTGACGGTTACCTGGTAGCGCGGCGGGCCGCTGATCCGGTTGCGGGCGCCGTCGTGGAAGCAGTGGCCGGCGGAGACGATCCACTGCGGTGCGATCAGCGCGCCGGAGCAGGCGCTGGCGTACGTGCTGCCGTCCGGGCGGGTGATCTTCGGCATCGACAGCGCCGCCGAGAACGTGTACTGCCCGTCGGGCACGTCCTCGCCGTTGGCGATCGCGTTCGCCGGAGTGGCGTACAGCAGAGTGGCCGCGGCGGCGGCCAGCAGCGCGGCGCGTACCAGGGGAAGCTTCACAGCACCTCCAGACTGCGGAACCGTACAGCGGTGCGGGCCCGTGACCGCACGCTAGCAACCACGCGCATCCCGGCAGACGTTGATCCACTCTTAAGGCACTGATCAGGCGCGGTTACGCGAAACCAGGTCAGGATCTCTCCTCACGCGACACACGCCGCCCCGGTTCGGGGTCGGTGGAACCTGGGGAGGCTCCGTGAAACATCGCAGGCGCCATGCTGCGCGCCGACACATCGCACTGGGCACCGCGGCCGCTGCCGCGGTCGCGCTGGTGACCACCGCGTTCACCGGCAGCGCGGAAGCGCCGACGCTGGAAGAGCAGGCCCGGTCCGCGGTGGCCGCCGCCGACAGCCTGGTCAAGGTCGAGTACGACGACCAGAGCGCCGACGACAGTTTCGACCGGCGGCGGGTCACCGTGACCGGCAAGGGCGTCAACTACGTCAGCTACACCCGTACCCACAAGGGGCTGCCGATGTTCGTCGGCGGCGACCTGGTGGTGGTCACCGACGAGTACGGCACGGTGACCTCCACCAGCTCGCACGGCTCGCGGCGGATCGGTGCGCTGAACACCAAGGCCCGGTTCGGCGCGGCGGCCGCGGCGAAGCGGGCGATCGGTGCCGCCAAGGAGCACAACGAGCTGGTCACCGGCCAGGCCGGGAAGCCGACGCTCGGCGTGCACTCCGCGTACGGCGTGGACCGGCTGGTGTGGGAGGTGGTGGTCACCGGCCGCAGCCACCACGGCCCGAGCAGGGTCCACGTGTACGTCGACGCGATCAGCGGCAAGTACATCGAGTCCTGGGACGAGGTGGGCGCCGCCGACGGCAAGGGCCACTACAACGGCGACGTCACCATCGGCACGACCCAGGCGGGTGACACCTGGGAGCTGCGGGACGGCACCCGCGGAGGGATGTTCACCGGCAACGTCAACAACAAGAAGGTCTACACCGACTCCGACAACGTCTGGGGTGGCGGCGCCGGCACCGACCTGGCCACCGCGGCGGTCGACACCCAGTACGCCGGCGCGATGACCTGGGACTACCTGAAGCAGACGTTCAACCGCGACGGCATCGACGGCAACGGGGGCGCCACCCCGATGTACGTCGGGCTGTCCGACGTCAACGCGTACTACCGGTGCGTGTCCGGCGACGACGCCCGCAACGACGAGACCACGTACGGCAAGACCCAGGACGGGCAGCGCCAGGTCAACTCGCTGGACGTGGTCGCGCACGAGCTGGGGCACGGCGTGTTCTGCCACACCCCGGGGCGCAGCAACCAGACCGGCGGGCTGAACGAGGCGAACTCCGACATCCTGGGTGCCCAGGTGGAGCACTTCGCCGACAACCCGAACGACACACCGGACTTCGAGGTGGGCGAGAAGGTCGACCTGGTCGGCCGCGGACCGATCCGGTACATGTACGAGCCGTCGAAGATCTCCGGCCACCCGGACTGCTGGTCGACCGACCTGCCGTCCTCCGAGCACGCCGCCGCCGGCCCGGCCAACCACTGGTTCTACCTGGCGTCGGAGGGCTCCAACCCGGGCAACGGCAAGCCGTCCAGCCCGACCTGCGACGGGTCGACAGTCACCGGCATCGGCATCGAGAAGGCCGGGCTGATCTGGTATCACGCGCTGCTGCGCAAGGTCGGCGGCTGGGACTACAAGCTGGCCCGCAAGGCGACCCTGGAGGCGGCGAAGGAGCTGTACTCCTGCACCGAGTTCGCCACGGTAAAGAAGGCGTGGGACGCGGTGAGCGTACCGGCGCTGGCCGACGAGCCGACCTGCTCCGGCGGTGGCTCACCGACCAGCTCCCCCTCGTCAACCGGGGTGCCCTCGCCGAGCACGTCGCCGTCGCAGCCGCCCGCCGGTGCGCCGATCCCGGACATCGAGCTGGCCAAGCTGAAGGCACACGCCGACGAGTTGCAGAAGATCGCCGACGCCGACGGCGGCAACCGGGCTCACGGCAGCACCGGCTACAAGGCCTCGATCGACTACGTGAAGGGCAAGCTGGACGCCGCCGGCTACACCACACAGGTGCAGGAATTCACGTACAACGGGAAGACCGGTTACAACCTGGTCGCCGACCTGCCCGGCCGGGGTGACCCGGACCAGGTGGTCATGCTCGGCTCGCACCTGGACAGCGTCGCCGGTGGTCCCGGGATCAACGACAACGGCTCCGGCTCCGCCGCGGTGCTCGAGGTCGCGCTGCGGTACGCCGCCAGCAACGCCTCCGGCAGCAAGGCGCTGCGGTTCGGCTGGTGGGGCGCGGAGGAGCTGGGGCTGATCGGCTCCAAGCACTACGTCGCCAACCTGTCGAGCGCCGACAAGAGCAAGCTCAAGGGGTACGTCAACTTCGACATGATCGCCTCGCCGAACCCGGCGTACTTCGTCTACAACGACGACCCGAACGGCGCGGCGATCCGTACCGTGCTGGAGGAGGGCTTCGCGGCGGAGGAGATCTCCACCGAGGGCGTCTCCACCAGCGGGCGCTCCGACCACGCCGCGTTCCAGAACGCGGGGATCCCGGTCGGCGGCACCTTCTCCGGCGCGGAGGCCCGCAAGACCGCCGCGCAGGCCGAAAAATGGGGCGGTACGGCGGGCCAGCCGTACGACCCCTGCTACCACCGGGCGTGCGACACGTACCCGTCGAATATCGACGACACGGCATTTGACGCGCACGGCGACGTGGCGGCGTACGCGGCGTGGAAGCTGGCCGGGATCGGAGCCGGGTCACCCAGCCCGACCGGCTCCCCGTCCCCGACCGGTTCTCCCACTGGTTCGCCCGGCCCGACTGGTTCGGCGAGCCCGACCGGGTCGCCGAGCCCGACCGGGTCGCCGACGCCGCCGTCGCGGACGGTGAGCAATACCGATGACGTGGCGATCCCCGACCGGGGCACCGCCAGGTCGAAGCTCACCAGCAGCTTGTCCGGCCGTGCGCCGGCGACGCTGAAGGTGGCGGTCGACATCAGGCACACCTACCGAGGTGATCTGGTGATCGACCTGATCGCGCCCGACGGCACGGTCTACCGCTTGAAGCGGGCGAACATGTGGGACTCCGCACCCAACGTGACGCAGACGTACACCGTCAACGCCTCCTCCGAGCAGGCCACCGGCACCTGGACCCTCCGGGTCCGCGACGTGTACACCTACGACACCGGCTACATCAACGCCGTAACCCTCACCTTCTAACCGCACCCACCCACCCCGACTTGGGGCCTTGAGTTGCCGGCAATCTGCCCGATCTGGGCGGTATGCCCCGGCAACTCAAGGCCCCAAGTGTGTACGGGGGTACGGGTCACGCTACGGGGAGACGGCCGGGGGCGAGGATGTCGGCGGGGTCGCGTTCGTATTTGCGGTTCCGCAAGGGGGCGGTGTCGGGGAGGGGGCCCCACATGTCTACGGCGGCGCGTACGGCGGGTGGGGCGTCCAGCACCACGCAGGTGCCGTCGCGGGCGATCAGGGTCTGGCGTACCCCCTCCAGCATCCGGGCCACCCGGGCCGGGTCGGTCTCGCCCGGCAGCCCGGCGTACATCACCGCGACCCCGGGCGACCAGCGGGTACGGACCGGGGTCTCGCCCGCCGCGTCACGGACGATGTAGCTGGAGGAGTAGAGGTGGCTGGCCGGCGTGGTGATCCGCAGCGCGATCTCGCCGGGCCCGAACGGATACCGGTGCCACCAGCTCGGCGGGCGCGGAAACACCGCGATCCCCTCCCGGTCGGCGGCCAACTCGGCGCACAGCCGGGGCAGCCGTTCGGCGAGTCGCTCCCGGGTGCCCTCCACCAGGACGCCGAGCTGGTCCGGCCCCTCACCCATGCCGTACGGATTGTGCACCTCGACCGCGGCCACCTCGGGGTAGCGGACCAGCACACCGGCGAACAGCCGTACCTCGGCGGGGCTGGCCACCGTACGGACCACCCAGCGGCGCAGCTCCGGAGTCGGGTGCAGCGTGACGGTGGCCTCGGTGACCACGCCGAGCCCGCCGAACCCGCCGGCCACCAGCTCTGGTAGCCCGTCGTACCCGGTGCGGGTCACAGTGCCGTCCCCGCGCACCACCACCAGCTCGGCGACCAGCTCGCGGGTGCCGCCGTACCGCATCCGCAGCGGCCCGTCGACGCCGGTGGCGAGCGCACCGCCGAGCGTGGCCGGACCGGGAGGGTCCAGCGCCAGTCGCTGCCCGCTCGCCGCGAAGCTGTCCGCCATCTGGTCCAGTCGGCTGCCGGCACGGACCACCGCGGTACGCCGTTGCGGGTCGTGCGAGATCACGCCGGTGAGTCGGGAGGTGTCCAGCACCAGCTGTACGGCATTCGGCGCCGGCCCCCAGTCGAGGCGTTGCCCGGTGCCGCGTACCACCACGGCGAACCGGGAGGCGGTGGCGTACTGCAGGACGGCGGCCACCTGGTCGGTGTCGGCGGGGTATGCCACCCAGGTCGGGCGCAGTCCCAACAGCTCGTCATCCGGTCCAGCGAGCCGGGCGGCCCCGTCGCCGCCGCCCGCGGCCTCGTCGCCATCGCCCGCGGCCCCGTCAGCGCACAGGGCGCGCAGCCGGGCGAGCACCGTACCCAGACGCCCTGGAGGGGTGGTCATGAGAGCCGTCTCCCGGGAACCGCGGTCTCCGCCCGTGCCAGTCCGGTCAAGCCGCCTCTACCTCCCCAGGTGCCGCAACCGTATGACCATTCACTCTTTCGGGCAACCGCCTCGGGGCGGTCCTCGCCAGGTGTGAGCGGTTCGTCAGAGGGGTATGGACACCGATGTCTGGGTACGACCCGGATGTGACGGCGTGCGGGCGCACGCCCGTACCCGAGATCAGGAGGTACGTACTGTGACCGATCCACGGACCGGACCGGTGGCCGACCGCGTCAACCCACCGACACCGGTGGACGAACCGGTCGCACCGGGACCGCCACAGCAAGCACCGACACCACCGCAAGCACCGGTACCACCACAGCAGGCACCGGCGCCGCCGCAACAGGCACAGCCGCTCACATCACCGCCGGCCACGGCTCCGCCGCCGGCACCGCCGCCCACGCCGGTGGAACGTACCGACTGGGCGGCGCGGGACCGGCGCGACGACACCGAGCCACGGCACGCCGAAACCGGGGAGGACGAGCGGCTGATCGGCGACATCGCCGGTGAGCCGGAGGTCGAGTTGCGCAGCGCCCGGGTCAGCTGGCTCGCGATCACCGGGCTGGTACTCGGGGTGCTCGGGATCGTCGGCACGCTCACCACCGAGCTGCTGCCGATCGGCGCCCTGCTCGGCGTCGTAGGGCTGCTGTTCGCCCTCGCCGGGCTGTACGCCACCCGGCACCGGCTGCTCGCCAGCCGGCCACTCGCGCTGGTCGCGCTGGTGGTCTGCCTGGGCGCGGTGGCGCTCGCTGTCATGGCGTACTCCGGCCAGTTCGACTGGCTGGACCGCGCCGACCAGGCCGGATGGCTGCGGCAGTGGCTGAACGACCGGATACCTGGCCTCTCCGGCTGGTGACCACCAGCCGGTGACACACCCGGCCGGCAGGTCACTACGGCAGCGCCGGCCACGAACCCTGGAGGGGGCATGGAATACCTGCAGAACGCACTAGGCAGTGTGGTAGCGGTCGCCCCGAAGATCCTGCTGTTCCTGGTGATCCTGGTAGTCGGCTGGATCGTGGCGAAGCTGCTGCTGAACCTGGTCGCCAAGCTGCTCAACCGGGTCGGCTTCGACCGTGCGGTGGAGCGGGGTGGCCTGCGCCGCTGGACCGGCAACTCCGAACCCAGTCAGCTCACCGCGAAGCTCGTCTACTACGGCGTGCTGCTGATCGCGCTGCAGATGGCGTTCGGCGTGTTCGGGCCCAACCCGATCAGCAACATCATCAACGCGATCGTGGCGTTCCTGCCGCTGGCGTTCGTCGCCCTGGTGATCGTGGTGATCACCGCGGCGATCGCGACCGCGGTCAAGGACGTGATCACCTCCGCGCTGGGCGGTGTGTCGTACGGGCGGATGCTCGGCACCATCGCGCAGGTGTTCATCCTGGGGCTCGGCGTCATCGCCGCGCTGAACCAGGTCGGCATCGCGATGACGGTCACCATGCCGGTGCTGATCGCGATCCTCGCCACCGTCGGCGGGGTGATCGTGGTGGGCGCGGGCGGCGGCCTGATCGGGCCGATGCGCAGCCGTTGGGAACGCTGGCTGGCACGTGGTGAGGCGGAGATGGGCGTCGTGCGCTCCGAGCTGGACCGCCAGACGGCCACCACCACCGCACCGGTCGCCGGTACGCCGCAGCCGACGTACACCGGCCAGGGCAGCGCCGCGGCGGTCGACCCGTCGCACCCGCGCGCCGCGACCCCGGGCGCGACCGGGGCGACCCAGACCGCGGGTATGACGCAGACCCCGGGCGCGACGCCGGGCACCCCGCCGGCGACCGGGCAGGTGTACCCGGGACACACCAACCCGTAACGCCCACGCCAGCGTGGCGCCCCGGTTCCGACCGGGGCGCCAGGCTCGCTAGTGTCCTGCGCCAGAGATTGGTTGATGAAGTCCGGTGTCCAGGTGG
>JBOGDE010000020.1:0-27893 GCA_050701695.1 Micromonosporaceae bacterium
CGTCGAGCACGGTCCGCGCCACCGGCCCCGGGGTGTCGAGGGAAGAGGAGAACGCCACCAGCCCGTACCGGGAGGTGCCGCCGTAGGTGGGCTTGGCGCCGACCGTACCGGTGACCGCGCCGGGCTGCCGGATCGAGCCGCCGGTGTCGGTGCCGATCCCCAGCGGCGCCTCGAACCCGCTCACCGCCGCCGCCGAACCACCGCCCGACCCGCCCGGGATCCGGGCCAGGTCCCACGGGTTGTACGTCGGCCCGTACGCCGAGTACTCCGTGGACGAGCCCATCGCGAATTCGTCCATGTTCGTCTTGCCCAGGATCGGCATCCCCGCCGCGCGCAGCCGCCGCACCAGCGTCGCGTCGTACGGCGGCTTCCACCCCTGCAGGATCTTCGACCCGCAGGTGGTCGGCACCCCCTTCGTGGTCAGCACGTCCTTGACCGCGATCGGTACGCCAGCCAGCGCCCCGAGCCCCTCCCCCGCCGCGCGCGCCTTGTCGACCGCCTCCGCGGCCGCGAGCGCGCCTTCGGTCTCCACATGCAGGAAGGCGTGCAGCCGCTCGTCAACCGCACCGATCCGGTCCAGATGCGCCTGCGCCACCTCGACCGCACTGGTCTCACCGGAGCCGAGCAGCTCGCTCAGCTCGACAGCGGTCCTGCTGGTCAGTTCAGCGGTGCCGGAAGTGCCCTCGCTACGCTCTGCCATACTCACGCCTCCTCGTCCAGGATCCTCGGCACCCGGAACCGGCCCTGGTCGGCGTCGGGAGCCCCCGCCAGCACCGCGTCCGGCGTGAGGCTGGGCCGCGGCTCGTCGTCCCGGAAGACATTCGTCAGCGGTACGGAGTGCGACGTCGGCGGGATGTCGTCGGCGGCCACCTCACCGACCCGGGCCACGGACTGCAGGATCACGTCCAGCTGGCCGGCGAAGGTGTCGAGTTCGGACTCGGTGACCGCGAGCCGCGCGAGCCGCGCCAGATGCGCGACCTCGTCGCGGGAGATGGCAGGCATGGAGCTACTCCTCAGGGTTTGCGGCGACCGGCTGAGTCTACGTCGCGGCGTGATCGCCGCCGCACGCGAATCCCCGCCTCACAGCTCGCCCAGGTACGCCTCTCTCATCTGGGGATCGTTCAGCAGGTTCTGGGCGGTGTCCGCGAGCACGATCGCGCCGGTCTGCAGCACGTAGCCGTGGTCGGCGATGGACAGCGCCATGGTCGCGTTCTGTTCCACCACGAAGATCGTGGTCCCCTGCGCGTTGACCTGCTGGATGATCTCGAAATTCTGCTCGACCAGCACCGGCGCGAGCCCCATCGAGGGTTCGTCCATCAGCAGCACTTTGGGACGCGCCATCAAGGCCCGGCCCATCGCCACCATCTGCTGCTCCCCGCCCGACAGCGTGCCCGCGCGTTGACCCAACCGCTCCTTCATCCGTGGGAACAGCGAGAACACGCGATCGAAGTCCTCGGCGATCTGCGCCTTGTCCCGGCGGAGGTACGCGCCGAGTTCCAAGTTCTCGCGCACCGTCATCCGTTTGAACAGGCGCCGGTTCTCCGGAACCATCGAGATGCCCATTTCGACGAGCTGTTGGGTGCGTACGCCGTTGACCCGCTCGCCGTCCAGCATGACGTCGCCCTGGGTCGGGACGACGTACCCGAGGATGGTTTTCAGCGTGGTGGTCTTGCCACTGGCGTTACCGCCGAGCAGGCACACGATCTCGCCTCGCCGGATCTCGACGTTGACGTCGCGCAGCACCTGGATCGGGCCGTAGTGGGTGCTCACGTTCCGAAGCTGCAGGATCGGCCGGTCACCGTTCGCCCCCTCACTCACGCTGCGCCGCCTTCCTGCCCAGATAGGCCTCGATCACCCGCTCGTTGCTGGCGACCTGCTGGTACGTACCGTCGGCGATCTTCTGCCCGTAGTCGAGCACCACGACCCGCTCGGAGATCCCCTTCACCACCCGCATGTCGTGCTCGATGATCACGATCGCGACGCCGGTCTGGTCCCTGAGCTTGCGGACCAGCTCGGTGAGCTCCTGGGTCTCTCGGGGGTTCATGCCCGCGGTCGGCTCATCGAGCAGCAGCACTCGCGGGCCGGATGCGATGGCGCGAGCGATCTCCAGCCGTCGCCGATTGGCGTAGGACAGCCCACGGGCCAGTGTGTCCAACCGCCAGCCGACCAACCGGGTGCCGAAGAACGCCAGCGCCTCCTCGGCCCGCCGCCGGGTCTCCGCCTCCTCCCGCCGGAAGGACGGGGTACGCAGGATCGCCGCGAGCATCCCCGAGCGGGTACGACAGTGACGGGCGACCATGACGTTCTCCCGTACCGTCATCTCCGGGAAGAGGCGTACGTTCTGGAAGGTACGCGCGATCCCGTGCTGGAGAATCTGGCTGGGCCGCAGCCCCACGATGCTGTGCCCATCGAGCACCACGTCGCCGTGGTCGACCGGAGCCATCCCGGTGACGAGGTTGAACAGCGTGGTCTTCCCCGCGCCGTTGGGCCCGATCACGCTGACGATCTGACCGTCCTCGATGTCGAGATCCAGCTCGTTGACGGCGCGCACCCCGCCGAAGTCCTTGGTGAGTCCCCGTACGACCAGCAGCGCCATCAGCCCTCACCCGCCCCCGCCGACGCGGGCGAGGCCGGGCCGCGCTGCTCGGTGGCCCGTTCCCGCAGCCAGGCGTCCTGCGCCAGGTCCTTCTCGTGCAGCTCCTCGGCGCGCCGGCGACTCGGGATGAAGCCTTCCGGACGGTTCACCATCATGAAGATCAACAGCGCGCCGTACATCAAGAAGCGGTACGCCTCGAACTCCCGCAGCAGCTCCGGCAGCCCCACCAGCACCAACGCGCCGACCACCACTCCGGGCACGCTCCCCATACCGCCGACGATGATCACCACCAGCACGGTGATGGACACGATCACGTTGAAGCTGTGCGGGAAGATCGATCCGATCTTGGTGGCGAACAGCGCCCCGCCGATTCCGGCCAGCACCGCGCCGATGACGAACGCCGAGAGCTTGGCGACCACGATGTTGACGCCCATCGCCTCGGCCACCGACTCGTCCTCCCGCATCGCCATCCAGGCCCGCCCCATCCGGGAGTCCTGCACGGCGTACGTGATGTAGGTGGCGAGCACCACGAACAGGAAGATCGCGTAGAAGAACGTCTGCGGTCCCCGGATCTCGATCGGCCCGATGGTGATGTCCCGGATCCGGATGATGCCCTGGGCGCCGCCGAAGGTGGGCTTGAGCCAGTCGGACAGGAACAGCAGCCTGGCGATCTCGCCGAAGCCCAGCGTGACGATCGCCAGATAGTCGCCCCGCATCCGGAGGACCGGCGTGCCGACGAGCATTCCCGCGACGATGGAAGCGAAGATCACGAACGGCACCGCGGCCCAGAACACCCAGCCGTAGCCCAGGCTGGACTGCGGCGAGATCAGCAGCGCGGTGGTGTATGCGCCCACTGCGAAGAAGGCCACATAGCCCAGGTCGAGCAGGCCGGCGAAGCCCACCACGATGTTGAGTCCCAGCGCCATCAGCAGGAAGATGCCGGCGATGTTCAGCACCTCGCTGAGGAATGAGCCGAGGATCTGCGGCAGCAGCCCGAGCCCGAACAGCAGCACCACCACGATCCCCACCCGCAACAGCCGCTGGGAGGTGTCCGGGAGCGCGCTGAGCCGCTGCGCCAGCGGCCGCGGCCGATTCCAGCTACGCAGCAGCGAGATGCCGAACCCCGCCGCCGCGACCACCACCAGTCCGGCCAGGCTCAACGAACCGCGGGTGTAAAGAACTTCCGCGATCGGCGCCGTCCACAGCCGCAGCTCCGTCTGGATGCCGCGCAGGATCTGGGTGACGATGGGCGCCAACAGCGCGAACATCAGCACCCAGAGGGCCGCCGCAAGGGTTGCCCGCCGCCACCGCTGCGGCAGCAGGTGCACCGCGGCGGCCACCGCGCCCAGCGCCGCCGAGCCGCCGAGTATCAGCGCTAGCCCAGCCCCGAGATCCTGTCCCAGGGTGAGCAGCCGGGGCCCCGAGCGCGCCAGCTCGGGCGTGATGTTCAGAAAGATGCTCCGCAGGTTGACGGTGACGATCAGCGCCACGAAGGCGGCCATCACGGCTCCGCCCACCAGCCCCGCCAGTACGCCGCCCGCGAGATTGCGCCACCCTGGACGCGGCGCCGCGAAGCCCTGCAGCACCGCCGGCGGTCGCCCGGCCAGATAGCCGAAGACCAGCGCGATTCCCCACAGCATCAGGTAGCCGAGGGAGATCGGGCCGATCACCTCACGCTCCGAGAACGCCTTGACCATTCCGTTGGCCGACACCAGGACCGCGGTGCCGCCGGCCACCAGGCCGAGCCGCGCCGCCCGCCGCAGGTCGACCTCGCGCGCGGGGAGCAGCTCGCGTTCGGCCGCCACCACCTGCTCCGCCATGGCTACCCTCGCTCCTCGCTGACCCGCTCGCCGAGGATCCCGCTTGGCCGGAAGATCAGCACCAGCACGAGGACGGCGAATGCCACCACGTCCTTGAGCTGGTGGGCGGACGGGATGTCCAGGCCGACCAGCACCAGGCTGGGCCCGAGCGACTCCACCGAGCCCAGGGTCAGGCCGCCAAGCATCGCGCCGATCGGGTTGCCGATCCCACCCAGCACGGCGGCGGTGAACGCCTTGATCCCCGGCAGGAACCCACTGAAGAAGTTCACGTTCTGGAAGACCAACCCGAACAGCAGTCCGGCGGCGCCGGCCAACGCCCCGCCCACCGCGAACACCCGGGCGATCGTGCGGTCCACGTCGATCCCCATCAGCCGCGCGGTCTCCTGGTCCTCGGACACCGCGCGCATCGCCCGGCCGGCGCTCGTCTTCTCGATGTACAGGTAGAGGCCGAGCATCATCACCACGGCGACGGTGACCACCAGCAGGTGGACCCGGAGGATCCGGAAGCCGAGGAACATGAACTGCCCGTTGAGTATGGGCACCTCGGGGTACGCCTTGACGCCCCGGCCGAACAGGCCCGCGATGGTGTACTGCAGGAAGAAGGACGCGCCGATCGCGGTGATGAACGGCACCAGCCGCGGCAACCCGCGCAGCGGCCGGTACGCCACCCGTTCCAGCAGCAGCGCCACCAACGCGGAGACCGTCATACAGCAGATCAACACGATGAACAGGGCCAGGAACGGCTGCGCCAGCCACAGGGAGGTACGGGCCAGCCCGTCCGAGACGAAGTACCCGGTCATCGCCCCGATCATGAACACCTCGCCGTGCGCGAAGTTGATGAAGCGCAGCACGCCGTACACCATCGTGTAGCCGAGCGCGATCAACGCGTACACCGAGCCCTGCGCCACCCCGAACACGATCAGGTCCCGCCACTGCTGACCGGTCAGCCGCGCGCTGGTCAGGCTGCCGTACGCGCCCACCACGATCAGCACGATGGCGGCGACCCGCACCAGCCACAGAAAGCCGTCGACCAGCGGCAGCTGGAAGGGGCGTTTCGTCGCGAGCGGACCCTTCGGCGTGAGGCTCTCTTCGGCCACCGGCCCTCCCCGGGTGCGGCGGGAGCGGGGTGCGGGCACTCCCGGTGCTTACGACCTGGTGCGCGACAGCGCCCGAGGCGGACTAATCGTGCACCAGGTCGTCAGCCGATCACTCTGGCTTGAACTTGAACAGGACGTTCCCCCGCACGTCGCTGAGCGATTTCTGCGGCTCCCCGTTCTGCACGATCTCGATCTCCGGGTCCGCGCAGTCGCCGAACTCGTCGCAGGTCAGCGATCCGGTCAGCCCCTCGTACCCCTTGACCTTGTAGAGCTGGTCCATCAGCTTCTGGCGGTCGATGTGCAGGGTCCCGTCGTCGTCGGAGACCACCACCTTCTCGATGGCCTCGAAAAGCATGTTGGTCGCGTCGTACGCGTGCGCGTGGAAGGACTGGATGGGCTTCTCACCGAACTCCTTCTCGTACTTTCCGACGAAGTCCTGGTACGCCGGGCCGGTAGGGGTGGCGGGCCCGGAGAAGTACATACCCTCCGTGGCCTTGATGACGATGAAGGTGTCGGAGAGCAGCCCGTCGGCGCCGAACAGCTTCTTCGTGTCCTTCAGCTCGGCGAAGTCCTTCGCCTGGTTGACGATGAAGTCAGCCTCCGGCTGGAAGATCGGGAAGAACACCACATCGGGGTTCTTCCCCGCTACCTCGGTCAGCACGGGCCGCATGTCGGTGTCACCCTTGCTGATCGCCGTGGCCAGGACGACCTCTCCCCCGAGGTCCTTGAACGAGGTGCCGAAGGCGGTGGCCAACCCCTCGGTGTACGGGTCGCCGTCGTGGATCGTGACGGCCTTCTTCGCGCCGAGCTTCTCGAACGCGTACGTGGCCGCCGCCTGGCCCTGCACGATGTCGTTGTGGGCGGTGCGGAAGTAGCCCTTCTGGTTGGCGTCGCCCTTCGTCCCCTCCAGGTCGGAGGTCAGGTTCGGCGCGGTGTTGGAGCCGGAGAGCATCACGATCCCCGCTTCGGCGAGGATCTCCGCGGCCGGCACCGCCGCGCCCGAGCAACTGGTGCCGATGACCCCGACGATCTGCTCGTCGGAGGCCAGCTTCTGGGCCGCTGTGGTGCCTTGCTCCGCCTTGCATCCGTCGTCCTCGGACTGCAGCTCGACCTCGTGGTCGAGCAACTTGCCCTGGTCCGCGATCGCGATCTGGACGGCCCGCACCTGGTCTTCGCCGAGGCTCGCGGTGTCGCCGCTGATCGCCTGGATGGAGCCGATTGTGATCGGGTCATCCGGACCGACCGTGACCGCGCCCAGCGGACCCGGCTTGAACTCGCCACCCTCCTCGGCCGGGGCGCACGCCGAAACAACCAACAACAGCACTCCGACCAGAGCGGGCGCATACAGTACGCTGCGCTTTCTCATGGTTCACTCCCTCGTGGAGCCCACTTGCTCTGATGTTGCCAATATCACAATAGTTGCCGCGCGGCAGGATTCAGAGTTCGTGTACCAAGGCGCAACAGTCTCGCCGCATCCGTACCCGGATCAATCCGAGGTAGCGGGTCAATCTCAGCGGAATGGTAAAAGCAGATATTTTAGGACATATCCGGTTTAGGTGGTGGCGCGTTCCTTGGGTATGGCGCGCAGCAGCCGGGGCGGGCGGTAGCGGGACAGCCAGGCGGGCAGTTCGCCGGCCGGCATCGGGCGGGCGTAGAACCAGCCCTGCGCCACGTGGCAGCCCTGTGCTGCCAGGCGCCGCCAGGTGCGTTCGTCCTCCACGCCCTCGGCGACCACCCGCAGCCCGAGCGCTCCGGCCAGTTCGATGATCGACCGTACGATCGACGCGTCGTCGTCGTCGGAGGCCATCCCGATCACGAACGACCGGTCGATCTTCACCTCGGCCAGCGGTAGTCGCCGCAGGTGCAGCATCGAGGAGTAGCCGGTGCCGAAGTCGTCCAGGCTCAGCGCCACGCCGAGCTCGTCGAGCGCCCGCAGGGTGGCGAGCACCCGGCGCGGATCGGCCATCAGGGCGCCCTCGGTGATCTCCAGCTGCAGCTGGGAGGAGCGTAGCTCGTGCTCGGCGAGCAGGCTGGCGAGGTGGTCGGCGAAGTCCGGGGCGTGCAGGTCCCGGACGCTGACGTTCACCGCGGCCCGTACGGTGAGCCCGTCGGCGGCCCAGGTGGCGAGCTGCCGGGTCACCTCGCCCAGTACGTGCTGGGTGAGCACCCGCATCACGGCGCTGGTCTCGGCGGTACGGATGATCTCCTCGGGGTCGACGTACCCACGCTCAGGGTGCTTCCAGCGCAGCAGCGCCTCGACCGCGACAACCTCGCCGGAGGCGATCGCGACCTGCGGCTGGTAGAACAGCTCGATCCCGGACTCGCGCGGCTTCTCCAACGCCCGGCGCAGCTCGCCGAGCAGCCCGAGCCGCGCCGCGGAGTGGTGGTCGGCCTCGGGGGCGTACGCCGCCACGGTGTCGCCGCGGGACTTCGCCTGGTACATCGCGACCTCGGCGTACCGCATCAGGGTCGGGTAGTCGCCGCCCTGCTCGGGGTAGGTCACCACACCGATCGAGCTGTGTACGTCCAGTGGCATCCCGTCCAGCTGCACCGGCTCGGAGAGCATCTTCCCGATCCGGCGGCCCAGCGCGAGTGCGTCCGGCTCGTCGAGATCGGGGGCCAGGATCGCGAATTCGTCGCCTCCCAGCCGGGCCACCACGTGGTCGGGCTCGACGTGCCGGGACAGCCGGTGCGCCACCTCCACCAGCAGCCGGTCACCGACCCCGTGCCCCAGGGTGTCGTTGACCTCCTTGAACCGGTCCAGGTCGAGCAGCAGCAGCGCCAGCCGCCGCTCCGGTCGGCCGGCGGCGACCCGCTCGACGTACCCGGCGATCTCCTCTGCGAACCGGGCCTGCAGCGCCTTGCGGTTGGCCAGCCCGGTGAGCGGGTCGAGCAGGGCGAGCTGCTGCTGCTCCTGGGAGAGCTTCGCGGTGCGGTAGACCGCGTACAGCGGCACCATCACCAGCGGCACCAGCCACGGGCTGCGCCAGGCGGCGGCCGCCAGCACCGAGGCGAGCAGCAGCAGGCCGATCCAGGACAGTGCCTCGTACCCGGCGGAGCGGCTCAGGATCCGCGACCAGCTGCCGCCGAAGCGCAGCCAGATCGCGGTGCTCACCAGCAGGTGGCTGGTGACGAACCAGGCGACCGCGGCGAGCACCACCGCCACCACCTGGTGCCGGCCCGGCGGCAGGAACGGCAGCCCGCCGGTGAGCGCCAGCACCCCGTACGCCACGCCGGCCGACACCGCGTACTGGCCGCTGTTGAAGCCGACCCGGATCGCCGAGCGATGGTGTAGCCAGGAGTGCACCAGTACGGCCAGCGTCTGCACCACCACCGCGGCACCGAGCCCGGCGGTCAGCAGGATAGCGAAGCCGAAACAGACCGACGGGTAGACCGCCGCCGACTGGCGGGGGCCTGGGGTGACGTACGGGCGCGCGTCGACCACCAGCGCCAGCACCGCCATCAGCCAGAACGCCAGCGGGGCTTCGGCCACCACGGCCGGCAGGGACCCGAGGAAGGGCACGGTGATCGCGAGACCCACGACGATCACGGCGGCGACGTAGGAGAAGAAGAATCCGGGGCGGTCCTGCGGTGCGGTGTTCCTCAGCGACGTTGGCTGCATCCACCCCTCCCGCCAACCTCAATGCGGCCCGAACCCCCAAATGCCCGAGCCGTTGTCGCGCTCCCCCAAGCGCGTCCCCCGACGATGTGCCGCTACGTCGCGCACCCCGCCCTCGCCGTGAGCAACGATGCCGGATTACGGCGGTGACGGTGCTGTTCCGCAGTATCGCGCACTGTATTCGCTGGTACGGGACCTGTGAGCGTGATGTGTGGTCTATCCGTGATCCGGAGTGACTGTCGGTAGTTTCTCGTGTACAGCATCCGGACCTTGCTCCAGCAGCACGCGGAAGCCCGCCTCGTCCAGCACCGGCACCTTCAGCTGCACCGCCTTGTCGTACTTGGAGCCGGGCGAGTCGCCGACCACCACGAAGCTGGTCTTCTTCGACACCGAACCGGACACCTTGCCGCCGCGGCGCTGCACCTCTTCCTTGGCCTCGTCCCGGGAGAAGCCCTCCAGCGAGCCGGTGACCACCAGGGTCAGCCCTTCGAGGGGGCGCGGCTCGCCGGAACGCTCCTCGGCCATCCGTACGCCGGCCGCACGCCACTTGTCGACCACGGCACGGTGCCAGTCGACGGTGAACCACTCCGTGACCGACTCGGCGATGGTCGGCCCGACTCCCTCGGCGGCGGCCAGCTCCTCCTGGCTCGCCGCCTCGATCGCGTCCATCGAGCCGAACTGCAGCGCCAGCGCCTGCGCCGCAGTCGGGCCGACGTGCCGGATCGACAGCGCCACCAGCACCCGCCACAGTGGACGCTGCTTCGCCTCCTCCAGGTTGGCCAGCAGCTTCGCGCCGTTGCTGCCCAGCGTGCCGTCCTTGTTGACGAAGAACGGGCAGGTGAGCAGCGCCTGCTCGTCGAGCCCGAAAAGGTCGCCCTCGTCGCCGATCACCCCGGACTCCAGCAGCGCGCTGCCGGATTTGTAACCCAGCACCTCGATGTCGAAGCCTCCGCGGCCGGAGAGGTGGAACAGCCGCTCCCGCAGCTGTGCCGGGCAGGACCGGCTGTTGGGGCAACGGATGTCGACGTCGGACTCCTTCTCCCGGCGCAGCTCGGTGCCGCACTCCGGGCAGTGGGTCGGCATCTCGAACTCGGTCTCGCTGCCGTCGCGCAGGTCGACCACTGGGGAGACCACCTCGGGGATCACGTCGCCGGCCTTGCGCAGCACGATGGTGTCGCCGATCAGCACGCCCTTGCGCTTGACCTCCTCGGCGTTGTGCAAGGTCGCGAAGGTCACGGTGGAGCCCGCCACCAGCACCGGCTCCAGCACCGCGTACGGGGTGACCCGGCCGGTGCGGCCGACGTTGACCCGGATGTCGAGCAGCTTGGTGTTGACCTCCTCCGGCGGGTACTTGTACGCGATCGCCCAGCGCGGCGCCCGGCTGGTCGACCCCAGCCGGCGCTGCTGCGTCACGCTGTCGATCTTGACCACCACGCCGTCGATCTCGTGCTCCACGGCGTGCCGGTGCTCGGCGTAGTACCCGATGAACTCCCGCACCTCCTCGAGCGTGTCGACCACCTTCCAGCTCTTGGAAGTCGGCAGCCCCCAGGCCGCCAGCGCCTGGTACGCCTGCGACTGCGCCACCGGGTCGAAGCCGCGCCGGGCACCCAGACCGTGCACCACCAGCCGCAGCGGCCGGGTCGCCGTGATCCGGGGATCCTTCTGCCGCAGGCTGCCGGCGGCGGCGTTGCGCGGGTTGGCGAACGGCTTGCCGCCGGCGGCGACCAGCTGCTCGTTCAGCTCGGCGAACTTCTCCACCGGGAAGTAGATCTCGCCGCGGATCTCCACCAGCTCCGGCACCTCGAAGCCCTCACCGGCGGTCAATTTGTGTGGCACCTGGTCGATGGTGCGTACGTTCGGCGTGACGTCCTCCCCGGTACGCCCGTCACCTCGGGTCGCGGCCCGCACCAGCCGGCCCCGCTCGTAGGTCAGGTTGATCGCCAGCCCGTCGACCTTCAGCTCACACAGGTACGCCGCCGCGTCGCCGATCTCACGCTCCACCCGCGCCGCCCAGCCGTCCAGCTCCTCGTCGCTGAACGCGTTGTCCAGCGAGAACATCCGCTCGGCGTGCGCTACCGCGGTGAACAGCGTGGAGTAGGTGCCGCCCACCCGCTGGGTCGGCGAGTCCGGCGTACGCAGCGCAGGGTATTGCTCTTCCAGCGCCTCCAGGTCGCGCAGCATCCGGTCGTAGTCGGCGTCGGAGACCGACGGCTGGTCAAGGATGTAGTAGCGGTACTGGTGGTCGTTGAGCTCCTCGGCGAGGTCGCGGTGCCGCTCCCGGGCCTCCGGCGGGGGCGCCGCCTGACCGTCGGCCGGTTGCTGCGGGATAGCTTCGTCGCTGGTCACACCCAAGAACTTAGTCGGCGGGTACGACATTCGCGGTTGACCCTGACACCGTGTCAGCCCGTACACCGGAGGCGTCATGTTGAGTATCGGAGACTTCGCCAGACACGGGCGGGTGTCAGTCCGAATGCTGCGTCATTACGACGCGATCGGGCTGCTGACACCCGCGTACGTGGACGCCGCCACCGGCTACCGGTCCTACCGGGCCGACCAGCTCGCCCAGCTCAACCGGGTGGTCGCACTCAAGGAGCTCGGCTTCACGCTGGAGCAGGTGCGGCAGATCGTCGACGAGAAGGTCAGCGCCGAGGCACTGCGCGGCATGCTGACCCTGCGCCGAGCGGAGCTGGAGACGGCGATCACGCACGACCGGGCACGGCTGGCCCACGTGGAGGCGAGGCTTCGGATGATCGAGAGTGAGGGACACATGCCCACCGACGACGTGATCGTCAAGAGCCTTCCCGCGGTACGGGTCGCCGAGCTGTCCGCCCATGCGGACGGATTCCACCCCGACGCGATCACCCCGGTGATCCGCCCGCTGTACGACCAGCTGGGCGCCGCCCTGGAACGCGCCGGGGTCAGCCCGGTCGGCCCGGCGACGGCGTACTACCAGGAGGACGCCGAGGGCGTCCTGGTGCACGCCACGCTGCCAGTCAACGTCGCACCCGACGAGTCGTACGAGTTCACCGTGACCGACCTGCCCGCGGTGGAACGGGCAGCGACCATCGTGCACCGCGGCCCGATGAACGACGTACTGGCCACTCACGAGACCCTCGCGAAGTGGCTGGAGGCGGGCGGGTACCGCACCACCGGCGCCAGCCGCGAGGTGACCCTGGCCTGCCCAGAGGACCCGGCCGACATGGTCACCGAACTTCAGGAGCCGCTGCAGAGCGAGGTACCCCGTGACTGAGCTGTGCTACCTGCCCGCGCACACCCTGGCGGAACGGATCCGGCGGGGTGAGGTGACCTCGGTCGAGGTGTGGGACGCGTACCGGGAACGGATCGAGAAGCTCAACCCGCAGCTCGGCGCGGTGGTCTCGATGGACGGGGCCGCCGCCCGCCGGGCCGCCGAGGAGGCCGACGCCACGCTGCGGCGCGGTGCGGCGGTCGGGCCGCTGCACGGCGTACCGATCACGCTCAAGGACGGGATCGACGTGGCGGGGCTGCGTACCACCGTCGGCACCGCGATCTTCGACCGGACCGCCGATGTCGACAGCACCGTCGCCGCCAGGCTGCGCGCGGCCGGCGCGATCGTGGTGGGCCACACCAACGTGCCGCCGTTCCTGTCCGCGTACACCACGGCGAACCCGATCTTCGGCCGTACCGGAAACCCGTGGCGGCTCGACCACACCCCCGGCGGTTCCAGCGGCGGCGCCACGGCGGCGCTCGCCGCGGGCCTGACGCCACTCGAGGTCGGCTCGGACCTGTCCGGTTCGATCCGGCTCCCGGCCCACTTCTGCGGGGTGTACGGGCTGAAGCCGACCGAGCACCGGGTGCCGCTGAGCGGGTTCCTCCGGCAGCCTGAAGGCACCCCCCGGTCGGTACGGATCATGACCGCACTGGGGCCGCTGGCCCGTGACCTGGACGACCTCGCACTGGCGATGCGGATCCTGTCCGGACCCGACTGGGAGGACACCGACGTACCGCCGGTGCCGTGGCGCGACCCGGCCGGGCCCCGGCTGCGGGATCTGCGGCTGGCGATGGCGCCGACGCTGCCCGCCGCGCCGGTGTCCGATGCGGTACGCCACCGGGTGCGGCAGGTCGCCGAGGCCGCCGCCGACGCGGGCGCCCACGTCGAGGAGCGGCTGCCGGCACTCGACTGGGACGACCAGCGTGACCTGTTCGGCAGTCTGCTCACCACGGTCCTCGGCGTGTTCGACCCCGGCACAGAGCTCGACGCCGAGCACCAGCGGCTGGACACCTACTTCACCGCGCTGTCCCGGCGGGACGTGGTGATCGCCGCGTGGGAGGAGTTCTTCTCCGGGTACGACGCGCTGCTGCTGCCGACCGCGATGACCAGCGCGCATCCAGAGGGCGAGCAGGTGATGGTGGACGGCGCCCCGGTCCCGCCGATGGCACACGGCGGTCAGCTGGTCTTCGCCAACCTCGCCGGGCTGCCGTCGCTGGTGCTCCCCGCCGGGCTGGACGAACAGGGTCTGCCGGTCGGCGTACAGCTGGTGGGGCGCCGCTGGTCGGAGCCGGAGCTGCTGGCCATCGCCCGCGAGCTGGAGACCGCCGAGATCCTCCCCGGCTTCCAACCCCCGCCCGGTTACTGAACCCGTCGGAACACCATGTCAGATCGTCTGACGCGACGAAACTGCGGAGTTGTCGGCGTATCCAGGGCGATCCGCACCGGCGCCCCGACCGAGCCCCTCACCCCGCGCTACCTGCGCCGCCCCGACGCCACCGCACCGGGCACCCGCAAACCCGTCCTCCGCTGACCCCCGCCTGCGCCGCACCCCCTACCTCAGAGGCGGGCATTGGACGCTGCCTATGAGAGGCGGCGAGATGGCTTCATAGGGAACGTCCAATGCCTCGACGTCCGATACCCCGACAACTCCGCAGTTTCCATAGCTACCTACTTGCGCGGGGTGTACGGCGTCAAGCCGACCGGCTACAGCTCGAATTCGCCGTCCTGTGCTCGTACTGCTCCGCGACCTGGCTGCACACCGAAGCCACGTACCCCCGCCCACCAGCGCGAATCGCCCTCGACCTGCTGCGACTCACCGACCCGGAGCGATAGCGGTCCCCCGAACGCCACCGCCCGGCGTACCAACGCAGGGCACTGTTAGTCGGCGAGGCGGCGGGCGGCCTCGCGGCACACCGTCATCGCCTCGCGGGCGTACGCCGGGGTGGCGCCGGCCAGGCCGCAGGCCGGGGTCACCACCACCTGCTCGGGCAGCTTCTCCTCGGCGAATCCGAACCGCCGCCACAGCCCCCGCACCCGGTCCGCCACCTCGGCGCCGCCCGGCGCCGGCGGCGAGGTGGGCACCGCACCGGCGAACAACCCGAACCCGGCGTCCAGCGCCTCGCCCAGCGGGTCGAGCACCGCCGCGAGGTCGAGGTTGAGCATGTCGAGGTCCAGCGAGACCGCATCGGCGCCGGCATCCCGCAAGAGCGCCAGCGGCACGTCCGGGGCGCAGCAGTGCACCACGACCGGCAACCGGGTCGCGGACTCCCCCGCCCCGTCGCCACTCACCGACCGCACCCGGTCGACGCTCGCCGACCGCACCCGGTCGACCAGCCGCCGCAGCGCCGCCCCGGCCACCGGCTGCTCCACCGGGCGGTGCCGATTCAGGCCGCTCTCGGTGGGTACGGCCCCGGCGAGCACCGCCGGAAGCGCCGGCTCGTCCAGCTGCAGCACCAGGCTCGTGCCGGGTACCCGCGCCGCGACCTCGGCGAGGTGGCCCGCCAGCCCGTCGGCGAGCGAGTCGACGAGATCCCGTACGGCGCCGGGGTCACGCAGCACCCTGCCGCCGACCGGCAGGTCGAGCGTGGCGGCCAGCGTCCACGGACCTGCGACCTGCAGCTTCAGCGGGCCGGCGTACCCGTCGGCGATCTCGGTGAGCGCGTCCAGGTCGCGTTCCCGCAGGTCGTGGGTACGCCGCAGGTCGAGGCCGGGCCGGGCGGCGAACCGCCACTGGGCGGCGTACAGCTCGACGGGCAGGTCGACCAGCAGCCCGGCGGTACGCCCGGTCAGCTCCGCGCCGGGTCCGCGGGCCGGCAGCTCGGGCAGGTACGGCAGCTCCAGCAACTCGCCGAAGACGGTCTTCACTGCCTCGACGATGTCGGAACCGGGCAGCGAGCCGATACCGGTTGCCGCGCCGGAGGGCCAGCCGGTCATGCGGTCTTCGCGGTCGAAGCCGAGCCGGTGATGGTGGCGGAGCCGAGCACGATGTCGCCGTCGGGGTCGGGGCGGTAGAAGACCAGTGCCTGACCTGCGGCGACCCCGCGTACCGGGGTGGACAGGCTGGCGGTGATCCGGTCGCCGTCGACGGTCACCGACGCCGGTGTGGTCTCGCCGTGGGCGCGCAGCTGCACCTCGCACTCCAGAGGGCCACCGCCGGTGCCGGACCAGATCGGCCGGGTGGCGTACACCTCGTCGGCGTCTAGCAGCTCGGCGGGGCCGACCGTGACGGTGTTGTCGACCGGGGTGATCGACAGTACGTAGCGCGGCTTGCCGTCCGGTGCCGGCCGCCCGATCGCTAGACCCCTGCGCTGCCCCACGGTGTACGCGTACGCCCCGGCGTGCTCACCGAGCACCTCACCGGTGACCGCGTCGACGATCTCGCCCGGCCGCTCCCCCAGGCGCTGGGCCAGGAAGCCCCTGGTGTCGCCGTCGGCGACGAAGCAGATGTCGTGGCTGTCCGGCTTGTCGGCGACGGCCAGGCCGCGGGCGGCGGCCTCTTCGCGTACCCCCGACTTAGTGGTCTCACCCAGCGGGAAGACGGCGCGGGAGAGCTGGTCGGGCCGCAACACGGCAAGCACATAGGACTGGTCTTTGCCCAGGTCGACCGAACGCCGGAGCACGCCGTCGGACAGCCTCGCGTGATGGCCGGTGACCACCGCGTCGAAGCCGAGCGCCACAGCTCGGTCCAGCACCGCCGCGAACTTGATCTTCTCGTTGCACCGCAGGCACGGGTTCGGGGTACGGCCGGCCGCGTACTCGGCGACGAAGTCGTCCACCACGTCGTCGTGGAACTGCTCGGCCATGTCCCAGACGTAGAACGGGATGCCGATCACGTCGGCGGCGCGCTGGGCGTCCCGGGAATCCTCCAGGGTGCAGCACCCCCGCGCCCCCGACCGGTACGTCTGCGGGTTGCGCGCCAACGCCAGGTGTACGCCGGTCACGTCGTGGCCGGCCTCGGCGGCGCGGGCGGCGGCGACCGCCGAATCCACCCCGCCCGACATCGCGGCGAGCACCTTCATGCGGGGCCCCCGCGGAAACGTGGAGCGAAGCGGAGCGTTTTCGTGGTGCGCGTCACGACCGGCCCCCGACCTTGCCGGCGCGCTTGGCCCGCTCCACGGCCGCCGGCAGCACCGCGATCAGCGCGTCGATGTCCTCGCTGGTGGAGGTGTGCCCCAGCGAGAACCGCAGCGAGGAGCGCGCGAACTCCGGCTCGGCTCCCATCGCCAGCAGCACGTGCGAGGGCTGCGCCACGCCCGCCGAGCACGCCGATCCGGTCGAGCACTCGATCCCCTGCGCATCGAGCAGCATCAGCAGCGCGTCGCCCTCGCAGCCGGGGAACCCGAAGTGCGCATTGCCGGGCAGCCGCTCGACCGGATCGCCGTTGAGCACCGCGTCCGGTACGGCGGCGCGGACCCGGGCCACCAGCTCCTCGCGCAGCGCCGACGCGGTCGCGGCGTGTTCCGACTGGCGCTTCACCGCGGACTGCACCGCCGCCGCGAACGCCACGATCCCCGCCACCCCGAGCGTGCCGGAGCGCAGATCGCGCTCCTGACCACCACCGTGCAGCAGCGGCACCACCCGGGAATCGCGTCGCAGCAGCAGCGCGCCGACCCCGTTGGGGCCGCCCAGCTTGTGCCCGGTCACGCTCATCGCCGACATCCCGCCGATGGAGAAATCCACCGGCACCTGCCCCACCGCCTGGATCGCATCCGAGTGGTACGGCACCCCGGCCGCCTCCGCCAGCGCCGCGATCTCGGAGACCGGCTGCAGCGTGCCGACCTCGTTGTTCGCCCACATCGCGGTGACCAGCGCGATCTCGTCCCGGTGCTCGGCCAGCGCGGCCTCCAGGGCGTCGAGCCGGACCCGGCCGTGCTGGTCCACGTCGAGCCAGGTGAGCTCGGCGGCTTCGTGCCGGTGCAGCCAGACCGCCGAGTCGTACACGGCGTGGTGCTCCACCGCGCTGATCAGCACCCGGGTGCGCTTGCCGGAGCCGCGCCGCCCCCAGTAGAGACCCTTCACCGCCAGGTTGTCGGCCTCGGTCCCGCCGGCGGTGAAGACCACCTCGCTGGGGCGGGCGCCGAGTACCGCCGCGACCTGCTCCCGGGCCTCCTCCACCATCCGGCGGGCGCGCCGCCCGGAGGCGTGCAGCGAGGAGGCGTTGCCCACCTCACGAGCCGCCGAGACGTACGCGTCGAGCGCCTCGGGGAGCATCGGGGTGGTGGCGGCGTGATCCAGGTAAACCATCGCCCGCAAGCCTATCCGGTGGGGCGGGACGGTCCGGGTGGCCGGGATCGGCTAGCGTCGTAGCCACCTTTTGACGTGGGGAGTACGAGTGCAGCCAGGATACGGTGACCAGCCACCGGGCCAGGGTCCAGGTTTCGGCGGACCGCCGAATCCGCAGCAGCCTCCTCCGGGCACCCCCGATCCGTGGAACACGCCGGCCAGCGGGGCGCCGGCCAGTGGAGCGCCCGACCCGTGGGGCTCGCCGTCCAGCTCACCGCCGGACCCGTACGGCTCCGGGACACCCAGCGGCCCGCCGTACGGCGGCGAGCCCAGCGGCGCCCCGTACGGCGACCCGAACGCCGCACCGTACGGCGACCCGAACGCGGGCCAGTACGGCGACCCGAACGCACCTCAGCAGCCGGGGCTGCCGCCGCCACCGCCGCCGCCCAGCTATCCCCCTGCCCCCGCGCCGTACGGCCAGAACCCGTACGGCGGTTACGGCCCGCCGGCCAGCAACAACTCGGGCATGGCGATGGGTGCCATGATCACCGGCATCGTCTCCGTGGTGATGGCGGTGCTGGGGTTCTGCTGCGGCCTGTTCGGCATCATCGGTCTGCTCGGCGGCGGTGTGGCCGCGGTGCTCGGCTTCATCTCGATGAAGCAGATCGACGAGTCCAACGGCCAGATCGGTGGCAAGTCGCAGGCGATCACCGGGCTGGCCACCGGCGGTGCCGCCGTACTGATCGGCCTGATCTGGATCGCGGCGGTCGTCCTGTGGATCGGGTTCAGCGGGTACAGCAGCTACTGATCGCGGTCTGGCCCCTGCCGGCGGCGGTATCTTTGCCGCCATGACGCAGGCCGAGTCCACTGACGACACACCGACCAGCGCACCTGAAGAGCAGCGGGTGCGCTGGTCGGAGCTGTTCATCGACCTGGTGTGGGTGTTCGGCGTCACCCAGATCGCCGGCGCGCTGGCCCACGGCCACGGGCTCGGCGACGTGGCGCTCGCACTGCTCCTCCTGCTGCCGCTGTGGTGGGGCTGGGTAGGCACCACCGTGTACGCCAACGCCGCCGGCGCCCGGATTGAGGCGGCCTCCGGACGGCTGGTGCTGTTCGCGGTGGCCGGCTGCGTACTGACCATGGCGGTGGCGCTGCCGACCGCGTACGCCGGCGGTGGGCTGCTGTTCGTCGGGGCGTACGCGGTGCTGCGGGTCGTGCTCTGGGTGGCGATGCGGCCGCTGCGCTTCTACGGCGCGCCGGGGCTGGACCCGTTCGGGATCGCGTTGTTCTTCGCCACCCCGCTGTTCCTGGCCGGCGGCCTGCTCGACGGTGGCTGGCGGGTCGGGCTGTGGGCGGCCGCGGCGCTGATCGAGATCGCCGGGCCCCGGCTGCTGGGCCGGCGGTTGGCCGGGCTGCACTTCGAGACCGCGCACCTGCCGGAACGGTTCGGACTGTTCATGATCATCGTGCTCGGCGAGACGATCGTGGCCACCGGCGGGCAGGCCGCCAGCGGCGAGCACGCACCCGGCGCCGCCGTGCTCGGGCCACTGGCGCTCGGGTTCGTGCTGATCGTGGCGCTGTGGTGGACGTACTTCCACTTCGGCGCCTCGGCGGTACAGCACGCGCTGCGTACCACCACGATGCAGGCCAGGATCGTGCGCGACGTGTTCAGCTACACCCACCTGGTGTACGTGATCGCGCTGATCTGCGTCGCCGTCGGGCTCAAGAAGCTGCTGGCGCACCCTCTCGAACATCCGCATTCGGTGCTGGAGCTGCTGCTGGCGCCCGGTGCCGCGCTCTACCTGCTCGGCTTCAGCTACTCGCGGTGGCGGATGTTCGGCGCCCCGACGGTGTTCCGTACCGCCGCCGCTGGGGTCTGTCTGGGGTTGGCGCTGGTCGCACCGCTGCTGCCGCTGGTGGTGACCGCCGCCCTGGTGACCGCGACCCTGGTGGCCCTCAACGGCCTGGAGTACTTCTGGGTCACCACCGGCCGCCCCCTCCTCCTGATCCCCGTCCCCGGCGCAAAGCGATGACATTGCGGTACAGGCCTCGGCAGGCTATAGCAATATTTGCTATACTTCGGCCATGCCCGACAGGCGTGAGCTGCTGCGTGAGGTGATGCTGGAGACCGGCACCACCCAGTCGGAGCTGTCTCGACTCAGCGGCGTGCGGCAGCCCAGCATCAGCCAGTTCCTGTCGAGCCGCGTGGAGATGAGCGACGACATGCTCGACCGGCTGTTGTCGTGCATGGGCTTCCAACTCGAGGTGGTACGGCGTCCGGTCAGGCGCCAGCTGAACCGCTCCTCCGAGCGCTCCTGGCAGCTCCATCGCCGGCTGTCGACGCACCTGACTCCCGAGACCCTGGACGAGTGGCGTCCGACAATCCTGCGCAACCTCAGTCGGCTGCGCGGCAGCGTACGAGGCCAGCCCCACCTGAGGAACCTTGATCGCTGGCAGCAACTTCTCCGCGACCGGGACGTTCCCGGGCTTCGCCGCGTGATGACCGGCCTCGACACCGACTCGGTGGAGATGCGCGAGGTCTCCCCGCTGGGGGGCCTGCTGTCCCAGGAGGAGCGCTCCGCGGTCTTGGGGCTGACGGGCTGATGCGCCGCGACCAGCTCGAACACGCGATCCGGACGGCGTGCCGACTTCGCAGGGAGGCATTGGACGCCTGCTAACGGTTTTGTGTCCCAGATTCGTTAGCAAGCGTCCAGTGCCTTGCTCGCTTGCGACAGGCCCTGCAGCACCTGACGGTCGGGGTCGGGCTCTCACGCGTCCAGGTCGGCTGTCACCGCGTACCCCCAGAAAAGATCTTGGTGGCCGGGTGCGGAACGGCACCCGACCACCAAGGTCTACAACAAGCCTGGCTACTTCCTCTTTCGAATTTCTTCGACGGCCTGGGGAACGACCTTGAACAGGTCGCCGACCACGCCGAAGTCGGCGAGCTCGAAGATCGGGGCCTCGTCGTCCTTGTTGACCACCACGATGGTCTTCGAGGTCTGCATCCCGGCGCGGTGCTGGATGGCACCGGAGATGCCGGCGGCGATGTAGAGCTGCGGCGAGACCGACTTACCGGTCTGACCCACCTGGAACGCGTGCGGGTAGAAGCCGGAGTCGGTGGCGGCCCGGGACGCGCCGACCGCGGCGCCGAGCGAGTCGGCGAGCTCCTCGATCAGCTTGAAGTTCTCCGCGCTGCCGACACCGCGACCGCCCGATACCACGATCGAAGCCTCGGTCAGCTCCGGGCGGGAGCCCTTCTGCTCGGCGACCCGTTCGACCACCTTGACCTTCTTGGCCACGTCGGAGATCGCCACGTCCACCGCGACCTGCTCGGCCGCACCCGCCGCCGGCGAAGGGGTGACCGCGTTCGGCTTCACCGTCGCCAGCGGGATGCCCTTGCTCACCTTCGATTTCACGATGGTGGAGCCGGCGAAGACCACCTGGGTGGCGGTGCCGTCGGCGGTCAGCTCCGAGACGTCGGTCAGCAGACCGTTGTCCAGCTTCACCGCGACCCGGCCGGCGATCTCCTTGCCCTCCTGGGTGCCGGCGAGCAGCACCGCCGCGGGGCTGACCTGACCGACCAGGTTCGCCAGCACCTCGGCCTTCGGGGCGACCAGGTAGCCGTCCACGTCGGAGGACTCGGCGACGTACACCTTCGCGGCGCCGTACTCGGCGAGCTTGTCCGAGATCGCGGCGGCGGTGCCGGGCGCGCCGAGCACCACGGCGGAGGGCTCGCCCAGGGTACGGGCCAGGGTGAGCATCTCGAAGGTGACCTTCTTGACGACCGGGGCACCACCCTCACCGGCGGGCGCCTCGACTACCACAAGTACTTCAGCCATGGGAATCCGTCACCCTCTCGCTCAGACGAACTTCTCGGAAGCGAGGTACTCGACCAGCTTCACGCCGCCGTCGCCCTCGTCGGTGATCTTGGTGCCGGCCTGCTTCGGCGGCTTCGGCGCGAACTCCAGCACCTGGCTGGTGGCGTTCGCCAGCCCGACCTCGTCGGCGGAGACCCCCAGGTCGGCCAGCGCGTACGACTCGACCGGCTTCTTCTTCGCCGCCATGATCAGCTTGAACGACGGGTAGCGCGGCTCGTTGATGGTGTCCCAGACACTCACGATCGCCGGGCCCTCGGCCTGCAGCACCTCGTACCCCTCGTCGGTCTGCCGCTCGACGGTGATCGCGCCACCGTCGACGGTGACCTTGCGGGCACCGGTGACCGCGCCGACCCCGAGCCGTTCGGCGAGCATGTGCGGCATCGCCTGCACCCCGCCGTCGGTGGCCTCTGCGCCGCAGAGCACCAGGTCCCACTCCACCTTGCCGAGCGCGGCGGCGAGCACCTTGGAGGTGGCGACCGCGCAGGAGCCGTGGATCGCCTCGTCGGAGACGTGTACGGCCTTGTCGGCGCCCATCGACAGCGCCTTGCGGATCGTCTCGGTGGCGTCGTCCGGGCCGACGGTCAGCAGCGTGACGTCACCGCCGTGCGCCTCGGTCAGCGTGAGCGCCGCCTCGATGGCGTGTTCGTCCAGCTCATTCATCCGCTTCGTCGCCGCGTCACGGTCGACGGTCTTGTCGTCAGCTCGCAGGGTGCGCTCCTCACCGGAGTCAGGCACCTGCTTGACGAGTACGACGATCTTCATCGCAGTCGAGGCCTCCTGCTTAACGGGCGTTCAGTCAATGTCCGCTACCACGGTATTGCCACTGTCCCCGACCACCACGGCCGGTATCAGCCATTCTCATTAAGCCGCTACCTTACTTGCTAGTAGCTAGCACCTGCCGTGAGACGAGTCACCCCGAGGAGAGCCGTGGAACTGGTCCTGACCGGGGAGCGCACGCTGCCCGGGATCGCCGCGGAGAACTACTGGTTCCGCCGGCACGAGGCGGCGTACCTGGCCGCGGTGGGGTGGCTGCCGGCGCGGGCCAGACTGCTGGAGGCCGGGCTCGGCGAGGGGTACGGTGCCGCGCTGCTCGCCGCCGCCGGGCACCGCGTGGTCGGCCTCGACTACGACCCGGCCGCGGCCGCGCACGCCGCGGCCAGCTACCCGGACGTGTACGTGGTCCGCGGCAACGTGGTCGCGCTCCCCTTCCCCGACGCCAGCTTCGACGCGGTGGTCAGCATGCAGGTCGTCGAGCACCTGTGGGACCAGCCCGGGTACGTCGCCGAGTGCGCCCGGGTACTGCGCCCCGGCGGCCAGCTGGTGATCTCCACTCCGAACCGGCTGACGTTCACCCCCGGCTCGGACACCCCGACCAACCCGTTCCACACCCGGGAGTTCAGCGACGCCGAACTGGCCGACCTGCTCGCTCCTCACCTCACCGACCTGACCCGGTACGGCCTGCGCGCCGGCCCCCGCCTGGCCAGGCTCGACGCCGCATGCCGCGACCGGTACGGCACCGACCTGATCGGCGCCCAGCTCGCCACCCCGCCGTCGCGGTGGCCGGCCTGGCTCGGGCACACGGTGGCGGGTGTCGGTGCCGGCGATTTCACGCTCGACACCGACGCGATCGACGACTCACTGGACCTGGTGATCCACGCCCGCCGCTGAGCCGGGCCCGTCCCAGACCGTCGCGGTGCCGCCCGATAGCCGATAGCGTGTCGATCATCGCCCGACGGAAGGGGCCGGCATGCTCGTCAAGGCCTGTCTCAACGGAGCCCGGCTGGCCGGTGCACACCGCCGGCTCCCCCTCACCCCCGAGCAGCTGGCCCGCGACGCGGACGCCTGCGCGGAGTTCGGGGCCGATGCCGTACACCTGCATCCACGCGATGCCGAGGGCGGTGAGTCGCTGGCGGTCGCCGACGTGGCCGCGGCGGTCGCGGCGGTACGCCGGCAGTGCCCCGAGCTGGCGATCGGCGTCACCACCGGTGAGTGGATCCTGCCCGACCTCGACGCCCGGCTGGCCACGGTCGGTGCCTGGACCGAGCTGGACGATGCGGCGCGGCCGGCGTTCGCCTCGGTCAACCTCTCCGAGTCCGGCTGGGAGCGGGTGGCCGCCGCGCTGCTGGACGGGGGCATCGGCGTGGAGGCCGGGATCAGCGAGGCGGAGGACCCGGCGAAGCTCGCCGCGAGCGGGCTGGCGCCGCGGCTGCTGCGGGTGCTGGTGGAGCCGCAGGCGACCGATTCCGACGCCGCGATCGGGACCGCCGACACGCTGATCGCCGCGCTGGCGCCGCTCGGCGCCGACCTGCCGATCCTGGTGCACGGCGTGGAGGCGGCCGCCTGGCCGGTGCTGGAGTGGGCGCTGGACGCCGGCTACGACACCCGGATCGGGTTGGAGGACACCCTGGAGCTGCCCGACGGCAACCCCACGCCCGACAACGCCGCACTGGTCGCCGCCGCGTACGCGTTTCTGATGGAGCCGCACTGACCCCGCGCCCCGGGTGTGGGACCGGGCCCCGAGGGGGCATCATGTGGGTATGGGTCGCCTGCTGGTGTTGCTGCTTCTGATCCACCTCGGGCTGGCGTTCGCCGCGCTGGTGGACTGCCTCGGCGGTGAGCGGGCGCCCGAGCGGTGGTCCCGGTTCGGTTGGTCGCTGGTGATCGTGTTCGGGCTGTTCGCCGGGCCGATCGCCTGGTTCAGCTACGGCCGCCCCGGTACGAAGCTGGCGATGCCGTGGAGCCCGCCCGACCCGCGCCGCCCGATCCCGAGGCCGCTGGCGCCCGACGACGATCCCGACTTCCTCGCCGACCTGGAACGCCGCCGCGGCGATGCCGGTCCGCCACCGCCGGAGCCACCGCCGCGGCCCGAGCCCGACCCCGGGCCGGAGTCGACCACCGACCCGGCGCCGGAGGACCGCAACAACGGTACCGGCGGGTAGCTTCTGACAGAATCGCGCCTTGTGCGCGTTCTGATGCTGTCCTGGGAGTACCCGCCGGTGATGGTCGGCGGGCTGGGCCGACACGTCCACGCCCTCGCCACCTCGCTGGCGGCGGCCGGTCACCAGGTCACCGTGGTCACCCGCCACGGCGACGGTGCCCCGCTCGAAGAAGAACTCGAGGGGGTACGGGTGATCCGCGCCCCCGAGGACCCGCCGCTGTTCCCGCTGACCAACGCGACGCTGCTGGCCTGGACCATGGCGTTCAACCACGCACTGACCCGGGCCGCGCTCTGTGCCGGCGGCGACTACGACGTGGTGCACGCCCACGACTGGCTGGTCACCCATGCCGCGGTGACGCTCAAGCACGCGCTGGGCGTACCGCTGGTGGCGACCGTGCACGCCACCGAGGCGGGGCGGCACTCCGGCTGGCTGCCGGAGGAGACCAACCGGTGCATCCACTCCGTGGAGTGGTGGCTGACGTACCAGGCGCGCCGGGTGGTGGTCTGCTCGGCGTACATGCGGTGGGAGGTGAGCCGCCTGTTCGACCTGCCGCGCGGCAAGGTGACCGTGATCGGCAACGGGGTGCGGCCGGAGGCCTGGCGCCCGTCGCCCCGCGCGGTCGCGGCGGCCCGTACCCGCTTCGGTGGCGACGGCCCACTCGTGGTGTACGCCGGCCGCCTGGTCTACGAGAAGGGGGTGCAGGATCTGCTGGAGGCGGTGCCGAAGCTGCGGGCGGCGTACCCGGGGCTACGGGTGGTGATCGCCGGCGACGGGCCGCACCGCGAGCAGCTGGAGGCGCTGGCGCGGCGCCGCCGGATCCGCCGGACAGTCACGTTCGCGGGCTTCCTCGACGACGACACGCTGCCGGCGCTGATCGCCGCCGCCGACTGCCTGGTGGCCCCCAGCCGGTACGAGCCGTTCGGCATGATCGCCCTGGAGGCGGCCGCCACCGGCACCCCGGTGGCCGCCGCCACCACCGGCGGCCTCGCCGAGATCGTCGACGCCGGCCAGACCGGCCTGACCTTCCCGGCCGCCGACCCCGCGGCACTCGCCGACACGGTCGGCGCACTGCTCGCCGACGAGGTGTACGCCCGCCGCATCGCCCGGCGTGCCCGTGACGTCGCCGCCCGGGAGTACGCGTGGCCCGCGATCGCCGACCGTACGGTCACCGCGTACCGGCGCGCGGTCGCCGACGAGCGTGACCTGTCCACCCGGGTGGCCGCCGGTGGCGTACCGCCCCAGATCGCGATCCCGAAGGGCAATCTGCTCGCCGCCGGTGGGTCACCCGGTCGCGGTAATCCCGTTCGTAATGATTGACGTCGATCGTACGAAAACAGAGGGAATCAACCACAGGACCGGGCAGAGCAGACCGCGCCACCCGCTGCCCCGTCGACCGGACGGAGACACCGATGACCCTCAGACGTACGCTCCTGGCGATCGCCGCCGCGGCAACCCTCCTGGTGACCGCGGGCGCAGCGCAGGGGGCGACCACCACCACGGACCCGTTCGCCGGCGCCACGGTGACCGAACTGATCACACCCACCCCCTCCTGGTACACCCCGGAGCTGGCCGACGCCGCGCACGCCGCCGGACTGCGCGGTGAGGGCGTGGCGATCCCGGACGGTGTCGACTACCAGGCCTCCGGGCTGGCGTTCACCGGGATCCGGCCGGGCGCCTGGATCCTGGAGCCGGCCGGCTGCACCACCAACTTCGTGTTCGGCAGCCCCGGCAGCTACCACATCGGCACCGCCGGCCACTGCGCCGAGGTGGGTGAGGTGGTCACGCTGATCGCCGCCCCCGGTCTGCTGATGACCATCGGCAAGGTGGTCAAGAGCGTCGACGGCGGCATCGGCAACGACTTCGCGCTGATCGCGATCTACCCGGCGATGCAGCAGCACGTGAACCCCTCGATGGCGTACTTCGGCGGCCCCACCAGCGCCGGCTCCCCGACGCTGGGCGACGTGTGCGAGCACGCCGGCCACGGCCTGGTGATCGGCACCGGCGGCACCCCGCGCGCCGGCGTGGTGGTCTACCGCGGCCGCGGCGAGGTCAGCGGCAGCGACGCGTTCGCCTGGGACGGCGCGGCCTCCCCCGGCGACTCCGGCTCCCCGGTCCGGCTGCTCAACGGCCAGGCCGCGGGCGACCTCACCCACCTGGTGGTCGGCGGCCCGTACGTCCCCGGCGTGATCGCCGGCACCAGCATCGCCCGGATGCTCCAGATCGCCGCCAAACCGCTCGCCACCGCCCCCAACCTCCCCGACCCCACCAGCTGACCTCCCGCCACCCTCTCTCCATGATCATCGGTCCGTCCATGTTGTCGGGACAGCATGGACGGACCGTTGATCATGAAAGGGCGGGGCGGGTGGGCGGGTTCAGGCGAGGTTGGAGGAGCGGGGGTAGGCGTCCGCCGGATCCGTCAGGACGTTGACCAGGTACGGGACGCCGGCGTCGAACGCGCGCTTGAGCGCGGGCGCCAGCTCACCTGGCTTCGCGACGGTCTCGCCGGCGCCGCCGAGGGCCTTGACGACCTTGTCGTAGCGCAGGCCGGGCTGCAGGTCGGCGGCGACGTCGTAGCCGTACAGGGCGTTCATGGGGTGCTTCTCCAGGCCCCAGACGCCGTTGTTGCCGACCACGATCACCACCGGCAGGTTCTGGCGTACCAGAGATTCGGCGTCCATCAGGGAGAAGCCGGCGGCGCCGTCGCCGAGCAGCAGCACGATCTGCCGGTCGGGGTGCACCACGCGGGCGCCCATCGCGTACCCCATGCCGGTGCCGAGGCAGCCGTACGGGCCCGGGTCCAGCCAGCAGCCGGGCGCGCCGGGGTCGAGGTACTTGCCGGCGTAGGAGACGAAGTCACCGCCGTCGCCGATGATCACCGCGTCGGGGTCCAGGGCGCGGCGCAGCTCCCCGTACACCCTGGAGGGTTTGATCGGATCGGTGTCGGCCTCCAGAGCCTCCCGCTCGGCATCCCGGGCGGCGTCCTCGGCGGTACGCAGATCCGCCACCCAGTCGGCGTGTGACGCGAACGTGCCGGGTCCCGGGCGTGACGCATCGAGGGAGCCGGCACGTTCGCTCGGGTCGCCGGTGTGGTCGGCGAGGGCTTCCAGGGTGGCGCGGAGGTCGCCGGTGGGTGCGGCGGCGACCTCGACGTGGGTCGCCCGCTGCGACTCGGCGTCCACCACGTGCACCACCTGGGCGTCACCGAAGTCGCCGAAGCCCAGCCGGAAGTCCAGCGGGGTGCCGACCACGACCACCACGTCGGCGCCCTTGAGCGCGGCACGGCGGCTGCGGGAGAACGCCAGCTCGTGGCCCGGCGGGAGGCAGCCGCGGCCCATGCCGTTGGCGTACACCGGGATCCGCAGCGACTCGGCACACTCCCGCAGGGCGGCGACGGCGCCGCCGGCCAGCACGTCCGACCCGGCGACCAGCACCGGACGCTCGGCGCGGGCGATCAACGCGCCGGCCTTGGCC
>JBOGDE010000021.1:0-27695 GCA_050701695.1 Micromonosporaceae bacterium
CCATTCGGCGTAGCGGGCAGCCACGGCACGGGCGGACGCCTCGGCCTCCAGGCAGCCGCGCCGGCCACAGCCGCAGGGGCGGCCGGAAGGGCGTACCACCACATGGCCCAGCTCGCAGGCAGCGCCGTGAGCGCCTGACGCGGCGTGACCACCGACCACGTGCGCCCCCGCGATCCCGGTGCCGATCGGTACGAACAGCAGCTGCGCGACGCCCCGTCCGGCGCCCAGTCTGGCCTCGGCGAGCCCCCCGGCCCGTACGTCGTGGCCGAGCGCGGTGGGCAGCCCGGTCCGGGACTCCACCAGCTTCCGCAGCGGTACGTCACGCCAGCCCAGGTTCGCCGCGTAGCTGGCCACGCCGTGGGTCTCGTCCACGATCCCCGGCACCACCAGGCCGGCCGCCCGTGGGGTCAGCCCGAGGGCGCGGGCCCGGTCCGCCAGGCCGGCGGCGATGTCGAGCAGCCGTTCGGTCACGGCGTCGGGGCCGTGCTCGGCACCGGTGGGGTGCCGCTCGGTGTGCCGTACGGCATGGTCGCCGGCGCCGACCAGGGCGCACTTGGTCACGGTGCCGCCCACGTCGATCGCGATCACCACGTCGGCGGTGTCGGGGCCCGGGCCGTTCATCAGTCGAGGACCACCGAGCGGGTCAGCGCCCGGGGGTTGTCGGCGTCGAGGCCCCGTACGGCGGCGAGCGCCAGGGCGAGGCGTTGGGCGCGTACCAGGTCGGCCATCGGGTCCAGGTCGCCGGTGACCAGGGTGGCGCCGGTGCCGGCCACGTCCTCGGCGAGGCCGTCGGGCGGCGTACCGAAGGACCACACCGCACGCCCGGGCTGGGCGATGCTGATCGGGCCGTGCCGGTAGTCCATCGCCGGGTACGCCTCGGTCCAGAAGGTCGCAGCCTCGCGCAGCTTGAGCGCCGCCTCGTTGGCGAGCCCGACCGTCCAGCCCTGACCCAGGAAGGTGACCTGGTCCAGGGTGGCCGGGTCCAGCGGCAGCGGCGCGGTGAGGGCGCGTTCGGCGTCGGCGACTGCCGCGGTCAGGTCTTCGCCGAGGTGGGCGCGCAGCAGCGCGAGGGTGCTGGTGGCGAACCGGGTCTGCACCACGGAGTGCTCGTCGGCCCAGTCCAGCAGCAGCGTGTCACCGGCGAGTTTGTGCACCGGCGAGTCGGCGGTGCCGGTGATCGCCACGCTGGGGATGTCGCCGGGGAGCCGCTTGAGCAGGTCGAGGATTTCGGTGGTGGTGCCGGAGCGGGTGATCGCGAGCACCCGGTCGTACCGGCGGTCCAGCGGCATCTCGGAGGCGGCGAAGGCGTCGGTCTCGCCCTGGCCGGACCCCTCGCGCAGCGCGGCGTAGCTCTGCCCGATGAACCACGAGGTGCCGCAGCCGGCGATGGCGACCCGCTCTCCGGGGCGGGGCAGGGCGGCGTGCTGGCCGCTGGCGGCGAGCGTGGCGGCACGGCGCCAACACCCGGGTTGGGATTCGATCTCCGCAGCGGCGTACGACATGCAGGCTCCTCTGCTGGCTCTCGGCCGGCGACCCGCGTGCATGCGGGCGTATTTCGGCTGACTTTGCGCACGGGTACTCGACGTTCTACCCGCCTTTCGCGCATGATTGTGCACGTCAGGGTGTGTGATTGCCAACGCCCCGCTCGGCGTTACCCGCCGGAGAGGGCATAGGAGGGGTCGTGGACCGGTACGGGCGCTGGAATGCGCTGTTGGAGATCCTGGCCGAGGAAGGCCGGATCACCGTGGAGGACGCGGCCGAGCAACTCGACGTATCCCAGGCGACGATTCGTAGGGATTTCGACCAGCTTGCCCAGCAGCAGATGATCACCCGTACCCGCGGTGGCGCCGTCGCCAACACCGTGTCGTACGACCTCCCGCTGCGCTACAAGTCCGCCAAACACGTGGGCGAGAAGCAGCGCGTGGGGCAGGCGGCTGCGGCGATGGTCACACCCGGACTGGTGGTCGGGATGAACGGCGGCACCACCACCACCGAGGTGGCGCGGGCCCTGGCCACCCGTCCCGACCTGGTGGGGAACACCGACGGCAGCGCGCTCACCATCGTCACCAACGCGCTCAACATCGCCAACGAGCTGATCGTCCGGCCGCACGTCAAGATCGTGGTCACCGGCGGGGTGATCCGGCCGCAGTCGTTCGAGCTGATCGGGCCGCTCGCCACGGGGGTGCTGCGGGAGTTGACGCTGGACATCGCGTTCCTCGGGGTGAACGCGGTCGACGTGGCGCTCGGCGCCGCCGCCCACCACGAGGGGGAGGCCGCGATCAACGGCCTGATGGCCGCCCGCGCCCGCCGGGTAGTGGTGCTCGCCGACAGCTCGAAGCTGGGCAAACACGCGTTCGCCAGGATCTGCCCGATCGACCGGATCCACACGTTGATCACCGACTCCGGTGCCAGCGACGAGGTGATCTCCACGTTCACCGAGATCGGCGTGGACGTGGTCCGGGTGTGACGGCTCGGTCGGGTCTTCGGGCCGCGGCCGGTTTGTCGTACGGGTGTGTTTCACTGTGTCGCCCGTGGACAGTCCCTGATGGAGTGTGATGGACGCCCCTCATCCGCCCCCCGCGTCACCCCTCGCCGAGCGGGACGAGCGGATCCTCGACTTCGAGCGGCGCTGGTGGCGGCACGCCGGCTCCAAGGAGCAGGCGATCCGCGACGAGTTCGGCCTCTCGGCGACCCGCTACTACCAGCTGCTCAACCAGCTGCTCGACGATCCGGCAGCGCTGGCGTACGAGCCGGTGCTGGTCAAACGGCTGCGCCGGTTACGGGCAAGCCGCTCCCGGGCGCGCACCAGCCAGACCCGGCACCCGTAGGTGGCAGTTGTGGTAGCACCAGCGGTAGCATCGGTGGTATGAAGTTGAGTGTCAGCCTGCCTGAGGAGGACGTCGCGTTCGTCGACGACTACTCCCGGCGGACCGGCTCGGCGAGTCGGTCCTCGGTGATCCAGCACGCGATCGCACTGCTCCGCGAGTCCAACCTGCAGGACTCGTACGCCGAGGCGTTCCAGGAATGGGAATCGGACACCGACGCCGCGGTGTGGGAAGCGACCGCCTCCGACGGGGTGGCCGAACCGGGTCCGGGCGATGCGCCGAGGTGAGATCCGCTGGGTCGACCTGGAGCCGGTACGCGGCGCCGGGGCCGACAAGACCCGGCCCGCCGTGATCGTCAGCAACGACGCCGCCAACCGGGCCGCTGACCGTACCGGCCGCGGCGTGGTCACGGTGGTGCCGGTGACCTCGCACACCACCTGGGTGTTCCCGTTCCAGGTGCTGCTGCGGGCCGACGAGTGCGGCCTGGCCGCCGATTCGAAGGCCCAGGCCGAGCAGGTACGCAGCATCGCGGTCGGCCGGGTGCGCGGCCGCGTCGGCCGGGTGCCGCCCGCCGTGTTGCGCCGCCTCGACGACGCGCTGCGTACCCACCTGGCGCTGTAACACCAAGGGTGGCGCGGGTCAGCCGCTCTGGGTGCGGATGTCGTTGACCACCTTCTGGCAGGTCGCCTTGTGGATCGGCAGGCAGGTGGCGCTCACCCCGACCTGCCAACCCAGCGGGTCGCCCGGCCGCTCCGGGAAGTAGTGGCTCACCACCAGGGTGTACGCCGTGCCTTTGGCGCCCTCCGCGTACCGGGTGGTGGCGTCCTTGCGCTGGTACGTCACCGGCGCGTCAAGCCAGTCGGTGTCGAGCTTCGCCTGTTCGGCGGCGGAGCAGTCCTGGGCGCAGCGGCGTACCAGTAGGTCGACCGTGGCGGCCTTGCTGCCCTTCTGCTCGTCGATGCAGCGCCACGCGACGGCGTCGATCTCCTTGCCGTCGCCGTTCTCCCAGGTGCCGCGCATACAGCCCCAGTGCGCGCCGCCCCGGAACGCGAACGGCACCCCCCGGAAGGCGAAGGTGAACGTCTTCTCGCCCGCATCCCAGGTCGGGCCGACGATCGACACCGGCTTCACGTCCCGCAGCTTCGCCGGCGGGTGCTCCGGGGCCACCGACACGAACGGTGACCCGGTCAGCGTCGGCACCGGCGCCGGGGTCGCCGCCGGTACCTCGGCGGACTGGGTGCTCGTCGCGCCGCTCAGCGCGGTCTGCAGTACGAACGGAAACACGCCGCAGACGAGGACCAGCACCAGGCCGAGAGCGAGCCAGGCCCAGCCAGGCAGCAGCGGCCGTGACGGTGCCGAGGGGGACGGCGTCGCCGTCGACGCCACCGCGGGTGGACGCCCTACTCGGTCGTCCGTGCCGTCGCCCGGGGTCTCGGGCCCGGTCTGGGCCGGGGTCTCGGGCGCGGCCCGGTCTGGGGTCCCGGGCGCGGCCTCGCCCGGGATGCCGGGGGGCTCGGGCTCCGACGACGGGCGTGCCCAGGGGCTGAACGGCTCCGGCTTCGGCCATGGCGACGGACCAGGCGGCTGGTCGCTCATTGCACGACGTCGCTTCGCGAGGTCGTGCGCTTCGCGCACGCGCTGTGACATTGATTCGCTCGCTGACGCTCGCTCATCGGCGGAGTCCTTTCAGCAGGTCGCGGGCCACCGCGACCGCCGCCGCGAGCGCGAGCTGGTCGGTGGCGGGCGAGCTGCGGTAGTTGACGGAGATCGTGTCGCCACCGACCAGTACGTTGACCGTCACGTCGGACTTCTTCTTGTCGGGCCGGTCGTTGTCGCGGATCTCGGCGTACCCGGAGTCGCCGAGCCCTGGCAGGTCCACCACCCGGGCCTCGGAGCCGTCAAGCTCGCGCTGTTTGGAGCCAGCGAAGTCGCCGCGGGCTTTGGCGGCGGGATTGGCACGTCTCAGCGCTCCATGGCGCTCGATCGTCACCCGGAGCGACGCGCGTGCGGTGGAGGTCGCGGCGTCGTCGTCGGTCGCCACCGTGCAGTATCCGTACCGGGTGTACGTGAGGCTGTTGTCGGCCTCGGAGCGCTCCACCTTCGGCGACGGTACGACCAGCGCCATGGTCCGCGTCGCGATCAGCGCGCAGGGATCGTCGGGCGCGCGGCGAGGGTCGTCACTGCCGCCGGCGGTGAGTCGCAGCATGCTCGGCCCACAGAATCCGATCGTGACCGACAGCACGGCGACGAGTGGGAGCAGCCACGCGTACCACTGCACGCGTGGCCTGCGGTGTGGCGGCGCTGCCGGCTGCCAGCTGCCTGGTTGATACACGTTTACCCCCGTTGTCGCGGTCCCTGGCAGGGTACCGGGACGCCACCAGGCGCCCGGCCGCCGCCGCATCGTCCCAGCGGTGGGAGGCTGGTCAGCGGAGTCCGTTGACCAGGTCGCGGGCCACAGCGACCGTGGCCAGTAGCGCCAGCTCGTCGGCCATCGGCTGCCCGTCGCCGGAGGGCCACACGTAGTACCTCACGGCGAAGGTGTCGCCACCGGTCAGTACGGCGACCAGGACCTCGATGTCCGACCCGGAGTGCTCCAGCTTCGCGTACGCGGAATCGCCGAGGTCAGGTACGTCGGTCAGGTTCTCGCCGGTGTACTGCTGCCGGCTGCTGTTGAATGCCTCCCGCGCCTCCGCCGCGCGGCCGCGCTGACGTACGCCGTGGCGGGTGATGCTGAACTTCAGGCTGACGCTGGTGGCTGACGTGGAGTCGCCGCTGGTCTCGATCTCGCAGCTGGCGCGCTTGCTGTGGCGGCTGTCGTTGTCCGACTCGGAGCGGGTGACCTTCGCGTCTGGCACCACTCGTTTCAGGGTCTGTTCGCTGACCAGCGCGCATGGGTCGGCGGGCGCCTCGGGGGCGGCGAGGACGGTGCGGTCAGTGCCTGCAGCCCGCACACGCCGGCCACCAGCAGCACCACCGCGACCGAGATCAGCACACGTACCAGGGCACGCCGCGCCTTGGTGTCGCGGCTGGCTGCTGGCTGCCGGCTTGATACACAATTGCCCCCCGTGATCGATTCCCCGGCAGGGTATCGGCGGCCCACAAGGACGCCCTCAGGGTCGCCTCAGCCGTGAGACGTACGGTTGCCGCATGGCTGCTTCTCCCACCGAAGGCGACGACTCGCTCAAGGCGTCACGCGCCGCGTCACGTCCCGGACCCGTCGCGTTCGCCGGCCGGGCGTACCGCCGGGTCTCCGGCTGGTCCCGTCGTCACCCCGGGCGGGTGCTGTCGCTGGTCGTGGTGCTGCTGCTGGTGGCCGGGCTGACCGTCTGGTACGGCCTGGACGGCACCGTCGACCACCGCACCGAGCAGCGCACCCTGCCGGGCGCCGACGCCCCTGGCGAGCCGGCGAAGCTCGACACCACGCTGTACGTGCCCGAGACCGCCACGGCGACCACGCCCGCCCCGGCGGTGCTGCTGGCGCACGGTTTCGGCGGCACCAAGGACAGCGTCGCCGACACCGCGGAGGAGCTGGCCGGCCAGGGGTACGTGGTGCTGACGTACACCGCGCGGGGGTTCGGGAAATCGACCGGGCAGATTCACCTCAACGCCGCCGACTACGAGGTGGCCGACGCGCGGCGGCTGCTGGACTGGCTCGCCACCCGCGACGAGGTGGCGCGCGACGGCGCCGGCGATCCCCGGGTGGCGGCGATGGGAGCCTCGTACGGCGGTGCGCTGGCGCTGCTGCTCGCCGGCCATGACCAGCGGGTCGACGCGATCGTGCCGCAGGCGACGTGGCACGACCTGGGCGGCGCGTTCCTGCCCGACGCGAGCGGCGGCGGCGCCGGCAACGGGGTGTTCAAACGCGCCTGGGCCGGCCTGTTCTTCGGTACGGCGAGCGGTGCCCCCACCGGCCTCGGCGCCCTCACCGGCGCGGGCGGTCCCGGCGGCGGCGCATCTGGCGGCTCCGGCCAGGACACCGGCTCCGGCTCTGGCAGTGGCTCCGGCTCTGGCAGTGGCCAAGGCACCGGCAGCGCCCCGGACGGCGCTAACCCGGACGCCGGGCCGGGCGGTTCGGCCCCTGGGACGACATCTGGCGGCGCGCGGGGTCCGGGCCAGGGAGCGCCCAACCCGGCGTGCGGCCGGTTCGCCGCCGAGGTGTGCCAGGCGTACCTGGACATCGCCACCACCGGGCGGGCCACCGACGCGGCGGTGAAGCTGCTCGCGGACTCCAGCCCGGCGGGCGTACTCGACCGGATCAAGGCCCCGACGTTGCTGGTGCAGGGGCTGGCCGACAGCCTGTTCCCGCTTTCGGAGGCCGACGCCAACGCCCGCGGCATCCGCAACTCCCCGGTACGGGTCACCTGGTTCTCCGGCGGCCACGACGGGCAGGCCTCGGCAGCCGACGAGGACCGGGTGAAGTATCTGTCGGTGCAGTGGCTGGACCACTACCTGCGCGGCGAGGGCGACGCGCCGGGCGGCAGCTTCACGTACAGCCGGGCCACCGGGGTGGACGCCAACACCCGCGGCCTGGCCACCACCGGCTACGTCGCCGACGCCTATCCCGGCCTCACCGGCGACACCACGCCGCACCAGGCGACCCTCACCGGAGCACCCCAGCGGATCGCGAACCCGCCCGACGGCACCCCCGCGGCGCTCTCGTCGCTGCCCGGCCTCGGCGGCCTGTCCGGCGTCGCCTCCGGCCTCACGGCCGACCTGCCCGGCCAGCACGCCCGCTACCTGTCGGCGCCGTTGTCCGCACCCGTCGACGTCGCCGGTACGCCGTCGGTGCAGATCAAGGCCGCCTCACCCACCGGCGAGGCCGTGCTCTTCGTCAAGCTGTACGACGTGGGCCCCTCCGGCGGGGCCACGCTGCCCAACGGCCTGGTCGCCCCGGTACGCCTCACCGGCCTTCCCGCCGACATCAGCCAGGCGAAGCCGGTGACGGTCACGCTGCCCGGCATCGTGCACCGGTTCGAGACCGACCACCGGCTGATGGTGGTGGTGGCCAGCTCGGATCAGGCGTACACCACGCCCCCGGAGCCGACCGTCTACACCGTGGGGCTGGGCGGGCCGACCCTGAACCTGCCCCAGGTCAGCAACGAACCGCTGCCCAGCCCGGCCACCGTGCTGCGGTACGTGCTGCTCGGTCTCGTCGTCGCCCTGGTGCTCGTCGCCGTGGCCGGCATCCTGATCGGGCGGTGGCGGCACCGCCGTAAGGACCGCAGCGTGCTCGCCGACTACGCCGACGTCCCGCTGGTGGTATGCGACCTGCGCAAGGAGTACGCGGACGGCTTCGTCGCCGTCGCGAAGGTCGACTTCCGGGTCGAACGCGGTCAGGTGGTCGGGCTGCTCGGCCCGAACGGCGCCGGCAAGACCACCACCCTGCGTACGCTGCTCGGCCTGACCCAGCCCAACGCCGGCGACGCGCTGGTGTTCGGCCACCGGCTGACCCCGGGTGCGCCGGTGCTGTCCCGGCTGGGCGCGCTGGTGGAGGGCCCGGGCTTCCTGCCGCACCTGTCCGGCCGGGACAACCTGACGCTGTTCTGGCAGGCCACCGGCCGCCCGCTCGGCGACGCCCACCTGGACCAGGTGCTCGACATCGCCGGCCTCGGTACGTCGGTCGACCGCAAGGTGCGTACCTACAGCCACGGCATGAAGCAGCGGCTGGCGATCGCGCAGGCGATGCTCGGGCTGCCGGAGCTGCTGGTGCTCGACGAACCGACCGACGGGCTGGATCCGCCGCAGATCGCCGAGATGCGCCGAGTGCTGCGCGACTACGCCGGCGAGCGGCGGGCCGTCCTGGTCTCGTCCCACCTGCTCGCCGAGGTGGAGCAGACCTGCACCCACGTGGTGGTGATGCACCGCGGTGAGCTGGTCGCCTCCGGCCCCGTCGAGGAGATCGTCGGGGAGTCGCCGACCACGCTGTTCGACGTCACCGACATCGACGCCGGCGAGGCCGCACTGCGCGGCCTGGGCGGCGTGAACGAAGTGAGTCGCGACGGCGCCCAGCTGGTCGCCGACCTCAACGGCACACCCCGCGAGGAGGCGGTGAAGGCGCTGGTCGCCGCCGGTGTCGGGGTGCAACGGGTGGTGCCACGCCGCCGCCTGGAGGACGCCTTCCTCACGCTGGTATCAGGCGACGGCCCAGGGAGCGAACGATGACGCTGCTACAGGACGGTGCCGCCACCGGCTACCGCTACACCAAGACCCTTTCCTTTGGTACGGAGTTCCGCCGCCAGTTGACGCGTCGCCGTACCCAGCTGACGCTCCTGCTGTTGATGCTGCTGCCGATCGTGATGGTGCTGGCGTTCGAGTTCGGCCCGCAGTCAGGGGAGCGCGACTCCGACAACGGCGGCTTCGGGCTGGTGCAGATGGCGACCGGCGGCGCGGCCAACTTCACGATGTTCGCGCTGATGGTCTCGACCACGTTCCTGCTGGTGGTCGTGGTGGCGTTGTTCTGCGGCGACACCATCGCCAGCGAGGCGAGCTGGGGGAGTCTGCGCTACCTGATGGCGGTGCCGGTGCCACGCGGGCGCCTGCTCGGCATCAAGCTCACCGTGGGGCTGGTCTACTCTGCGATCGGGATCACGGTCCTGGTCGGCACCTGCCTGGCGGTCGGCACCATCGCGTTCGGCTGGGAGCCGCTGCGCGCCTCGATCGGCGGCGAGATGTCGGCCGGCGAGGGCCTGCTGCGGGTGCTGTTCGCCGCCGGCTACGTGGCGGTGATGCTGCTCCCGGTGGCCGGGCTGGCGTTCCTGCTGTCGGTCACCACCGACGCCCCGCTGGGTGCCGTAGGCGGCGCCGTCTTCCTGCACATCATGTCGAACATCCTCGACGCGATCACCGCGCTCGGCGACATCCGGGACCTGCTCCCCACCCGCTACGCGTACGCCTGGATCGGCCTGCTCTCCAGCCCCGCCCAAACCGACGACATGGTACGAGGAGCCCTAGCCGCGCTGGCGTACACCGCAATCTTCTTCGGCCTCGCCTGGTACCGCTTCCTCCGCAAGGACGTAACCAGCTGACCGGCCCAGCCGCACGCTGGCCGCACGAGATCTTGGTAAGTTAATGCTCGATTCGAGCATTAACTCACCAAGATCTCCTCTGTTGGGGTGGGTTAGAGGGCTTCGGCGTGGGTGGGGATGGTGGCCATGGGTGGGCGGTCGGGCCAGGTGACCTCGTGGTCGACGGGCTCGACGCCCAGCTCGGTGTCGCCGCGCTGGAACTGTGTGAACTCCGTCCATAGTGGACTCTTGCGGCCCACCCGGCGCAGCACGGTGTGCAGGATGGTCGCGGACATCCGGCCGAGGGCGGCGGTGTCCTGGTGGTGGTGTGCCCGATGGTCCAGGTCCACCTGGGCGATGCCGTCCAGGCCACACAGCCGCAGCGTGTCGATCAGCATCGCGATCTCCACGCCGTACCCGGCGGCGAACGGGATCCGTTCCAGCAGCGCGCGCCGGCCGGCGTACTCGCCGCCGAGGGGCTGCACCACACCGGCCAACTCGGGGAAGTACGCGTTGATCAGGGGACGGGCCATCAGCTCGGTGACCCGGCCGCCGCCCTCGGTGGTGGGGCCGGCGCCGCCGTTGAGCGGGCGGTCGTAGAAGCCCTTCACCAGCATCACGTCCGGCTCGGTGAGCAGTGGGCCGAGCAGCCCGGTCAGGTAGTGCTCGCCGAAGTGGGTGAGGTCGGCGTCGACGTACACCAGGATGTCGCCCTTGGTGACGGCGAGCGACTTCCAGGGCACCTCGCCCTTGCCGGGCCGGGACCCGAACTCCGGCAGTACGTCATCGCGGTGGCACACCATCGCGCCGGCCGCCGCCGACACCTCCGCGGTACGGTCGGTGGAGCCCGAGTCCATCACCACGATCTCGTCCACCAGCCCGGTACGGCCGGCGAACTCGGCGATCTGTTCGACGATGCCGCCGACGGTCGACTCTTCGTTCAGCGCGGGCAGCACCACGCTGACGCCGGTGCCGGATTTGCGGGTGCGCAGCAGCTCGACCGGCCAGTCCTCGGCGTGCGAGGTACGGCCGGACAGCCACTGTTTCGCTGCGGGGTGCATAGTGCCCACCATGGCACCTGGGCCGGATTGCCGCCCGGTGAGAACCACGTTTCCGTGATGTAAATCGCGGATCATATTTTATGCCGCATAACTCTCTTTATGGGGCAAAGGCCCCGAGGCGGCTCCACACAGTGGGATCTGGGTCACGACGGGTTCCGGGAATCGAAGCCGGTTCATAGACTCGTAACCGCACGACTCATCAAGAGGGGCAGAGGGACCGGCCCGCTGAAGCCCCGGCAACCATCGCATCCCCGCGACAGGTGCCAATTCCGGCCCGCGACGCAACCCGGCGCGCGGGACAGATGAGGGGACTTCCTCGCATGACTCTGTTGGATGGCACTCGCTTCGCTCGTGCGGGTCATGCCGTGTTCGATGGCACTCGCTTCGCTCGTGCGGGTCATGCGGCTTTTAGCCGCCCTGTAGCCGACCCTGCGGCTCAGTCGCTGCGCTCCCTCACCTCCGGGCCTGCTGCGGGCGGCGCCGCATGACCGCGCTCGGCACCGAACCCGTCGATGCCCCTGCCGGCAATCCTGCCCGTGCGCTGGTCTGTCGCGGCTGCGGTGCGGAGTATCCGCTCGCCGCGCAGCACGCCTGTTACGAGTGTTTCGGCCCGCTGGAGATCGGCTACCACGCTGACCTGCTCGCTCAGGTCACCAGGGAGCAGATCGAGGCGGGCCCTCAGAACATCTGGCGGTACGCCGGGCTGCTGCCGGCCGGGCAGGACCCGGCGACCCGGGTGAGCGTCAACCCCGGGATGACGCCGCTGATCCGCGCCGACGAGCTGGCCCGCGAGCTGGGCATGAAGACGCTGTGGGTGAAGGACGACTCGGCGAACCCGACCCACTCCTTCAAGGACCGGGTGGTCTCGGTCGCGCTCACCGCCGCGAACGGACTCGGCTTCACCCGGTACGCCTGCGCGTCGACCGGCAACCTCGCCAACTCCGTCGCCGCCCACGCCGCCCGCGCCGGCGCCCCCAGCATGGTCTTCATCCCGTACGACCTGGAGCAGGGCAAGGTCATCACCACCGCAGTGTACGGCGGCGACGTGGTGGCGATCGAGGGCAGCTACGACGACGTGAACCGGCTCTGCCAGGAGCTGACCGAGACCGACGAGTTCGAGCAGACCGCGTTCGTCAACGTCAACGTGCGGCCGTACTACGCCGAGGGTTCCAAGACTCTCGGGTACGAGGTCGCCGAACAGCTCGGCTGGCGGATCCCCGAGCAGGTGGTGATCCCGATGGCCTCCGGCGAGCTGCTGACCAAGATCGACCGGGCGTTCGGCGAGCTGGTCGAGACCGGCCTGGTCTCCGGCGGCGCGGCCCGGGTGTTCGGTGCCCAGTCCTCGGGCTGCGCCCCGATCGCGACCGCGCTGCACGCCGGCACTGACGAGATCCAGCCGGTGAAGCCGACCGGGATCGCCAAGTCGCTCAACATCGGCAACCCCGCCGCCGGCCCGTACGCCCTGGAGTCGGTCAAGCGCACCGGCGGCTGGATGGACCACGTGGACGACGACGAGATCCGGGAGGGGATCCGGCTGCTGGCGCGTACCACCGGGGTGTTCGCCGAGACAGCGGGCGGTGTCGTCGTGGCGACGCTGAAGAAGCTGCTGGCCTCCGGCAAGCTCGACCCCGAGGCGGAGACCGTCATCTACAACACCGGCGAAGGGCTCAAGACCCTCGACGCGGTGACCGGTGCCGGCCCGACGTACGAGATCAAGCCGTCGCTGCGCGCCGCGAAGGCGGCCGGGCTACTCAGCTGAGCCGGCTGCTCAGCTGAGCCGCGCTGCGCGGGAGCTGAGCCGCGTTGCGCGGCTGGGTCGGCACGCGTTATGTGAACAGAATCCGCGTTCAGCGGTGAGGGATTGGTCCGATTCGTGGGCTACTCGCGAGTACCGCCGCGGATCGGCGGGACAGGGCTTGACTCGGGCGATTCGAGCACGCAAGATGTCCCGTGCGGGAGGACGCTACGCAGTCTGCACATCACGGTGTGTGTGACCTAGTACGGAACCAGTATGGTGCCGGCGCGAGCGTCCTCTCGACCAATTTTCCGACAGTTTCCGGCCTTGCGTGGCCGTGACCACGGCTGTTACGGGCTCGCGTGGGTGCGGCTACAGCGTTGGCCGCAGTGCCGCCCTAGTGCCCTGAGTCAGAGATTCGCTTGCGAATTCCGGCGCCCAGCTGCCGCCTCGCGGCGTTGTCGTCGTCGCCAATACAACACCGGTATTGGCTCCTCCTCCGCCTTGCGACGCGACACCTGGCCACCGGACTTCATCAACCAATCCCTGACTCAGGGCACTAGCGGAAATTCGGTCGCGCTGACGCGGCCTGGCGCGGATTCTCGACTCCATGCAGATCGATCGGCTCCCGGCGACCCCGGAGGCGTACCGCTCGTGGTACGAGCTGACCAAGGTGGCGATGGCCGCCGACGTGCCCGACCTGCCACCGCGAACGCACACCGCGATCGTGGCGGGGTTGACGGTCGGTTGGCCCGGTAATCGCGATGAGCACTGGATCGCCCACGACGGCGACACGCTGCTCGGCTTCGCCGAGCTGAGCTTCCCCGTGTACGACAACCTCGACAACGCGTCGGCCGAGATCGTGGTGCATCCGGATCACCGGCGTCTGGGTGTGGGCACCGGGTTGCTGACCAGAGTGGTGGAGCGGATCCGCGCCGAGGGCCGCAAACGGCTGGTGCTCACCGCGCGGGAGCCGCTGCCGGGCTCGGGGGTGCGACGTTCCGAGGCGGGAGCCCGGTTCGCCGAGCGGCACCGGGCGCATCGTGCCCTGGTGGAGGTGGGCCGCCGCCTGGAGCTCTCCGATGTGGACGCCACGCGGCTGGACGCCTCGCTCGCCGAGGCGTGGTCGCACGCGGCCGGCTATTCGCTGCTGACCTGGACTGACCGTACGCCCGACGACGCGGTCGCCGACATCGCCGCGCTGGACAGCTCGTTCCTGGACGAGGCGCCGCTCGGCGACCTGGCGTGGGAGCCGGAGAAGGTCGACGTGGCCCGGATCCGGGCCGCCGAAGCGGCGATCGTGGCGCGCGGCTACAAGCGCCGGCACGTCGCCGCCCGCCACGACGCCACCGGCAGGGTGGTCGCCTGGACCACGCTCGGGCTCGTTCCGGAGTATCCGGAACACGGATGGCAGATGATCACTCTGGTCAGCCCGGCGCATCGGGGGCACCGCCTCGGCACCGTGATCAAGCTGGAGAACTTCGCGGCGGTACGGCGTGAGTGGGCCGGGCTGCGGCGGATCGACACGTACAACGCCGAGGTCAATGACCATATGGTCGCGATCAACGACCTGATGGGCTTCCGCCCGATGGATCGCAGCGTCGACTGGCAGCTCGACCTCTGAGTGCGGTGGCAGCCGAGGGTCAGGGGCGGGCGAAGAGGGCGGCGATCCGGGCGGCCCAGGTGCGGAGCGGGCGGTCGGTGTAGCCGCCGGCGGCGAGGCCGGCCTTGCGTTCGAAGACGTTGCGGGCGCCGTACCCGCCGGTGAGCAGCCAGGACCACAGTGAGGCGAGGCCGTACAGCGGAAAGAACAGCACGGACAGCCAGGCGTACTGGGTGGCGTGGCCGGCCTCGTGGCCGAGCAGTTCGGCGCGCTCCGGCTCCAGTAGCCAGGACGCCGGGCGGCGGCAGCCGACCACGTTGCCGATGGTGAAGCATTCCTGCTTCGGCACCGGCAGCCGGTAGCCTCCCGTGACCAGCAGCCCGTGCGGCCCCCGGCGCAGCTCCGCGCGGCCGAGCACCGCGACCAGCAACCCCAGTAGCGTGGTCAGGTTGATCCAGTTGACCACCATGCGGAGCCGCTCGCCGCGCGTCATGGGCATGATCGTGCCACGGGCGGGCGGTGCGTAGCAGTCCGCGATGTGACGGTTTCCTGCCAGGGATGCGTTCACGCGTAATGGCAGGGCATGATGAGGTTCATGACCGATGCCACCGGCACCGTTGCCGCCCACCCGCTGTTCGACCGCCATGCAGAGACCCTGCGGCGCGCGCTGACCGCGATCGCCGAACGCGAATACTGGAGCGCCTATCCGGAGTCACCCTCTCCCCGGGTGTACGGGGAGACCGCCGCCGCCGAGGGCAAGGCGGCGTTCGAGGCGTACCTGGGAAAGGATTTCCCGCTCGACCAGCCCGGCACGGACCAGTGGGTGAACACCGAGTCCAGCCCGTTCGGGGTCGAGCTGGGTGTGAGCTACCCGCACCCGGACGTCGACACGCTGTTCGCGACGGCCCGGGCGGCGATGCCGGCCTGGCGGGACGCCGGGCCGGACGCTCGCGCGGGGGTGTGCCTGGAGATCCTCGACCGGCTGCACCGCAACGTCTTCGAGCTGGCCAACGCGGTGCACCTGACCACCGGGCAGGCGTTCGTGATGGCGTTCCAGGCCGGTGGGCCGCACGCGCTGGACCGCGGCCTGGAGGCGGTGGCGTACGCGTACCGCGAGATGACCCAGCAGCCCGGCACCGCCCGCTGGGAGAAGCCGGCCGGCAAGGGCGCGGTGCTCACGATGCAGAAGACCTTCCACGTAGTGCCGCGCGGCATCGGCCTGGTGGTCGGCTGCAACACGTTCCCGACGTGGAACAGCTACCCGGGACTGTTCGCCTCGCTGGTCACCGGCAACCCGGTGGTGGTCAAGCCGCACCCGCGTGCCGTACTTCCGCTGGCGGTCACGGTGCGCTACGCCCGCGAGGTGCTGGCGGAGGCCGGCTTCGACCCGAACCTGGTCACCCTCGCCGCCGAGGCGCCGGGCGAGGGCCTGGCGAGCGTGCTGGCGGTCAGGCCCGACGTCAAGATCATCGACTTCACGGGCTCCACCCGGTACGGCGACTGGCTGGAGGCCAACGCCACGCAGGCGCAGGTCTACACCGAAAAAGCCGGCGTGAACACCGTGGTGGTCGACTCCACCGACGATTTCAAGGGGATGTGCCGCAACCTCGGCTTCTCGTTGTCGCTCTACTCCGGTCAGATGTGTACGACACCGCAGAACATCCTGGTGCCCACCGCCGGGATCGACACCGAGGACGGGCACAAGAGCTTCGACGAGGTGGCCGCCGGGATCGCGGGCGCGGTCGGCAAGCTCACCGGCGAGCCGGAGAAGGCGGTCGAGCTGATCGGCGCGATCGTCAACGACGGCGTCGCCTCCCGGTTGGAGCAGGCGGCGGCCTCCGGTGAGGTGCTGCTGGAGTCGCAGTCGCTGAAGCACCCCAGCTATCCGGACGCGGTGGTACGTACCCCCGCGGTGGTCAAGCTGGGCGCCGGCGACGAGTCCGTCTACGGGCAGGAGTGCTTCGGTCCGGTCTCGTACGTGATCGGCACCGACTCCACCGCGCAGTCGGTGGAGGTGTTCCGGCGCGTGGTGGCCGAGCGGGGCGCGCTCACCGCCGGGGTCTACTCGACCGATCCGGCGGTGCTGGACGAGGTGGAGCGGGCGGCGGTCGATGTCGGCGTACACCTGTCGTGCAATTTGACCGGCGGGGTGTTCGTCAACCAGTCCGCGGCATTCAGCGATTTCCATGCCTCGGGGGCCAATCCGGCGGCGAACGCGGCGCTCACCGACTCCGCCTACGTGGCGAGCCGATTTCGTGTGGTGCAGTCGCGGCGGCACGTCTGACCTGCGGTTTTCACGCTGCGTAACCTGTGGGGAGAGCGAGGGGTTTGTCCTGGTTTCGTCCTGGGCCCTGTAAACGCGTGCCGGGGTCGTGTAGCGTTCGATTTCGGTCGACGTTCTCAGCGCTCACGTGACACGACGCACGCAAAGGCAGGGTCCGTGGACCCCGGTCTCGCACCCCGTGGGATCGGTGCGGTACCAAGGTAAGGAAGTGCGCAGTGGCACAGGGCACCGTCAAGTGGTTCAACTCGGAAAAGGGCTACGGCTTCATCGCGGTTGACGGGGGCGCGGACGTCTTCGTTCACTTCTCCGCGATCCAGATGGAGGGCTACAAGGCGCTGGATGACGGCCAGCGCGTGGAGTTCGACATCGCCCAGGGCCAGAAGGGCCCCCAGGCAGAGAACGTCAGGCTCGCCCCCTAGACGTCTCGTCGGGCGGGGTATGGACCGGGTCCGTACCCCGCCCGACGTGTGTCTGGAGCCGGTGTCGTGGGCGGCTCGCCTCGCACCACCCCACTACCCTCGTGCGAGGGCCCGACCCAAGCCTTGACACCACATACGGGGGGACAATGACAGACCCATCGGCCGGTACGCCGGCGCCCGGTGAGCCCGCGGGCGGGATGCGCCACCAGGTACGTCCGGCCGCGGCGCCGCCGCCCTACCCGCATGCGGGGGACCCCGCCGCGTTGCCGCCGCCACCTGATCCCCGGCTGGCGTCGTACCCGCATCCGGCCCCGTACGGGCGCCGTCCGCCGCCGCGCCCGTACGACCCGCTGGTGCCGTACGACTTCTCGTCCTGGATGGACCGGGTCCAGGGAGTGGTGAAGCGCAGCTGGCGCGGCATGCTGAGGGTGGCCCTGGTCGCCCAGCTGGTGCCGCAGCTGATCGCCATGGTGGTGCTGGCCGGGCTCGCCGTCGGGCTGGTGCTGGTGCTGGTCGACACCATGGCCGGCGCCGGCCTGGGGTGGTCGATTGTCGGGGTGGTGGTCCCGATCTACCTGGCGCTGCTGGCGGTCTCCGCGTACCTGACCGCGGTCTCGGGGCGCGCGATGATGAGGTTGGCGACCAATGACGCGGTCGGCCAGCCGCTCGCACCCGCGGACGCGCTGCGGCCGGCGTGGGGGTCGGCGGGCCCGACCGCGGGTTGGCTGCTGCTCGGTCTGCTGGGGGCGCTGATCGGCATCTACCTGTGTTACCTGCCCGGGATCTACGTCTCGGTCGCGGCAAGTTTGATCACGCCGGTGATGGCGTTCGAGCGGCGCGAGGGCCTGGTGCGGTCGTTCAGGTTGGTGCATTCGGCTTTCTGGCCGGCCGCCGGCCGGATTCTCGCGGTGACCCTCGCGGTGTCGGCGGTGATGTCACTGGTGGTAACCGTGTTCTACGGCCTCGCGATCCTGCTCGGCAGCTTGCTGCTGTCCGGCGACTCCGCGGTCGCGGCGGTCGGCGCGATCGTCATCGGGGTCCTCCTGTTCGCGGTGATCATGGCAATGTCGGTGCTGGGAAGCATCGTGATCCAGGCCGGTTACCTGGTGACGTACGCCGAACTGCGCGGCCGGCTACAGCCCGGTCTCACCGCCGGCCAGCTCGCCGCGGAGGTCAACGCGTAGCCGCGGGTCGACGGCCCACCCGGGCCTCGCTTTGGCAAGAATCTTGTCATATGCTCCATGCCTTGGAAATTTCTGCCACGGCTCGGCGGTCTACCACGGTGTCGGCGGGAGGAGAGGGTCATGCGAGCTGATCGCAAGCTGCTGTTCGGTCTGGTGGCGCTGCTGGTGGCGGCGACCGGAGCGCTCACCGGTGGCACCGTCGCGACCGCGGAGCCCGCGGCGCGCGCCTCCGTGGTCGACCTGCGCCGCGACCTCGACGCGATCCTCACCGACGCCCGGCTCACCGGCTCGCAGGCCGGCGTACTGGTACGCGACGCCGACACCGACGAGGTGCTGTACGCCCGCAACCCCGACCACCGGCTGCTCCCCGCGTCGAACAACAAGCTGTTCACCTCCGCGGCCGCGCTACACGTGCTCGGCGCGGACTACCGCTTCACCACCCGGGTGCACAGCCACGCCCGGCGCGACGGTGACCTGCTGCGGGGCGACATCTATCTGCGCGGCGGCGGCGACCCCACCACGCTGGCCAGCGACTACGACGCCCTCGCCACGCAGATCGCCGACTCCGGGGTGCGTACCGTCACCGGCAAGCTGGTCGCCGACGACACCTTCTTCGACGCCGTACGGCTCGGCTCCGACTGGGCCAACGACGACGAGCCGTACTACTACGCCGCGCAGATCTCGGCGCTCACCGTCTCACCCGACACCGACTACGACGCCGGCACCGTGATCGTGCGCGCCACCGGCGGCGGCGCGGCCGGTGACCCGGTGCGGGTCACCGTCACCCCCGAGACCGGCTACGTGACGATCGACAACCGGGCGACGACGGGCAGCCGTACCAGCCTGTCGGTGGAGCGGGAGCACGGCACGAACACCATCGTGGTCGCCGGCACCGTGGCGCCCGGCGCCAGCTCCTCACGCTGGGCGTCGGTGTGGGAGCCGACCGGGTACGCCGCCGACGTGTTCCGTCGCGCGCTGGCCCGGCACGGGGTCGCGGTCGCCGGCAAGACCGTGCTCGGCGCCACCCCCGCGGGCGACCCGGCGATCGCCAGCCACGACTCGATGCCGCTGGCGGAGCTGCTCGTACCGTTCATGAAGTTGTCCAACAACGGCCACGCCGAGGTGCTCACCAAAGCGATGGGCCGCAAGGTGTACGGGGCGGGCAGCTGGTCGGCCGGGCTGCGGGCCTCGCAGGCGGCGCTCGCCGAGTTGGGTGCCGCGACCGGCACCATGCGGATGGTGGACGGCTCCGGGCTGTCCCGCCGCGACCTGACCACTCCCGACCACCTCGGCACCCTGCTCGCCTCCGCCCAGGACGAGCCCTGGTTCGGCGTCTGGTACGCCTCGCTGCCGGTCGCCGGCGACCCGGACCGGATGGTCGGCGGCACGCTGCGCAACCGGATGCGCGGTACGCCCGCCGCGGGCAACGTACACGCCAAAACGGGCTCTCTGACCGCGGTGACCGCCCTCTCCGGGTACGTCAGCACCGCCGACGGTGAGCGGCTGATCTTCTCCGTGGTATTCAACAACTACCTGTCCGGCAAGCCCAGCGACCTGGAGGACCGGATCGCGGTACGGCTCGCCCAGTTCAGCCGCGACGAGACGGTGGGCGCGGCCGGCACGTACCGCCCGGCACCGCCCCGATACCCCGACCCCCGGTACGGCGAGCTGGAGTGCTCCTGGTTGAAGGCCTGTTGATCTCCGCTCCGGCTGACATCTGTCCCGGTGCTGTGCGACCCTCGAAGGAGCACACTGACCGGCGCGGATCGAGGTGTCTGATGCGGATATCTGATGTGTTGCGTCACAAGGGTCCTCAGGTCGCCACGCTGCCGCCCAGTGCGTCGGTCTCCGAGCTGATCGCGGCGCTCGCCGACCACAACATCGGCGCCATGGTGGTGCTGGACGCGGACACCGTGGTGGGGATCGTCTCCGAGCGCGACGTGGTACGTCAGCTCAAGGACCGGGGCGCCGACCTGCTCGCCGCTCCGGTCAGCGAGATCATGACCACGTCGGTGTTCACCTGCGCGGTGGAGGACACCGTCGACGGGCTGGGCCACACCATGACCGAACGCCGGATCCGGCACGTACCGGTGCTCACCGACGGGCGGCTGGTCGGCATCGTCAGCATCGGTGACGTGGTGAAGACCCGGATCGACGAGCTGGAGACCGACCGGCAGCAGCTGGAGGCGTACATCACCCAGGCCCGCTGAGCCGGGCCCGGTACAGAAGCCCGGCCGCGCACCCGGGGCCGGCACTGGCCCGCTTGCACTCTCCGGCCGAGAGTGCTAAACCTGTGATTGGCACTCGGCACGTGTGAGTGCCAACAGTTCCGCCGTCCTGGTGGGGCTGGAAGGTCGGGTGGTGAGACCTCCGGGTCGACCGTCGCGGGCATCGACCCGACCGTTCATGCGTAAGCCAGGGGCCTCGCTCGGGCGGGCCCCGACAACCGCAACGCATACCGGAGGACTACGCCGAATGGCTAAGCAGATCGCGTTCGACGAGGAGGCGCGCCGCGGACTCGAGCGGGGCATGAACATCCTCGCCGACGCCGTCAAGGTGACGCTCGGCCCCAAGGGCCGCAACGTCGTACTCGAAAAGAAGTGGGGCGCCCCCACCATCACCAACGATGGTGTCTCGGTCGCCAAGGAGATCGAGCTCGAGGACCCGTACGAGAAGATCGGTGCCGAGCTCGTCAAGGAAGTTGCCAAGAAGACCGACGACGTGGCCGGCGACGGCACCACCACGGCGACGGTGCTCGCCCAGGCGCTGGTCCGCGAGGGCCTGCGTACGGTGGCCGCCGGCGCCAACCCGATCGCCCTGAAGCGGGGCATCGAGGCCGCCGTCGCCTCTGTCGCCGAGGAGCTCGCCAAGCTCTCCAAGGACGTGGAGACCAAGGAGCAGATCGCCTCGACCGCGTCCATCTCCGCTGGTGACACCAGCGTCGGCGAGATCATCGCCGAGGCGATGGACAAGGTCGGCAAGGAAGGCGTCATCACCGTCGAGGAGAGCAACACCTTCGGCCTGGAGCTTGAGCTCACCGAGGGTATGCGCTTCGACAAGGGCTACATCTCCGGCTACTTCGTGACCGACACGGAGCGCATGGAGACGGTCCTGGAGGACCCGTACATCCTGATCGCCAACCAGAAGATCTCGGCGGTCAAGGACCTGCTTCCGGTACTCGAGAAGGTGATGCAGGGCGGCAAGCCGCTGGTCATCATCGCCGAGGACGTGGAGGGCGAGGCCCTGGCCACCCTGATCGTCAACAAGATCCGGGGCACCTTCAAGTCGGTCGCCGTCAAGGCCCCCGGCTTCGGTGACCGGCGCAAGGCGATGCTGCAGGACATGGCGATCCTGACCGGTGGTCAGCTGATCAGCGAGGAGGTCGGACTCAAGCTGGAGAACGCCGACCTGTCGCTGCTCGGCCAGGCCCGCAAGGTCGTGATCACCAAGGACGAGACCACCATCGTCGACGGTGCCGGTGACTCCGACCAGATCAACGGCCGGGTCAACCAGATCAAGGGCGAGATCGAGAAGAGCGACTCCGACTACGACCGCGAGAAGCTGCAGGAGCGGCTGGCGAAGCTCGCCGGCGGCGTTGCGGTGATCAAGGTCGGCGCCGCCACCGAGGTGGAGCTCAAGGAGCGCAAGCACCGCATCGAGGACGCCGTACGCAACGCGAAGGCGGCCGTCGAGGAGGGCATCGTGCCCGGCGGTGGTGTCGCGCTGGTGCAGGCCGGCAAGGACGCCTTCAACAAGCTGGACCTGACCGGCGACGAGGCGATCGGTGCCCAGATCGTGCAGTCCTCGCTGTCGGCACCGCTGCGGCAGATCGCCGTCAACGCCGGCCTCGAGGGCGGCGTCGTGGTGGAGAAGGTGCGTGGCCTGGACAACGGCCACGGCCTGGACGCCGCCACCGGCGAGTACAAGGACCTGCTGGCCGCGGGCATCATCGACCCGGCCAAGGTCACCCGCTCGGCGCTGCAGAACGCCGCGTCGATCGCCGCGCTGTTCCTGACCACCGAGGCTGTGGTCGCGGACAAGCCGGAGAAGGAGAGGGCCCCCGCCGGTGCTCCCGACGGTGGCATGGGCGGTATGGACTTCTGAGTCCGTACCCCACGCACTGCCTGGAAGGGCGGGCCCGCTTCGGCGGTCCCGCCCTTCCGCTTTAGAGGTCGCGCGGATAGGGCCACCTCTTGTGTGCGGGGCGTATATGCCCGGGGGTTAGGGTCCCGGCATGAATGAGCGGGTACGGCGGCTGCTGCGGGCGGCGCCGGTGGTCGACGGGCACAACGATCTGCTGTGGGAGCTGCGTACCCGGTGCGGGTACGACTTCGACCAGCTCGACATCGCGATCGACCAGACGGCCACCGGACTGCACACCGACCTGCCCCGGCTGCGCGCCGGCGGAGTGGGGGCGCAGTTCTGGTCGGTATGGGTGCCGTGCTGGTACGAGGGCGCCCCGCCCACCGTGGCGACGCTGGAGCAGATCGACGCGGCGTACCGGATGGTGGCGCGCTACCCCGGCGACCTCGCGTTGGCGCGGACGGCGGCCGAGCTGCGCGGCGCGGTCGACAGCGGCCGGATCGCCTCGCTGCTCGGCATCGAGGGCGGGCACAGCATCGGGTCCTCGCTCGGCACGCTGCGCCAGATGTACGCCCTCGGCGTGCGCTACATGACGCTCACCCACAACGACAACACCCCGTGGGCCGACAGCGCCACCGACCAGCCGAAGGTCGGCGGGCTGTCCGAGTTCGGCCTCGAGGTGGTACGCGAGATGAACCGGCTCGGCATGCTGGTCGACCTCTCCCACGTCGCCACCACCACCATGCACGCCGCGCTGGACACCACCCGGGCCCCCGCGTTCTTCTCCCACTCCTCGGCCCGGGCGATCTGCGACCACCCCCGCAACGTGCCCGACGAGGTGCTGAAGCGGGTCACCGACAGCGACGGCATCGTGATGGTGACGTTCGTGCCCGGGTTCCTCACCGAGCCGTGCCGGGAGTGGCTGGAGGCCGGCAGCGAGTTCGAGGACCGGCTGGTCGCGAGGTATCCGAAGGGCGGTGAGGAGCACCAGCGGGGCCGGGCCGCGTGGCTGGCGGCGAATCCCCGGCCGAGCTGTGGGGTGGCCGACGTGGCCGACCACGTGGACCACGTACGTCAGGTGGCCGGCGTGGATCACGTCGGGCTGGGCGGCGATTACGACGGCATCCTCGCCCCGCCGTCCGGGATGAGCGACGTGGCGGGCTACCCGGCACTGCTGGAGGAGCTGGCTGGGCGCGGCTGGTCCGACGCGGAGCTGGGCAAGCTCACCTTCGGCAACGCGTTGCGGGTGATCGAGGCGACCGAAGCGGCCGCGGAGGCATAGCGACCCCCACCTGGCGGCGTCTGTCAGGGTGAACGAGGGAGGGTCGATGAACTCGGAGCACGAACGGGAGTTCCGCGAGTTCGTGGCGGCCCGGTCGGGGGCGCTGCTGCGTACGGCGTACCTGCTGACCGGGGACGTGCACCACGCGCAGGACCTGCTGCAGACCGCGTTGATGGCGACCGCGCGCCGGTGGTCGAAGCTGCGGGACCGTACGCAGCCCGACGCGTACGTCCGCAAGGCGCTCTACCGGCACCAGGTCAGCCGGTGGCGACGCCGCTCGTACGGCCGGGAGACCGTGATGGCGGCCCCGCCGGAGCGGGCTTCCGGCGGCGATCACGCGGCGCAGACCGTACTGCGGGACCAGGTGCTGGAGATGCTGCGGACGCTGCCGCCGAAGCAGCGCGCGGTGGTGGTGCTGCGCTACTACGAGGACCGTTCCGAGACCGAGGTGGCCGAGCTGCTCGGCATCTCGATCGGTACGGTGCGCAGCCAGGCCCACCGGGCACTGGCCAAACTGCGCGCCAGCTACGGCCCGGCCGGTGGCGTGCCAGCGGCGGCTGGCTCCAGCGATCCAGACGACTCCCTCGCCGACTCACCGATGCCAGAGGAGGCGACCCGATGATCACCGAACAGCGGCTGCGCGACGACCTGCACCAGGTGGACGGTATGCCGGGGCTGGTGCCGCCGGAGAACCTCGCCGACACCGTGCTCACCGGGGTACGCCGGCAGCGCCGTACCACGGCCACGTTGGTCGGGGCGGTGGCGATCGTCGCGGTGCTCAGCATCGCGATACCGGTCGCGCTGTACGGCGGTGGGGGCGGTGGGCCGGCGGTGCGGCCCGGTGGGGTGTATCCGTCGAGCACCGACCCGGGTGCGCCGGCCGAACCGGTGTTCCCGACGCCCGGTGGCGGCCCGAACGTGATCCACGTGTACGCGGTGGATTCGTTCAGCGTCAGCTACCTGCTCGACGAGAAGACCGGCGGGTACCGGAAACTGCCGTACGAGATCGCGCTGTCGCCGGACCTGAAGACCGTGGCGGTCTCCGACGGCACGCGGGCCGGGATCGCCGACCGGGCCGAGCTGGCGACCGACGGGCCGGAGGCGGTGCGCTGGCTGGAGCAGCCGGAGCGGCCGTACAGCGGGATCTCGTGGGCGCCGGACGGCAAGGCGGTGGCGTTCACCGCGATCCACAAGGGGAGCCGCGGCGTCACGTTCACCGCGTACCGGTACGAGCTGAAGACCCGGAAGGTGACCACCACTCCGGTCGGGCAGATCGTCGGAAGCCGGGTGGGGTGGACCGCGGACTCGCGGCGCTACATCGTGCTGCGGGATCCGGCGAAGGGCCCGCTGGAGGTGGTCAACCTCGACGGCAGCACGTACGGGAAGCTGGAGGCGAAGCAGGACGACGGCACGTCCAGGCCGGTCGCTCCCGGGCTGGTCGGCGGCGCGGAGTCGTACCACCCGAAGCGCACGTTCGTGATCGTGGATTCCTCCTGGCTGGACACCGGGAAGCCGCCGGCGCTCTCGGCGGTGCTCGATGTGGAGTCACTGCTCCCCGCCGGTCCGAGGCTGGTGGCGGGGCACCCCGTGGGCTGGTACGACGACCAGCGCCTGGTCACCTACCGGGTGAATGAAGCGGCTCCGGGGCTGACGTTCGAGGTGCGGTACCTGGAGGCGGACCGGGACGCCCGCCTGGTGCCGGCGCCGGGGCTGCAGGCTGCGACCCGGATCCAGATCGGTTCGGCGAAGAACCTCGCCGAGCCCGCCGAGAAGCTGGGCTTCTGAGCGTCCGGGGGCCGGCGTGGGAGCCGGCCCCCGTCGCGCTCACTGCCGGGCGGCGCGGATCGCGGCGTACGCGTCGACGATGCCGGCGCCCGCGGTGGCGTTGCCGCCGCAGGGGTCCTCGCCGGACACCGGCCGGGCGGTATCGGTGAGCAGCTCTTCGGTGGCCTCGATGTCACCCACCAACTCCGGTACGGCCGACCACAGCAGCGCGACCACGCCGGCCACGTGCGGGGCGGCCATCGAGGTGCCGGAGCTGCGGGCGTACCCGCCGCCGGGTACGGCGGAGAGCACCTCTTCGCCCGGCGCCGCGACGTCCGGGCCGATCGTCTCCGCACCGCCCCGGCTGGAGAACTCGGCCACGTGCCGTGCCTCGCCGACCGCCGCGACACTGAACGCGTCGGCGTACGCAGCGGGCGGGTCGGTGACGGTGTCGCAGCCCGGACCGGTGTTGCCGGCGGCGGCGACGAAGAAGATCCCGGCGGTACGCAGTGCGCCGATCGCCGGCCGCAGTGACTCCGCGTCGCAGCCTTCCAGCTCGGGGCAGCCCCACGAGTTGTTCAGCACGTGTGGCGCCCGCGCCGGGTCGCCGTCGGTGAAGGGGTCCTCGCCGGGCTCGAACGGCGCCAGCATGAACTGCAGGCAGTCCAGGTAGTAGGACACGTTGCCCATGTTGCGGGCGAGGTTGACGCAGCCGATCCACTGCGCACCGGGCGCCACCCCGACGTTGTCCCGCCCCACCGCGCTGCCCACGGTGTGGGTGCCGTGACCGCCCAGGTCGGTGGGGGTACGGGTGTGGTTCCACGGGTCGTACCAGGAGTCGGCGCCGCCCCGGAAGCCGGACCGCAGCGCCGGGTGCGCGCCGTCGACACCGCTGTCGGAGCTGCCCACCACGATCCCCTCACCGGTGGCCTCCAGCTCCTTCCAGGCCTGCGGCGCGTTCACCAGGGCGAGATTCCACTGTGGTACGCCAGGCGGGTTCTGCCGGGTCGCCTGCATCGCCGCTGCCGGCGCCGGGACCGGCCGCAGCACCGGGTCCAGCAGCACCCGGTCCACGTCGTCGCGACCGGCCAGCCACTCCCGCAGCGCCGGACCGACCCGTACCGAGATCCCGTTGACCAGGTAGTACGGGGTGTATGCGATCCCGCGCCGGTCCAGCTCCCGTCGCAACCCTTTCTGGGTACGGTCCGCGTGCGCCACCAGCCGGCGGTACACCTCACCGATCCGGCGGGCGCGGTCCCCGCCAGTGTCCACACCGGACAGATTCGCCTGCGCGGCCATCACCACGAACAGCCGCTCGCCGTGGAATCCGGGTTGGCCGGTGGCCGCGTACACCCCGATGCCGGCGATCCCGACCACGACCGTGACCAGCGCCGCGACCCCGGTGTGGAGCTGGCGACGGCGCAGCAGGAAGCCGTACAGGGCGGCGGCGAGCAGCGCGATGCCGAGCGCGACCAGCGCGGTCAGCGACAGCCACCGCAGCACCTCCCCGATCAGCACCGAGAACTCCTCCGGGTCGGCGAACCCGAGCGGTCCGAACGCCGCGATCCCGACCATCACCCCGACCGGTACGCCGCTCGGGCGTCCCCGCTGCAATGCGGCGGCGGCGTACCCGAGGGGCGGCAGGGTGAGCAGCGCCAGCAGTTGTACGCCCGGACCGCCGGTGCCGGCGGCGAGCAGCGCGATCGCCACCCCGGCGACGTACCCGCCGCCCAGCACCAGCTGCCACCGGGCCAGCTCGTGGTACGCCGTCCAGAACCCGCGCCCCAGTACGGCACCGGTGAGTACGCCCAGCGCGGTCGCGGCGGCTGCCGTCAGCGCGGTCTCCAGCACCCCGCCCAGCGCACCCCACGCGGCCCACGGCAGCAGCGAGGCGAGCCCGGCGGCGGCCCCCAGCCAGATCGCGCCGCCGCGTCGCGGCGAGCCGCCGTCCGGGTCGTGGGTGCCGTCCGTGTCGTGGCCGGCATCGTGGGAGTAGCGAGTGCGGCGGGCGTGGTGGCGCGAGACCAGCCACACCACCAGCGCGATGCCACCGGCCGACAGCGTCAGCGTCCCCAGGTACAGCTCGTGGGGCTCCAGCGGCAGAGCGCGCAGGGTGCCGAGCGCGCCGAACAGCAGCGCGCCGACGATCCAGACCCGGCCCGCGGCACGCAGCCCCGCCCAGCGGCGGGGGAAGAACAGCATCGGCAGTGCGAGCGCCCCCACGATCACCGCGCTGATCCAGCCCACCAGCGGCCAGGACGGTGCCGGCGTGTCCTGGATCAGTGCGGCCTGGTCGAAGAACCAGGTGCCGAGCTGGCCCAGCGCGGCCACCGCGGAGATGAGCAGCCCGGCGATCCCCACGTACGCCGTGGCGATCCGGTGCGGCCACGGCGACTCACCGCGCGGCGGCCCCCAGGGCGGACCGGGTGGCGGCGGCTCCAGCACCCCGAC
>JBOGDE010000022.1:0-27355 GCA_050701695.1 Micromonosporaceae bacterium
GTGACGGGCGGGGCGGCCCGCCTGGTGCTTGGGCGGCGGCCGTCTGGTGCGGGGCGGCCCGCCTGGTGCTGGGCGAGGCGGCTGTCCCGGTGTGACCATGGAGCCATGGCCGGACCGGTTCGTACGCTCGCCAGACTGCAGTACCGCTTCCTGGACGCGATGCGCTCCCGCAACGCCTTCGAGGTGGCGAAGCTGCCACCGACCGGGGACGACTTCGCCGGCTTCCGGGACGCGCGGCAGATGCTGCTGGTGACGTACCGGCGCTCCGGGGAGCCGATGCCGAGCCCGGTCAACGTCGGGGTCGGCGACGATCGCACGCTCTACCTGCGTACCGATCCGCACACCGGCAAGGTGAAGCGGATCCGCAACGACCCGCGGGTGGTCGTGGTGCCGTGCGGGCTGTTCGGCGATCCGCTCGGGCAGGCGGTCGCGGGCCGGGCCCGGATCCTCACCGGTGACGAGGTCCCACCCGCCGACGACGTGATCAAGGGCAACTTCACCCGCCCGATGGCGCTGCTGGAGGCCGGACTGGAGGCCGGCGCCCACCGCTTCGGTATCGGCATGATCCATATCGAGATCACCCCGGCACCCCCACCGACCGACTGACCGGGCCTCCCCGCTCCGCGGGATGACCGGGCGGCCACGGGACAGCGCACGGCCCCCCGGCACCGTGGTGTCCGGGGGGCCGCGGTGGGGCTGGGCGCTACAGGGTCAGCGTCCAGGTGTCGATCTTGCCGATGTCCTGGGACGCCGCGTCGCGTACCCGGAGTTTCCAGGTGCCGTTGCGGGTCTCGGAGGACAGGTTGACGGTGTAGGTCTTGTTGATGTTGTCCGCGGAGCCGCCGGAGCGGTTCTGCAGGGTGTAGACGGTGCCGTCGGGTGCCACCAGGGAGACCACCAGGTCACCGATGTAGGTGTGTTGGATGTGCACCTCCACCGTGGAGGTCGCCGAGGCGTTACCCGAGCAGCCGGACAGGGTGATCGGGGACTCGACGGTGGCGTTGTCGCTGATCGCCACGTCGTTGGGGTTGCTGCCGGTGCAGTCGGTCGGCGGGGTACCGCCACCGCCCAGGTTCAGCGTCCAGGTGTCGATCTTGCCGGTGTCCTGGGACGCGGCGTCCTGTACCCGCAGGTTCCAGGTCCCGTTCGCGGCCTCGGCGGACAGGTCGACGGTGTAGGTCTTGACGATGTTGTCCGCCGACCCCCCGGCGCGGTTGTGGAGCGTGTAACTGGTGCCGTCGGGTGCTACCAGGGAGACCACCAGGTCGCCGATGTAGGTGTGCTGGATGTTCACATCGACGGTGGCGGTGGCCGAGGCGTTGCCGGTGCAGCCGGAGATGGTGATCGGCGAGTTGACCGTGGCGTGGTCACTGATCGCCACGTCGGCGCCGTTCGTACCGGAGCAGCCCGGTGCACCGTTGACCGTCAGCGAGAAGGTCGCGGCCTTGCTGCCGGACGCCGCGCTACCGGTGACGGTCACCGAGTAGGTGCCGGCCGGGGTGGAAGTGCCGGTGGCGATCGTCATGGTCGACGAGCCGCCCGAGGTCACCGACGACGGGCTGAACGACGCGGTCGCCCCCGACGGCAGCCCCGATGCCGACAGCGTCACGGTCTGTGCGGAGCCGCTGCTGGTGGTGGTCGACACGGTCGAGGTGGCCGAGCCGCCCGGGTCGACGGTGCCGGCGGTCGGCGAGACCGACATGGTGAAGTCGTTGCCGCCGGGCGGGGTGTTGTCGATCATGGACGAGATCTGGGGATAGATCAGCGAGATCTTCGCCGCCTCGTTCGGGCAGCCGCCCAGGTGGTGCAGCCCGATCACCTTGTGGTCGGCGGAGAACACCGGCGAGCCGGAGCTGCCGCCGGAGGTGTCGCACATGTAGTCGAAGTTGTGCGTGCTTCCCGGCGCCGACACATTGTTCACCGTGCAGTAGTCCGACGCGGACTGCTGGTTGTTGTAGAGCGAGAGCTCCTTCGGGTCACCGTCGCCGTGCCCGATGATGTACATCCGCTCGCCGGCGGTCGGCACCCGCGGGTCCAGGTAGAGGGTGCCGAACGAGGAGATGGTGTCGAAGTTGCGTACCGAGAAGAGGGTGTAGTCCAGCCCGCTGCCGCCGTCACCGCTGGTCTTCAGCATGGTGTCGCCGGCCACCTTGGTCCCGGCGCCGGGGTTGTTGCCGCCGCAGGTGGCGCACTCGTAGTTGAACTGGAACTCTTCGCTGTTCAGCTCCGACTGGCTGGCCATGCAGTGGTTGTTGGTCATCATCCGGTTGGTGTTGCCGACCCGCCAGGAGGTGCAGTGGGCGCCGCCGTTCTTCAGTACCCGGGCCACGGCGTGGCTGCGGGCGTACTCGGTGGGGTGGTTGTCGCGGTAGCAGACCACGTCCCGCCGGGCGTCGGTGCCGCAGACGCTCATGATGGCCGGGTTGGCCGCGTCGATCTCCGCGTCGGTGTAGCCGCGCCAGAACTTGTCGATCGTCGCCACGGCGCCGCCGGTCCGGCGCTGCGTCCGCAGCGTCACCACGGCGGTGTCGCCGTCGATCGACATCGCCCAGAAGCCGCGACCGCCGTCGGTGGTGTAGTCGGAGTTGCCGTCCCGGCCCACGACAGTCGGGTCACCCCGATAGGTGTACGCCTCCGTACCGTCCAGATTGGATACGGTGACCGATTCGCCGGCGGCGAGGCGCAGCGAGTCGAAGTGCACCTTGACGTACTGGGCGCCGGGGTGCCGGAGGACCTGCTTGTGGTCGGTGGCGAGGTACGCCAGCGAGCTGTCCACCGTACGCAGCTCGCCGACCACCGTCAGCCCGTCGGTGGGCGTGGCCTGCGCGGATTCGGGTGCACGCTGCGAGCTGGGTGTCAATGGCTGGTCGGACGGCGCCGCCGTGGCGTGCGCGCCGGGTAGGAATCCGACCGAGAGGGTGAGTGCGGCCGCCGCTATCGCGGTCCGCGTTAACCGTTTCAGGGCGTGCGTCATCGAAGAGCTCCTCCCCAGGAGGCGCGGCACAATACCGCGCGTGACGCCTTCCTACTATCCGGCGTCGGTGTACACAACCCTCGTCTTTTTCGTCCTGACCCTCCGCTGGGCGAAGATCCTCCGGCCGGTCACGGCAGGGTGTCCAGGTGGGGGCCGACGGTGTTGGAGAAGGAGTCGCCGGCGACCCGGTCCCAGTTGACCGACCAGGTCATCGCGCCCCGGATCTCCGGGTACGTCCGCGGCGGCCGGTGGCTGCCGCAGTTGGTGCCGCGGGCCAGGCAGTCAAGTGCGTTGTTGACCACGGCCGGGTTGACGTACCCACCGCCGGCGGCTCGGGACGAGGCGGGCAGGCCGAGCGCGACCTGGTCGGGTCGCAGCCCGTTCTCCAGCGCGATGCAGGCCAGCGCGGTGAGAAATTCGACGGTGCCCTGGGCGTACACCTTGCCGTCGCAGCCGAGCATGGTGCCGGAGTTGTAGTACTGGGTGTGTACGACGGTGAGGATGTCCTTGACGTTCAGCGCCAGCCGGAAGTAGCTGCCTGCGGTGGACTGCATGTCGATGGTCTGCGGCGCCATGGTGAGCACCAGCCGGGAGCCGGCCTTTGTGGACAACTGCCGCAGCGCGCTGGTCATGTGCTCGACGCTCAGCCCGTGTTCCAGGTCGATGTCGACGCCGTCGAAGTCGAACCGGGTCATCAGGGCGTACACGCTGTCGGCGAAGTTGGCGGCGCTGGTGGCGTCGTTGACCGGTACGTTGCCCCGCTCGCCGCCGACCGAGATCACCACCTTCGCGCCCCGGGCGTGCAGCGCCGAGACATCGCTGGCGACGTCGGCGTCGCTGTAGCCGCCGAGCGCGGAGGAGAGGTCGGGGTCGACGGTGAAGCCGACCGCGCCGGGTCGGGCCGGGTCGGCCTCGGCGAACGCGACGGCGACCAGGTCGTACCGCGGCGACACGTCGCGCAGCCGCAGCGCGACCGAGCCGTTGAGGAAGTTGTGCCAGTACCCGGTCAGGGTGTGTTTCGGCAGGTCAGAAGGTGGCGGCCCGGTCGGGCTGGTGGTTGGCGAGGGGCTTGGCGACATGGTGGGTGACGGTGTCGGCGACGTGGTCGGGGACGCGGTCGGCGACGGGCTCGGGCCGCCGGGGCCGTCGAGGCTGACGTCGTCGGCGTGGTACGTCCCCTGGGCGTACCAGCCGTGCAGGTAGACCTCGGCACTGGTCTGCGATGCGCCGGTGGTGAAGCTGGTGGTCAGCTTCGTCCAGTCGGTCGCCGACGGAGTCCAGGTGGAGCCGCCGCCGGTCACGCCGAGGTAGACGTAGCTGCCGCGTACCCAGGCGCTCAGGGTGTACGCCGTGCTGGGTCGCACCGTGACGGTCTGCGCGCACCGGCCGTTCGTGGAGCTGGTTACCGTACCGGCGAAGCTGTGGACGCCACTGTGGACAGGGCTGTTGACAACGGTGCCGGAGCAGCTCCACCCGGCGAGGCTGCCGGTCTCGAATCCGCCGTTGGTCAGCAGGTTCGCCGCCTGCGCCGGTACGGCGACCGCGATCGCGGCGGCGAGCCCGACCGCCGCCACCCCGCCGCTCCACCAGAGTTTCCGCGACACCAGCTTTCTTGACATCGGTCTTCCTTTCGCCGGTTCCTCCCCATTGCATACGAGAGAACCGGGTCGTACCTTCTAATGTCAAGGTTTCTTAACTATTAGGTCGCGGGGTGGGTACGGGACCTGGAGAGGCGCCGTCATGAAGCTGATCCGTATCGCCACCGCGCTGCTGCTCGTCACCGCCGCCGCGGCAGCCGTCCAACTCGCGCCGGAATCGAAGGCGGCGGTGGCCGCCGTCGGGCCGCTGACCTGGTCGGACGAGTTCAACGCCGCCGCCGGGACCGGCCCGGACCCGGGCAAGTGGAAGCACGACATCGGCGGCCACGGCTGGGGCAACAACGAACAGCAGTACTACACCAACAGCACCCGCAACGCCGCCCACGACGGCAACGGCAACATGGTGATCACCGCGCGCCGGGAGAACCCTGCCGGCTACCAGTGCCACTACGGGACCTGCCAGTACACCTCCGCGCGGCTGCTCACCGCCGGGAAGTTCGACCAGGCGTACGGGCGGTTCGAGGCGCGCATCAAGATCCCGCGTACCCAGGGGATCTGGCCGGCGTTCTGGATGCTCGGCAACGACATCGGCAATGTCGGCTGGCCCCACAGCGGCGAGATCGACGTCATGGAGAACATCGGGCGGGAGCCGAGCACCGTACACGGCACGCTGCACGGACCGGGTTACTCCGGCGGCGCCGGCCTGACCGGCAGCTACACCCTGCCCGGCGGTCAGCAGTTCGCCGACGCGTTCCACACCTTCGCCGTCGACTGGGCACCCGACTCCGTGACCTGGTACGTCGACGGCATCCAGTACTCCCGGAAGACCCCGGCCGACGCCGGCGGCAACCGGTGGGTGTTCGACCACCCGTTCTTCATGCTGCTCAACGTCGCGGTCGGCGGCTACTGGCCCGGCTACCCGGACGGCAGCACCGTCTTCCCGCAGACCATGACCATCGACTACGTCCGGGTGTACGCCCAGGGCACCAGTGACCGCACCGGCCCGATCACCGGGTACGCCGGCAAGTGCGTGGACGTGGCGGCCGCCGGGACGGCGGACGGCACCCGGGTGCAGCTCTACACCTGCAACGGCACCAACGCGCAGCGCTGGACCGTCGGCGGCGACGGCACGATCCGCGCCCTCGGCAAGTGCCTCGACGTCTCCGGCGGCTCCACCGCCGACGGCGCCCGGGTGCAGCTGTGGACCTGCAACGGCACCGGCGCGCAGCGCTGGACGTACACCTCGGGTCGGGATCTGGTGAACCCGCAGGCGAACAAGTGCCTTGACGTCAGCGGCTGGAACAGCGCCGATGGCACCCCGCTGATCACCTGGAGCTGCCACGGCGGCGCCAACCAGAAGTGGACCCTTCCCTGACGGGTCGCGTCAGACCCGGGTCGAGCCTCGGCTCGACCCGGGTTGATCATGCGCTGGACGGCCAGCCGCGTGTCCGCCGCCGAAAGCGCGGCTCCGCGCCCATCGCCCGATCAACCGCATGGGGCTGACCTCTTGACGGGTGCCGTTGGGTGTCCTAACGTCCCTCATTAGTTAGGCAGGCTTCCTAACTAATGAGCGGAGGGCGGCCGATGACCGAGTCGGGCGGTAGGGATCAGGCGGCGCAGGCGCCGGAGGGTACGCATCTGGCGGGCTCGTCGCGGCTGCTGCGGGCGATCAACGAGACCGCCGCGCTCGGTCACCTGCTGGAGCGCGGACCGCTCACCCGGGGCGACCTGCGTGCCCTGACCGGGCTGGCCAAGCCCACCACCTCCGAGGTGCTGCGCCGGCTGCAGGAAGCGGGGCTGGCCCAGGTGGTGGGGCGTACCAGCGGCGGTCCGGGACGCAACGCCGAGGTGTACGCCGTCAACCCCGACGCCGCGTACGCCGCCGCCGTCTCGGTACGCGAGCACCAGCACACCCTCGCCGTCGCGATCTGCGACCTGACCGGCGCGACTCGCGCCCAGGTCGAGGTGGCCCACGAAGCCGCCCCGAGCGAGCCCGCCGCGCCCACGTCGCTTGGCGCGGCGGGCTCGGCTGGCGCTGCGCCGGACCCGGTACGGGCAGTCGGCGACGCGGTGAAGGCGGCCTGTGACCAGGCCCGGATCCCGCGTCGCCGGCTGCATCACGTACAGCTGGCGGTGCCGGGGTCGTACGACGAACGGACCGGCGCGATCCGGTACGTCGACGTACCGGGGTGGTCCCGGGTCGGGCTGGTCGACGACATCCGGGAGGCATTGCGTACCCCCGTCAGCGTCGACAACGACGTCAACCTGGCCGCGACCGCCGAACGGCGACACGGCACCGCCGCCGGCCACGACAGCTTCGCGCTGCTCTGGCTCGGGGAGGAGGGGCTGGGGCTCGCCATCGATCTGGGCGGCACGCTGCTGCGCGGCGCCCGCGGCGGCGCCGGCGAGATCGGGTACATGCCGGTCGGGCTGCCCGAGGGCGGCAAGCCCGCCGGGGTGCACGACTTCCAGGACCTGGTCGGCGGCCAGGCGGTACGCGAGCTCGCCCACCAGTACGGATTTCCCGCCGAGGACGGGCAGGCCGCCACCAGCGCCGCCGTCACCGCACTGACCAGCGACGATCCCGCCAAGGCGCGGGCGTTCCTGGACGCTCTGGCGGTACGGATCGCGGTCGGCCTGGCCGCCGTGGTCGCGGTGCTCGACCCCTCCCTGGTGGTGCTCGCCGGTGAGGTGGGCCGGGCCGGAGGGGTCGCCCTGCAGGAGGCGGTGCGCGCGGCCCTGGAGGACATGTCGGTGCTGGAAACCTCGGTCGCGACCACCGGCGTGGTGCCCGATGCCGTGCTCACCGGTGCGCTCGACGCGTCCCTCACCCAGGTCCACCACGCCCTGCTCGGCCGCCGCCCGGACCCCGGGCGCCGCCCCGAGACGCCCGGCGGTGCCGCCCCCGGCGGCCGTACCGCCCTCTGACTCGCGGCCGGTACGGCCGCAGACCTCACATCCCCAACTGGGAGGCGACCCCCTATGAACTTCCGGATCCGTACCACCGTCGCGGTGGCGGCGACTCTGCTGCTCGCGGCGTGCACTCCCGGCGGCGCCGAGGACACCGGCGTCGGAAAAGCCGGCCAGGCCGACGGCAAGGTGGAGTTCTGGCACTTCTTCACCGCCCGGGAAGCGAAGGCGATCGAGTCGGTGGTGGCCGACTTCGAGAAGGCGAACCCGAAGATCGAGGTGACGCTGAAGGAGGGCCAGGACGATACCAAGATGCTGCAGGCGATCGCTGCAGGAAAGGGCCCCGACGTCGGTCTCTCCTACTCCACCGACATCGTCGGCAAGTTCTGCGCCAGCGGCGCCTGGCGCGACCTGAAGCCGTACGTCGACCGGGACAAGGTGGACCTGTCGCAGCTGCCGACGACGGTCCGCTCGTACACGGAGTACGGCGGCAAGCGCTGCGCGATGCCGTTCCTCGCCGACACGTACGGGCTGTACTACAACAAGAAGCTGCTCAAAGAGGCCGGCTACGATGCACCGCCGAAGACGACGACCGAGCTGGCCGCGATGGCGAAGAAGCTCACCAAGCGCAAGGCCGACGGCACGATCGAGACCGCGGGCTTCGTACCACTGCTGAATTTCTACGAGCACAGCCCGCAGCATCTGGCACCGGCCTGGGACGCCAAGTGGATCACCAAGGACGAGAAGTCCGCGATCGGCTCCGACCCGAACTGGCCGTCGATGCTGAAGTGGCACAAGGACCTCGTCGACTGGTACGGCCACGGCAAGCTGCAGAAGTTCACCGCCGGGCTGGGTGACGAGTGGAGCGCCGACAACGCGTTCCACAAGGGCAAGGTCGCGATGATGGTCGACGGCGAGTACCGGATCGCGTTCCTGCGGGACCAGGCCAAGGACGTGGAATTCGGCACCGCGCCGCTGCCGGTGCCCGACGACGCGACCGACCGGTACGGCGCCGGCTTCGTCACCGGCAACGTCATCGGGGTCTCCAAGCACGCGAAGAACCCGGAGGCGGCCTGGGAGCTGATCCGCTACCTGACCACCGACACCGGCGCGCTGGTGAAGCTGTCCAACGCGATCAAGAACGTGCCCACCACCAAGGACGCGTTGGCCAGCGACAAGCTGGAGGTCGACCCCGAGTTCCAGACCTTCGTCGACATCTTCAACCACCCGCAGACCGCCACCTCGCCGCCCAGCGCCGCCGGCCCGAAGTACTTCGAGCTGACGCAGGAGTTCATCGACAGCTACCAGGCGGGCAAGGTGAAGGACCTGGAAGCCGGCCTCGCCGAGCTGGACGGCCGGATCAACCGCGCTCTGGAACTGGGGCGCTGAGATGACAGCGCTCGCGGTGGGCGGGCCCCGACCCCGGCCCGGGCCCCGGCCGGGTGGGCGGCGGTGGCGCCGGCGGCTGACCGTACTCAGCTTCATGGCGCCCGCGACCATCGGGCTGACGTTGTTCCTGGTCTATCCGCTCACCGCGGCGCTGTACTTCTCGTTCACCCGGTTCGACCTGCTCACCGCCCCGGAGTGGGTGGGTCTACGCAACTACGAGTACCTGTTCACCGAGGACACCAAGGCGTGGAAGTCGGCGGCGAACACGCTGTGGCTGGTGCTCGTCCTGGTGCCGGCGAGGATGTTCGCCGCGCTCGGCACCGCGATGCTCCTGACGTCGGTACGCCGGGGCGCCGGCTTCTTCCGTACGGTCTTCTACCTTCCGGCGCTGGCGCCGCCGGTCGCCGCGACGATCGCGTTCGTGTACCTGTTCAACCCGGCGACCGGGCCGGTGAACGAGGTGCTCGGGTGGGCCGGCATCGAGGGTCCACTGTGGTTCGACTCGGCGGCGTGGGCGAAGCCGTCGCTGGTGATGCTCGGTGTCTGGGGCGTCGGCGACCTGATGGTGATCTTCCTGGCCGGGCTGCTCGACGTACCGAAGTCGCTGTACGAGGCGGCGTCGATCGACGGCGCCAACCGCTGGCACCGCTTCCGGTACGTGACGCTGCCCTCGATCTCGCCGGTGCTGCTGTTCGCCGCCATCACCGGGGTGATCCAGACCCTGCAGTACTTCACCCAGGCGGCGGTCGCGGCGAGCGTGGCCAGCGGCCGGGCCACCACCGGCGGCGGCATCTCGTCGACGTTCGGCTACCCCGAGGAGTCCACTCTGACGTACCCGCTGCATCTGTACGTGTCCGGCTTCCGCTACTACGACATGGGGTACGCCAACGCGCTCGCCGTCGTACTGTTCCTGGTCGCGTTCGCGGTCACCGCCGTACTGCTGCGGCGTTCCAAGGCCTTTGTGGACGGTGCGGCGTGAGTACGTTGACGGCGGTCCGTCCCGAGGTGGCGGTGCCGGCCGCGCCCCGCGAGAAGCGCCGCGAGCCCTGGCTGATGTGGGTGGCGCGGCACAGCCTCGCGATCGCGGCGGCGGTGATGTTCCTGACGCCGTTCGTCTTCGTGGTGCTGATGTCGTTCATGACCAGCGACCAGGCCCTGACCAGCGCCTGGTGGCCGCGCACCTGGCACCCGGAGAACTTCGTACGGATCTTCACCGAGCTGCCGCTGCTGCGCTATCTCGGCAACACCGTGCTCTACAGCGTGCTGGCGACCGGGTTCATGCTGCTGTCCAGCATCCCCGCGGCGTACGCCCTGTCCCGCCTGCGGTGGCGCGGCCGCAATGGCGTGTTCCTGGTGATCATCGGGATGATGATGCTGCCGCCGCAGGTGGTCACGGTGCCGCTCTACCTGATGTGGGCCGACCTGGGGCTCACCGGCTCGCTGTGGCCGCTGATCCTGCCGATGCTCGCCGGGGACGCGTTCAGCATCTTCCTGCTGCGCCAGTTCCTGGTGACCATCCCGGTCGAGTACACCGACGCGGCCCGGATCGACGGCTGCGGCGAGTGGGGTGTGCTGCTGCGGGTGGTGCTGCCGATGGCCCGCCCCGGGATCGCGGCGGCGGCGATCTTCCAGTTCTTCTACGCCTGGAACGACTACTACGGGCCGCTGCTCTACACCAGCGAAAGCCCCGAGCACTGGACGTTGTCGCTGGCGTTGTCGCAGTTCAAGCACCTGCACCACGTGGAGTGGAACCTCGTCATGGCCGCCACCCTGCTGGTGATGGTGCCGGTGATCGTCGTGTTCTTCTTCGCGCAGAAGGCATTCGTACAGGGCGTCACACTCACGGGGGTCAAGGGATGAAGGTCGCGGTGGTCGGCGGCGGTTCGACGTACACGCCGGAGCTGGTGGACGGGTTCGCCCGGCTACTGCCCGGCTTGACGGAGCTGTCCCTGGTGGACCCGGCGGTCTCCCGCCTCGCGGTCGTCGGCCCGTTCTCCCAACGCATTTTCCGGGGGTACGGGTGTGGTGCGCGGCTGTCGTGGACCACCGACCTCGACGAGGGGCTGGACGGCGCCGACATCGTGATCATCCAGCTCCGGGTGGGTGGCCAGACGGCACGGGTCAGCGACGAGACCTTCCCGCTCGAATGTGGCTGCGTCGGCCAGGAGACCACCGGGGCGGGCGGGTTGGCGAAGGCGCTGCGTACGGTCCCGGTGGTGCTCGACGTGGCACGGCGGGCGCGGGAACGGGCCGCGCCGGGGGCCTGGATCCTGGCGTTCACCAACCCGGTCGGGATCGTCACCCGGGCGCTGCTGGACGACGGGCACCGCACCGTAGGGCTCTGCAACGTGGCGATCGGGCTGCAGCGCTACTTCGCCTCGCTGCTCGGTGTCGCGCCCGAGTCGCTGACCCTGGACCACGTCGGGCTCAACCACCTCACCTGGGAACGCGCGGTCTGGCACGACGGCGTGGACGTACTGCCGAAGCTGCTGGCCTCGCACGGCGGCGAGATCGCGGAGCGGGTCGGGCTGCCGCTGTCGCTGCTGGAGCTGACCGGCACGGTGCCGTCCTACTACCTGCGGTACTTCTACGGGCACGACGAGGTGGTCGCGTCGCAGCGGTCGGCACCGTCGCGTGGCGAGCGGGTCGCCGAGATCGAGCGCGAGTTGCTCGCGATGTACGCCAACCCCGCGCTGGAGACCAAGCCGGAGCTGCTGGGCGAACGCGGCGGGGCGTACTACTCGGAGGCCGCGGTCGGGCTGATCGCCTCGCTGACCAGCGACGACGGCGCGGTGCACGCGGCAAACGTACGCAACGCCGGCACCTGGCCGTTCCTGCCTGAGGCGGCGGTGATCGAGCTGTCCTGCCGGGTCGGCGCCGAGGGCGCGACCCCGGTGCCGGCGCCCCCGTTGGCACCCGACCTCAGCGGCCTGATCAGCCACGTGGCCGCGTACGAGGAGCTGGCCTTGGACGCGGCGTTACGCGGCGGGCAGGATCGCGTCTACCGCGCCCTGCTGGCGCACCCACTGGTCGGCCAAACAGCCCTCGCCGAAGACCTCACCGACCGCCTCCTAGCCGCCAACGCCACCCACCTCGGGTGGACCCGATGACCGAGCGCTTCCTCGCGGTGGACGGGGGGAACTCGAAGACCGAGGTGCTGCTTGCCGAGACCGGCGGCGCCGTGCTCGGGTACGCGCGAGGGCCCGGCTCCAACCATCAGACCGCCGGCGGGCTCGACGCCGCGATGCGGCACATCGACACGCTGGTCCGGCAGGTCAGTGACCCCGACGCGCCGCCGGTACTGGCGCAGCTGTGCCTGGCCGGGGCCGACCTGCCGGTCGAGGTGGCGGCGCTGGAGGCCGCGGTGGCGGCACGTGGCTGGGCGGAGAAGGCGCTGGTCGACAACGACACGATGGCGCTGCTGCGCGCCGGCACCGACGCCCCGGACGCGGTCGCGGTGGTGTGCGGCTCCGGCACCAACTGCGCCGGGCGTACCGGGGACGGGCGGACGTACCGGTTCCCGGCGCTGGGGCGGGTCTCCGGGGACTGGGGAGGCGGTCGTGAGCTGGGCGAGGCGGCGCTCTGGCATGCCGCCCGCGCCGAGGACGGACGGGGGCCCGTGACCGCGCTGCGGGACGCGGTGGCGGAGCACTTCGGCTACGCGGGGGTGGCCGAAGTCTCCGCCGCCGTACATCTGCGCCAGATCCCGCCGAGCCGGCTGGACGAGCTGTCGCCGGTGCTGCTGCGGGTCGCCGCCGGCGGCGATCGGGTGGCCCGCGAGGTGGTGGTACGCCAGGCTGCCGAGGTGGTCGCGCTCGCGGTCGCCGCGCTGCGCCGGCTCGACCTGCTCGACGTACCGGCGACGATGGTGCTCGGCGGCGGCGTACTGCGTTCCCGCGACCCCCTGCTGCACGGCGAACTAAGCCGCCGGCTCGGCGCAGTGGCGCCCCGGGCCGAGATCACCGTGGTCACCGACCCGCCCGTGGTCGGGGCCGCGCTGCTGGCGCTGGACACGCTTGGCGCCCCCGCCTCGGCGTACTCCGCACTGCGCCGGTCCATCCCCCGATCCCCGTAGAGAGGGAGGCTCAGATGTCTCGACGACCGTCCCGAAGAACGACCGTGGCGATCGGCATCGCCGCTGTCGCCGTACTGGTCCCGCTGATTGCCGTCTCCTCCAGCGCGGCCGCCGCGACCCGCTACGAGGCGGAGAACGGCACCTGTCAGGGCACCGTCGACGCCGACCACGCCGGTTACTCCGGCTCCGGCTTCTGCAACACCACCAACACCACCGGTGCCACCGTCACCTGGTCACTCAGCGCCTCCGCTGCCGGCACCCACACCCTGACCTTCCGGTACGCCAACGGCTCCACCGCCGCCCGCGCCGCCGACGTCGTGGTCAACGGCACCACCGTCACCCGGCTGAACTTCGCCCCGACCGGTGCCTGGTCGACCTGGTCGTCCACCAACGCCACCGCCACCCTCAACGCCGGCGGCAACAGCGTGAAGCTGGTCGCCGCCACCAGCGCCGGCACCGGCAACCTGGACTACCTCGAGGTGGCGACCAACGACGGCAGCGGCAGCACCGTGATCTCCAAGGGCAAGCCCACCACATCCTCGTCCAACGAGGACTCCACGCTCACCCCGGACAAGGCGGTCGACGGCATCACCACCACCCGGTGGGCCTCCGCCGAAGGCGTCGACCCGCAGTGGATCCGCATCGACCTCGGCGCTGGGGCGACGATCAGCCGGATCCGGCTCAACTGGGAGGTGGCGTACGCGAGGGCGTACACCCTGCAGGTTTCGAACGACGGCACGTCCTGGACCAGCGTGAAGACGGTGACCACCGGTGACGGTGGCATCGACGACCACACCGGCCTCACCGCTCAGGGCCGCTACATCCGGATGTACGGCACCCAGCGGGGCACCCCGTACGGCTACTCGCTCTGGGAGTTCGAGGTGTACGGCACCACCGGCGCCAGCCCGTCGCCATCGCCAACCGCCTCGCCGACCACCTCGCCGCCGCCTCCCACCGGCGACACCCCGGCCGAGATCAACGGTCAGCTGACGGTCTGCGGCGTCAAGCTCTGCAACCGGTACGGCAACCCGATCCAGCTCCGCGGGATGAGCAGCCACGGCATCCAGTGGTACCACCAGTGCCTGCCTGACGCCGCGCTCGACGCGCTCGCGAACGACTGGAACGCCGACGTCATGCGGATCTCGATGTACATCCAGGAGGGTGGCTACGAGACCAACCCGCGGCTCTACACCGACCGGGTGCACGCGCTGATCGAGGAGGCCACCGCCCGCGGCATGTACGCGATCGTCGACTGGCACATGCTCAACCCGGGCGACCCGTACTACAACCTGAGCCGGGCGAAGACGTTCTTCACCGAGATCGCACAACGCCACAACAACAAGACCAACCTGTTGTACGAGATCGCCAACGAGCCCAGCGGCGTGTCCTGGTCCCGGATCCGGGGGTACGCCAACGAGCTGATCCCGGTGATCCGGCAGCACGACCCAGAGACCCCGGTGCTGGTCGGCACCCGGGGCTGGTCCTCGCTGGGCGTCTCCGACGGCTCGGACGAATCCGAGATCGTCGCCAGCCCGGTCAGCGCCTCAAACATCATGTACGTCTTCCACTTCTACGCCGCCTCGCACCGCGACGAGTACCTGGGTGTGCTGTCCCGCGCGGCGGACCGGTTGCCCGTCTTCGTCACCGAGTTCGGCACCCAGAACTACGCCGGCGAGGGCGCGAACGACTTCGCGATGTCGCAGCGGTACCTGGATCTGATGGCCTCGAAGAAGATCTCCTGGGTCAACTGGAACTTCTCCGACGACCACCGCTCCGGCGCCGTCTTCAAGACCGGCACCTGCCCCGGTGGCCCGTACGCCGGCACCGGTCCGCTCAAGGAGGCCGGCGTCTGGATCCGCGACCGCATCCGTACCCCCGACAGTTTCCCGACCAACTGACCTGCCTCCCCCCGAGGGTCTGTGCGGTTTCCGTTGCCTCGAACGTGATCAACGGGAACCGCACAGACCGCGACGGGGTCAAGCCCGCAGCCGCACTGCGCGCCCTGTTGGATCCAGCCCACGCTCACGTGCGTAGGTGTCCCGACGCGCCCAGCGCGGTTGGCACGTGGGATGCGTTGACAGGGATCACAGTGGTCCTCCGGAGCGGTTCGATCAGCGGCACGCATTCAGTGAAGGCGGCGACGTCGCGAACCGGTACCAGCCACGGGCACTCCGCTGGCGACCATCAACACCGGCTTCTGGTCGGCCGCCGTATCGTGTGGGGATCTGGCTTCCGAGTCCTGAAGGGTGCTCATGGGCGCGCTGCGTGCGGTGTTCTTTGATGTCGGCGAGACGATCGTGGACGAGACCCGGGAGTACGGCACCTGGGCGGACTGGCTCGGGGTGCCGAGGCACACCTTCTCCGCGGTGTTCGGTGCCGTGATCGCGCGAGGCGGCGATTATCGGGAGACCTTCCAGCACTTCAGGCCCGGCTTCGATCTCGCGGTGGAGCGGCAGCGCCGTGCCGATGCCGGTCAGCCGGAGGCGTTCGCCGAGGAGAACCTGTACGCCGATGCCCGGCCCTGTCTTGCGGCGTTGCAGGGGCAGGGCCTGCGTGTCGGGCTGGCGGGCAACCAGACCGCCCGGGCGGAGAGCATCCTGCGGGCGTTGGGCTTCGCCGTCGATGTGATCGGCACGTCAGACGGGTGGGGTGTCGAGAAGCCTTCGGCAGGGTTCTTCGATCGCGTTGTGACGGAAGCGGGCTGTCCCGCGGACGCGGTGCTCTATGTCGGCGACAGGTTGGACAACGACATCCAGCCCGCGCAGGTCGCGGGCATGCGGACCGCGTTGATCCGTCGGGGTCCGTGGGGTCACATCCTGCAGGACCAGGCCGTCGAGGAGCGCTGCTTGTTCCGCCTCGAATCCCTCGCCGAGCTGCCCGAATTGGTCGCCAAGCACAATCTCGGCTGAGGCGCGCGCCAGACGGAGCAGGGGCGGCGGGCCGCGTCACCAGGCGACCGGGGACAGGACGCGGTGGCGGTCTTGGACCTCGGCTTTCCGGGGGCCTTCGGGGAGACGGCGGGCCACTTCGCTGATGCGTTGGTGGCCGGTGGCGTACCAATCCTGGTTGAGCACGTCGAGCGCCTCGTCAAGCAGTGCGGATGACTTGTCGACGTCGTCCAGGTGGGCGGTCGCGAGGTCCGCCAGGAGCACGGTGCGCTGCTTGGTGGCGGTCGGCGCGAGTTGGTCGAGGGAGGTTCGCAGCCGCCTTGCCGCAGCGTCGTTGTCACCCGCAGCGAGCGCGCAGTATCCGGCGAACCCGTCCAGTCGGGAGGCATCGTAGAAGTCGAACCAGTCCGGCACCGCGTCCTGGTCCACGTTGAGCGACTCTTCAGCGAGCTCGATCCGGCGTTGATACCCGGCCGGTTTTGTTGACCGGCCGATTGCTTCGGACGCCACGCAGTGCAGCCAGGATCGAACCAGTGGGCTTACGCCGTACCAGCAGTGTTGGTGGGCGGCGTCGACCAGTTCCAGTGCGCGGTCGGCGTCGCTTTCGAACGCGGGGATGAACGCCATGTGCCCGAGTACCCCGGCCGCCATGACATGGTCGCCGACGCTGCGGGTGGCGGTGAGGGCGGAGTCGTAGCAGCGTTGTGCGACGGCCGGCTCCCGCAGGTCGAAGAACGCGAGGCGTCCGGCGAGCATGGCGCATTCGGCGAGTGCACCGCCGAGCGGCTTGCGTACCTGGTCGGAGGCGGCGCCGCGCATGAGTCGTACGCCGAGCTGCGCGTTGGCGTACGCCGATTCGAACAGCTCGGCTGCGGGGCTGGTCCAGTACAGCTGGCGTTGCCCAGCGACGATCCGCGAGTACGCCTCGGCGGCGCCCGCGTCGGTCACGTGGTCCTCGGTCGCGGTGACAAGGCGACTGGTGGGCTCGGGATCCGAGCCGAGCAGGCCGGCGACGACAGGAAGCGCACCCGCGCCGAGCAGACTCCGGAGGAAGGCAGCGCGGTCCATACCGTTGGCTCGGGCTTCCTCAGCCATCATCGACAGCAACCTCCTGACCTCGCTGGCCACATCGGTGACCGGCCGCAACGCTAGCTCCTCGGGAAGCAGCAACCCCAGGTCAGCGGCCGGGAGGCCGAAGGTCGTGACGAGGTGCTTGCGGTACCGGGGATCCGGCGACCGTTCGCCGGTCTCCCATCGCCGCACCGTGTTGGCGGTGAGCCCGGTGTCGGTCTCGCCCGCCCGGCTCATCTCTGTACGGATCCGGGCGGCGAGCTCCTCGTACGACCAACCTCGCTGGAGACGCTCCCAGGCGAGCTGACGGTTGGGAGCGTGTCGTCCACCGGCCATGTCGCCTCCCGTGATCCGGTGTCGTAGCAGTGAGCGTAGCCATCACCACGGCCCGTCGTCACGGCCTGGTTGCGAGTGGTCGTCCTGTGGCTGATACCCCCGAGCGCCGCCCACGGCTTCACTTTCAGTCAACTATCCAGCACGACATGAGACACGACTGGAAGGCGGCCGGTGATGACATCAACGCTTGCCCGGAGCCCTGCCCCGGCGGACTGCCGCTTCACCTTGGAGTCAGGGATCCCGGAGCCGACAGCTACGACCTTGATCGAGCGCAAGGGCCGTGGCCATCCGGACACGCTGGCTGACCAGCTCGCGGAGGCGCTGTCGCGCGCGTACAGCAAGTTCACCCTGAACACGGTGGGCGCGGTGCTGCACCACAACTTCGACAAACTGGCCCTGCTGGGTGGCGCTTCGGAGGTGCGGTACGGCGGCGGCCGGATGCTGCAGCCGGTGCGAGTGCTGGTCAACGGCCGCGCCACCAGGTCGTGCGGGTCAGAACGCATCCCCGTGGACGAGCTGGTGGTGGACACGGTGCACCGGTTCTTCAGGGAACGGCTACCGGCGTTGCGGGATCACCTGCGGGTCGAATTGAACATCACCTCGAACTCCAGCCCCGGTGCGGTGCACACCGAAGGCGGGCCACCGGAGCGGACGAGCTGGTTCTCGCCAGGCAAGGTCGGGCAGCTACAGGAGCATCGGGCCCTGCTGGCCAACGACACCTCGCTGGGCACCGGCTGGGCGCCGTTGAGCCCGGTGGAGCGGTTCGTCATCCGGCTCGCCGACGACCTGTCAGGTCCCAGTGAGTTCCGGCGTAGCCGTTCGTGGTGCGGCTCGGATGTGAAGGTGATGGCGCTGGCCGATAGCGAGCGGATCGACGTGGTGTTCTGCTCGCCCCAGTGCTCGCCGTATGTCAAGGAACGGGCCGCGTACCTGGCCAACCGAGACGAGGTGCTCGCGTACGCGACGAAGCTCGCCGGGGAGCTGCTACCGGATCACGAGGCGTCGTTCCGGATCAACGCCCGAGACATCGTCGAGCGCGACGAGCTGTACCTGACGTACACGGGAAGCTCGATCGAGTCCGGTGACGAAGGGGTCGTCGGTCGCGGCAACCGGGTCAACGGGCTGATCACGCCGCTGCGCCCGATGAACCTGGAAGGTGCCAACGGCAAGAACCCGGTGTACCACGTGGGCAAGCCCTACAACGTCGCCGCCGGCCGGATCGCGCAACGTCTGCACGAGCGGTTCGGCGGGTACGCCGAGGTGCACCTGGTCAGCGCCACCGGCCAGTTGCTGGCGTACCCGTGGCAGACCCTGGTGCGTATGACCTGCGGCGACGCCTCCGAGGAGCAGGTCCACGCCGTGGCGCGCGAAGTCCTCGATGCCTTCCCACAGCTGACGACGGAGCTGGTCGACGGCTCCGTGTCGATGGCGTAGGTGGTCGCGGTGATCGTCGGAGTGTGCGACTTCCCTTCGCGGTACGCCTTCCCGCCACATGGGTACGGCGGGATCGAGCGCTGGCTGTGGGCTGCCGCGACCGGCGCCGCGGCATCGGGCGTCGAGGTGCACCTAATCGGCCCCGCCTGGCGTCCTGACCTACCGAATGAGTTCCGCAGGCTGCCCGTACGCCTGGAGAACATCACTCCGGGCTGCAGCGAGGCCCGGCAAGTGGCACGCCTCGGCCTCGACCTGCTGATCGCCGGGCACGAGTACCCGTCTCTTCCGGCGTGGCGACGTATGTCGGACGCGCTGGGCTGTGACGTGGCGACCTTCCAGCACGACCCGGTATTCCGGCAGCCGGCCGATGCTTTCGACGGCCAACGGTCGCGGCTGTACTGCTACTCACCTGAGATGGAGGGACGCTACGCGCACTGCCGGCCGATTCAGGCGCTGTCGGTGCAGTTCGGCGTGGGCGAGGAGCGGCCACTGGCCGCCATGCCTGGCCGAGACCTGTTGTGGCTGGGACGGATCCATGCCGACAAGGCGCCACATCTGGCGATCAGGGCAGCCGGCATACTCGGGCGGCGGATCCGGATCATCGGTCCGGTCCACGATGACGTCTACCTGACCCGGTACGTCCGGCAGTTCACGGCGCCGCACGTGGAGCTGATGGGGGAGGCGGCCGGACCGGCGAAGCTTGAGCTGGTGAGGCGCGGCTCGGCCCTGGTCTACACCTGTTCACGCAAGTACGTCGAGGCGGGCGCGGCGACCTTCGGAGAGGCACTGCGCTGCGGCACCCCCGTAGCGGCGCTCGCGTGGCGCGGGGGGACCTGCGCGGACTCCGCGTTGTGCCCACGCAGCGGCGCTGTCGCGCGGGTGGACGCCGGCGCCGATGATGAAACGGCGGCCGAGGCGTTGGCGAACGCGATCGCCGCCACGGACCGGCTGGACCCGGTGGAGGTGCAGACCATCGGGCAACGGCGCTTCGACCCGGTCAGCCACTTCCAGGCACTGGCGAAGCGGCCATGACCGACCCCGACTCGCTCCGCGACGCGCTGGCCAGGCGGTTCAGCGGACGCTGGGAGCTGTCGAGTGTTGGGGACGAAGTCAGCCTCGCTCACCGGCGAGGTGTCCAACGGCCACCACGGGTGCGGGGCGCTGAGGCTTCCGGTGCCATGCTCCGGCGGATCGAAGCTGTGATGCGCCGGCACGGCATCGGGCGCGCCGAAGCGCTGCCACTGCGCTGGCGACGCGACACCGATCTGACGATCTCCGCGGTACAGGCACTCGACCCCTGGCTCAAAGACGGCGCTCGACGGGTGTGGCGCGAGGGCCACCTCCCTCAGCCGGTGGTCCGGTTCACGGGTGATCGAGACGCCGACTCCCGGCTCAAGGACGGCTTCCTCACTTCGTTCGTCAACGTCTCCTGCGTCCAACGTGTGGCACACGTCGAGCAGCACGTCGACCTGATCGACATGTGGATCGAGGTGCTGTCCGCTCTCGGCGTGCATGCCGGCCGGCTCCGGATGCACGGAGACCTCCGCGTGTGGCGGCGCGGTCCGGTCGAAGGCATCACGCTGTTCATCGACTGCGACGGAACCAGCGTGGGTGACGCCGTGCTGCTCTGGCACGGCGCAGACCCTTCGCTGATGGCCACCGACCTCGGCTCCGGTCTGGAGCGGCTGCGCTGGGTGATCAGCGGCCAGCGCTGGCCGACACTGATCCACTCCACCCTCGCCAGCCACGCCGACACCGACACGCTCGACGCGGTACGCACCGCGACACTCCTACTGATGAGCGGCGTGCGACCAGCCGCCCGAGGACCCGGCGCGGCAGTACGGCGCGTGGCGCGGTACGTGCCGCCGCATCTGGCCGCACTGGGACTGAGCCGCGCGGTGCGCGTCTACCACGCCTACTGGACCGAGGTCGGCGTACGAGGCATCGGCTGGCCCCACGTCTGCTCGCTCCTGGAAGCCGTGGTCCTGGAGCGCGCGCAGACTCTGGGGGAGTGCGCGTGACCAGGGCAGCCTCAGGCGACAGAGCAGCGGCGCTGGCAGCGCTGCCGGTCGGGGTGCTCAGACGACTGCGGAAGCACTACGGGTCGCTGATCCACGAATGGCTACGGGACGTCCCGTCGATCGTCACCGACCTCGCCGACGAGTGGGATCTGACCGTGTTGCGCTACCACGACGCCGGCTGGACCGCCGTACTTGCTGTCTGCGAGCGGGCCGGCAAGACCTACCTGCTGAAGGTCACACCAGACTGCGAACGGTTCACGCGGGAACGTGCCGCACTCGACCACTGGAACGGGGCGCCAGTCGGATCAGTGGTCCAGGCGTGCCCCTCACACAGGGCGCTGTTGCTTCGCGCGGTCGCAGGTCGTCCGGGCGGTGCGGGGCGTCCCGTCGACGACGCCCGACGAGTTGCGGAGAGGCTGCCGGAGCTGCACTCGTGCGGGGCTCCATCCGTTGGCGCTTCGGTGCCCGCGCTGCTCGACCACCACCGCGCCGAGGTTCGTCCACGCGTCCGTGAGCGGCTGACGCGGCTGCCGCACTGTCTAGACAAGGCTATGCTCCGGACCGCACTTGCGTTCGACGCCGAACAACTGATGGCTGGCATGGAGCCGGTGATGCTCCACGCGGATCTCTACGCCGAGAACATCACCTTCGACGAACAAGGCCAGCCGGTGTTCATCGACCCGCACCCGATGCTCGGGCCGGCCGCGTACGACTGGGCGTTCTGGTGCGTGTACTACACCGCTGAACAGTTCAACCGCCGGCTCGACCTGTGCCACGAATCGGCGGCCGTCCCATTCGACGAGGCGCTGCGGCACATCGCCGTGCTGGCTCTCGACGGATACCTGTACTACCTCGACACCGACGATCCGCGAGCCGGCAGCACCCGAGCGGTGCTGCGTATCGCCACCGAACTCCTCGCGACAGGCGCGCAAGTATGAGGCGCACCGATACCGACATCTACCTGGTGCGCCACGGCCGAACGCCGCTGAGCGCCCGCCACATCGTCAACGGAAACCCGGCCACGAGGGTTCCCCTCGATGACGCAGGGAGACGGCAATGCCGTGACCTTGCCAAGTCAGCGCCATGGCTCGGCGAGATCGCGACGTGCGTGACCAGCGCGCTCCCACGTACCCAGGAAACCGCTCAGCTTCTCCTGGCTGGACGGGCCGTCCCCCATGTGGCAGTGGCCCGACTCAACGAGATCGACTACGGCCGTTTCGAAGGCGGCCCGTGGCTGAGATACGGCGACTGGCTGGAGGCTGCGGGGATGTCGTTCGTGCCACCGGGGGCTCGGGAATCTCGCGACGGCGCGGTACGGCGCATGCTTCTCGGGCTGCGAGCATGCCTCGCTCTACCTGGACCACGTCTGGTCGTGGGGCACGGTCTGTTGCTTTCCGTGCTGATGTGCCTCGCCTCAGACCGCCCCATTTGCCGGGCGGTCCTGGAGGAGGCTCCGTACGTTGCCCCGTTGTTCTTCTCGTCCGTACGACTTGAGGTACTCATCGATCAAGGGCTGCTCAACCTGGACCGCTCGGCGCCAAACCGGTCCGGACCCGCGTCAACGGATCGTTACGCTGTGCAGGTTCCTCCCACATCCGATCTGGAGCCGTGATGCACGACGCGCGAGTCCTGCTCGACCCCGCCACCGACGCGGTCCGCAAGTTGGCCCGCCGGGGGCACGACCTCGACCTGGATCACCTGGAGAAGCTGCTCAGTCAGCGCAACTCCGCGATCCGGTCCGTCGACGAGTCGCGTGCGGAGTCCAAGCGGATCGCCAACGAGGTACGCGCCGCCGCAAAGAGCGGTCAGGACACCAGCGCGCTGGTCGCGCGTGCCCGGGAGTTGAAGACTCAGATCCAGCGCACCGAGGAGCAGCAGCGCCAGTACGACACGGAGCTGCGCACGCACCTGCTGGAGATCCCGAACCTGCCCGAAGACCGCTGCCCGGACGGGGACTCCGATGAGTTCGCCGTGGAGATCCGCAAGGAGGGCACACCGCCGATCTTCGACGCCGACCCCGCCGACCATGTCGACATCGGCGAGCGGCTTGGGCTGTTCGACTTCACCCGCGCCACCAAGCTGTCCGGGCCACGGTTCGCGGTGCTCACCGGCCTGGGCGCGGCGCTGGAGCGGGCCCTGGCGCAGCTCTTCCTGGACCTGCACACCCGCCGGCACGGCTACACCGAGTACTCCCTGCCCGCGCTGGTCACCCGCGCCACGATGACCGGCACCGGGCAGCTGCCGAAGTTCGAGGAGGACCTGTTCGCCACTTCGGTGGCCGACCGGGAGCTGTTCCTGATCCCGACCGCTGAGGTGCCGCTGACCAACCTGCACTCCGGGGAGACCCTCAAGACCGAGGCCCTGCCACTGGCGTTGACCGCACACACCCCGTGCTACCGCTCCGAGGCCGGCTCGTACGGCCGCGACACCCGCGGCCTGATCCGGCTGCACCAGTTCTCCAAAGTGGAGCTGGTCCGCATCTGCGCGCCCGAGGAGTCGAGCAACGAGCTGGAGATCATGCTCGGCCACGCCGAGGCGTGCCTGCGGGAACTCGGACTCGCGTACCGGGTGGTGGCTCTTCCGGCCGGCGACATCAGCTTCGCCGCCCAGTTCACCTACGACATCGAGGTCTGGGTACCGAGCCAGCACCGCTACCGGGAGATCTCCAGCGTCTCGGACTGCTCCACCTTCCAGGCCCGCCGCGCCAACATCCGCACCATCGACAAGGACGGCAAGCGCGGGTACGCCGCAACCCTCAACGGCTCCGGCCTCCCGATCGGCCGTACCCTCGTCGCGATCCTCGAGCAGTACCAGCAACCTGACGGCTCAGTGCGCATCCCCGAGGCCCTCGTCCCGTACACCGGGTTCCGCCAGATCAGCGAGGACGGGCTGCCGTCCTGACGATCCAGGGGCACGCCCGACTCTTGCGTCGCGCTGGCCCGTTCCGATCAGCGGGCCGGGTGTACGACAGAACCCACGGAGGAGCGGGCGATGAGCAGATGGACTATGCCGACTTCGTCGAGGCCGGCACCAACCTGATCAACGGGATCATGGGGCGAATCCCGCTGGCGAGACGGCTTCGCTGGGCACATCGAGGATGGCATCCAGTGGCCGGACATCTTCATGAGGAACCTGATCCTGCTTCTTGAACGGGAACAGGTGCCGATCACGCTCGCCGAGCGAGACACCGTGGTGCGGCTGATGAAACACCGGGGGCTGGATCTGGCTCCAGTCGATCGCTTCAACGTGACAGACGTGGGGCTCGGTGCGGAACTCCCCGAGACATGACCCTCACTGGAGGAGCCCGGCTCCGGCGTGGTGGTGGCTTTTTTCATGGGATTGACTAAAGTGCTGATGCATCCTTGGGCAGAGGCGCCTCGGGGGCGGAGCGACAGGGCGGGCGGCGGGATGGATGCGAGGCGGACCACCGTACGGGACATGCGCCGGTCGAACCGGTCGGTGGTGCTGACCAAGCTGTTCCGCGACGGGCCGCTCAGCCGGCATGAGCTTGCCCAGGCCACGTCGCTGAGCCAGGCCAGCGTCAGCAACCTCGCCGTGGAGTTGCTCACCGAGGGGCTGATCGAGGAGGCCGGCGCGGTCGAGTCCGACGGTGGTCGCCCCCGTACGTTGCTCCGGGTGGCGCCCGGCTATCGGCAGCTGGTCGGCGTCGACGTGGGGGAGACCCGTACCCGGATCGAGCTTTTCGATCTTGCGATGACGCCGTTGGCGAAGGCCGACTACCCGCTGGAAAACCCGAAACCCGAACCCACCACGGTGGTACGCCACGTGGCCGACGGCATCGACGCGGTGGTACGCCAGGCCGGCACCAGCGTGGACCGCGTGCTCGGGGTCGGGGTCGGCGTGTCCGGCGTGGTGCTGGAGCCGGCGGACGCGGTGGTGGACGCGCAGACGCTGGGCTGGGAGGCGGTGCCGCTGGGCGCGATGCTGCGGGCCGGCATCGAGACCGCCGCCGGCACCGCGCTGCCGGTGCTGGTCGACAACGGGGCGAAGGCGCTGGGGCAAGCCGAGCTGTGGTTCGGCGCCGGCCGGGGAGCGCGGCACGCGGTGGTGGCGCTGGTCGGCTCGGGGGTGGGCGCGGCCGTCATCGCCAACGGGATCGGCTACCGCGGCGCCGGCGGCAGCGCGGGCGAGTGGGGCCACACCACGGTGGCGTACGGCGGGCGGAGCTGCCGGTGCGGGGCGCGCGGCTGTCTGGAGGCGTACGCCGGGGCCGAGGCGATCCTGGACCGGTACCGGGAGGCGAACGGGGCCGCCGCGCCGGGCGACGACGAGGAGTCCGCGCTCGCCTCGGTGATCGCCGCCGCCGACAGCTCGCCGGTGGCGCGCCGGGTGATCGACGAGACTGTCAGCTACCTCGGCGTCGGGGTGGCGACACTGGTCAACCTGCTCAACCCGGAGCGGATCGTACTGGGCGGCTGGGCCGGTGTCGCGTTGGGTTCGCGGTTCCTGCCGCAGCTGCGGGAGGCCACCGCAAAGCACGCGCTGCGCCGCCCGTACGCGGACACCACCATCGAGCTGTGCCAGCTAGGTCAGGACGCGGTCGCGCTCGGCGCCGCCACCCTCCCCCTGGCCCGCCTCCTGTACGAGGGCGGCGTGGCCCCACGCCGCTCTTGACTTCGACCCCTCCCAAGGGGACGCTCGTGCAAGTTGGCGTAAGCCGTTCGACACGGGAGGCGGCCAGGACAATACGGTTCATCGGGATCGATCCGCAGACCGAACGGCAGGGTTCCCCGACGATCTGGGTGGATGCCGAGAGGCAAGAGCTGGTGTTCCAGGGGTGGAAGGCTCACGAAGAGTTGGAGGCCGAGTGCGCCGCATTCGAGGTGCCCGGTCACGCGGTGGGAATTCCCGCCGATGAGGCGGTGGTCCGGTTGCCGGCCCGCATGGTGGCGATGCTCAGGGAGGCGTGTGATGTCGCAGAACAAGCCGGACTTTGACGAGCTGCTGGCGGCGGCCCGGCACTCGGCGATGCATCTGGAGATGCGTGACGTTTACAGCGTCGCCGACGAAGCAGACGACTTCGAGACCTGGAAGCGGACGGGGCAGCACGACGCGGACCCCACGTCGGAATCCCGGGCGGACTGGGTCGAGCTGATCCGGCGGACGATCGCCCGCGGCGTCACTGTCCGCCGGGCTCGCATCGTCTCGGAGCCGGTCTCGGATTACATCAAGTTCGAGCACGCCGGCACGGCCGTGAACATCTTCGCGGGCGAGCTGGTCCGGTGGCTCCCCAGGCGGCAGGCCTCCGACCTGGCCCTGCCGGGCAACGACCTGTGGGTGTTCGACGGCACCACCGTGCTGTTCAACCACTTCGACGGCAACGGAGACTGGATAGAGTCCCGCTGGGAGGTGCGTACCGAGCCCGCCGTCGCCCACTTCGTCACCACCGCTTTTGAGGCGGTGTGGGAGCGCGCGATCCCGCACGAGAAGTTCGAGGTCTGAGCCGGACAACAGGTCCATGGCGACGTCTCCCTCATCCGGAGCCCAGGCCGCCCGGGAGGTGCTGGCCGCCCGCCTGCGGGACCTGCGCCTCGACGCCGAGCTCACCGGCCAGGAACTGGCTCGCCGGTGCGGCTGGAGCCCGGCGAAGTCCTCCCGCATCGAGCACGCCAGGACGCCACCGTCCGACGCGGACATCCGGGCGTGGTGCGAGGCCTGCGACGCCGAGAGCCAGGCGGCCGATCTCGTGGCTGCCAACCGGCAGGCCGACCAGATGTACATCCACTGGAAGAAGCTGCACCGCCACGGGATGAACCGCAGCCAGCAGGAGGTGGTTCCGCTCTACCAGCGGACCAAGCTGTTCCGGGTGTACTGCTCGAACGTCATCCCCGGCATGGTGCAGACCCAGGAATACGCCGCCGCCTTGCTCTCCACGATCGCAGCATTCCAGGGCTACCCTGATGACTCCCAGACCGCCGCCACATCCCGCGTCACTCGCTCGCAGGTCCTGTACGAAGGCAACCACCGGTTCGCGCTGCTGCTGGAAGAGACCGTCCTGCGTTACCGGATCGGCGACGCCGCGACGATGGCGGGCCAGCTCGGTTACCTGCTCTCCGTCATGGCGCTCCCGAACGTGAGCGTCGGGATCCTCCCCGCCGACGCACCCCGGCGGATGTGGCCGCTGGAGGCGTTCTACCTGTTCGACGACAGTCGCGTCAGCGTGGAACTATTGACTGCCGAGGTCAACGTCACGGCGCCGAGCGAGATCGCCACGTACGCCAAGGGGTTCGCCGAACTCGCCGAGAACGCCGTGTACGGGGCTCCCGCGAGAGCCATCATCACCGGAGTGATCGACGCACTCGACTGATTGCTGTGCAATCTCATGCAATTTCGTTGAGGCGGCTTCCGTCGCATTCATAGCGTGAGCGCATGGCTACCCAGAACCCCCTGTGCCTGCGGGCAGTGAACGGCACATGACGTGGGCGATCGTCTCCGCCCTCGTGGCCGCAGTGGCGCTTGGCTTCGTGTGCGGACTGCTGATCTTCAAACGCAGCCTCACGTGGTGTCTTAGCCTGGATCCGTGGAGCAGCCAGTGCAGTGATCCGCGTCGTCGTTGTTGATCTTGGCGTGGTGTCTGGGCAGGCGCGGCCCGCTGGCCTGTTCCAGCTTGTCTACTGTGGTCTCCGGTCGGGCCCTCG
>JBOGDE010000023.1:0-27351 GCA_050701695.1 Micromonosporaceae bacterium
CCAGACGACGCCCGGCGGCGTTGTCGGTTCACCCGGATACAACACCGGTATCCGGGCAAACCTCCGCCTTGCCGGATCGCCGCCTGGACTCCGCCTCGCTCGACCCGAGGTATCACGACAGCCTCTCAGACGATGTTCAGTTCGGGGCGGGTCTCGGCGGCGGCGAACCGGTCGGCGTGGAATCCGGAGATGTCGACGAACGGCGTGCGGCCCAGGTAGAGATCCCGTACCACCTCGCCGACCGCGGGGCCCATCATGAAGCCGTGGCCGGAGAACCCGGTCGCGTAGAGGAAGCGCCCGACGTGGCGCGCCTCGCCGATCAGGGCGTTGTGGTCCGGGGTCATCTCGTACAGCCCGGCCCAGCCGCTCGCGATGCCGACGTCGAGCAGGCCCGGGGTACGGCGCGCGATCGTCTCGCCCAGCGCCGGCAGCCAGCCGTCGGTACGGGTGAGCTTGAACCCCGGCGTCTCGTCCGGGTCGGACATGCCGAGCAGCAGCCCCGGCCCCTCCCGATGGAAGTAGAAGCTGGCGCCGAAGTCGATGGTGAACGGGGTGTCCGGGTCGAGGCCGGGCACGGGCTCGGTGACCAGCACCTGGCGGCGCAGCGGCGTGACCGGCAGGTCGACGCCGACCCAGTCACCGATCCGGCGTGACCAGGCTCCGGCCGCGCAGACCACGGTGTCGGTCGCGATCCGCCCGCGCTCGGTGACCACGGCGGTGACCCCCCCGCCCCTGGTCTCGATCCCGGTCGCCGCGCAGTGGGGGATCAGCCGGGCGCCGTGGCGCCGTGCGGCGGTGGCGTACCCGAGCACCACCGACTCCGGGGTGCAGTAGCCGTCCTCCGGGGAGTACGCCGCCGCCAGCAGCCCGTCGGTGGCGATCAGCGGGGAGAGCCGCCGCGCCTCCTCGACCGAGATCATCCGACTGGGCACGCCGAGCTCGTTCTGCAGCGCGACGTTGCGCTCGAACGCGCGCACGTCCTCCGGCGAGTCGAGCAGAAACAGGTAGCCCACCCGGTGCAGGTCGATCTGCTGGCCGAAACGCTCCGTGAAGTCCGCGAACGTCTCCAGGCCGCGCAGCCCGAGCAGGATGTTGGTGCGGTCGGAGAACTGGGCGCGCACCCCGCCGGCGGCCTTGCAGGTGGAGCCGGAGCCGAACGCGTCCTGGTCGATCAGCACCACCCCGGAGACCCCGGCGGCGGCCAACTGGTAGGCGACGCTGACCCCGACGACCCCACCGCCGATGATCACCACGGACGCCGTCTCCGGAAGCGGGCTGCCGGTGCGTGCCATCCTCGCCTCCCCGCCGGGGCTACCCCGGCCCCTGCTGCTCAGTGGACTCGCCTGACTCCGTCGCCAACGGTAGCCCGTGCGGCGATGTCGAGCGCGGCCAGATAGCCGAACGTCATCGCCGGCCCGATGGTCGCCCCAGGGCCCGCGTACGTGCGCCCCATCACCGGGGCGGCGGCGTTGCCGGCGGCGTACAGGCCGTCGATCCAGCTGCCGTCCTGGCGCAGCACCCTGCCGTCGGGGTCGACCCGCAGGCCGCCCTTGGTGCCGAGGTCGCCGGGCACGATCCGTACCGCGTAGAACGGTGGCCGGTCGATCGGCCCTAGGCACGGGTTCGGCCGGTTGCGGGGATCGCCGTAGTAGTGGTCGTACGCGCTCTCGCCCCGCTTGAAGTCCTCGTCGACGCCGCGCCGGGCGAACTCGTTGCCCCGCTCCACGGTGCCGCGCAGCCCTTCGGGTGGTACGCCGATGCGTTCGGCGAGCGCCTCAATGGTCTCCGCGCGTCGCACCACGCCGGCCCGGTACCAGTGGCCGGGGAACGGCTGGCGCGGACCGAGACCGGCGAACAGGTACCGGTTGCGGTAGCGCTGGTCGGCGATCAGCCAGGTCGGGATGTGCTCGGCGGGACCGGTGCCGGCTCCGTACATGCCGTGCACCGCGTCGACGTACGGGGCGGCCTCGTTGACGAACCGTTCGCCCCGGGCGTCGACCATGATGCAGCCTGGAAGGGTGCGCTCCGCGAGACAGAAGTACGGCCCCCGGGGCAGCGGGATCGACGGCCCCCACCAGGCGTCGTCCATCACGTCGACCGCCGCGCCGAGCCGGATCCCCGCCTCGATCCCGTCCCCGGTGTTCTCCGACACGCCGACCGTCCACTCGGCGCCGATCGGCTCCCGCTGGTGCTCCTTGCGCATCCGCTCGTTGCGCTCGAAACCGCCGCTGGTCAGCAGTACGGCGTGCCGGGCCCGGATGGTTACCTGCTCGCCGTCACGCATCGCCTGCACCCCGCTGACCCGGCCGTTGTCCCGTACCAGGGAGATCAGTGGGGTGTCGAGCCAGACCGGGACGCCGGCGGAGGCCAGCCCGGCGCGCAGGCCGCCGGCGAGCGCCTGCCCCATGGTGAGCAGCTCCCGGCGGGTGGTCAGGCTGCGCAGCCGCCGCAGCGTGACCCGCAGCGAGCGGAGCAGCCCGCGGGGATGCCGCGCCACCAGGTTCAGCCACCGGTAGTCCGCCTGGGTGATCGCGAACCCGCTCGGGGCCTTCAGGTACGGGGGCTGCAGCAGCGCCTGTTCCGCTCCCAGCAACCGGGCGTCCAGGGGGCGAGGCTCGATGGAACGCCCGTGCGCCCGCCCACCGGGCGCCTCGGGGTAGTAGTCGGAGTAGCCGGGCACCCAGGTGAACTCCACCGGGGTGTGGCGCAGCACGAACGACAGCATCTCGGGACCGTGCTTCAGGAACGCCCGCTGGTTCGCGTCCGGGGAGCCGTCGCCGACGATGTGGGCGAGGTAGCGCCGGGCTGCTTCGGGGGTGTCGGAGATGCCGTCCCGGGCGAGTACGTGGTTGTTCGGGATCCAGACACCGCCGCCGGAGCGCGCGGTGGAGCCGCCGAACAGCCCTGCCTTCTCGATCACCAGTACCGACAGCCCACGGTGCGCGGCGGTGAGTGCGGCGGTCATGCCGGCTGCGCCGCTGCCGACCACCACCAGGTCGTACTCGACGTCCGGCACGTGACCTCCCGCTCCATTCTGAAACACGTTATAGTTTCTCAGTCGCCGTTCCATTGGGCAACAGGCTGTGAGGAAGCACCTCGGTACGGGCAGAAACGGGAACGTGTTATAGGAGGCTTCGAGTGGCTGGGGCGTGGCATGCGGAGGCCGACGTAGTGGTGGTCGGCTTCGGCGCGGCCGGCGCCTGTGCGGCGATCGAAGCGGCTCGTACCGGCGCCACGGTGCTGGTCGTCGACCGGTTCGCCGGCGGCGGCGCGACCGCGCTCTCCGGCGGCGTGGTGTACGCCGGCGGCGGCACGCCGTACCAGCGGGAGGCGGGCGTCGCCGACTCCACCGACGCGATGTACCGGTACCTCGCCACCGAGGTGGCCGGTGTGGTGGGCGAGGCGACCCTGCGCCGCTTCTGCGACCAGAGCGTGGAGATGATCGCCTGGCTCACCGCGTGCGGGGTGCCGTTCGAGGGCAGCCTGTGTCCGTACAAGACCTCGTACCCGACCAACCGGCACTACCTGTACTACTCGGGTAGCGAGCTGGCCAGTGCCGGACTCGCCCCGCCAGCGCCGCGCGGTCACCGGGTCCGCGGCCGGGGCACCTCGGGCCGGGTGTTGTTCGCGCGGCTCGCCGCGACCGCCCGCGAGGTCGGCGTCGAGTTCCGCGGCCACACCCGCGTGGTCGGGCTGCGCACCGAACCGGCCGACGGTGGCCGGGTCGCCGGCCTGGAGTGCCGGACGCTGTCCGGGTTTCCCCGACTCATTCACCGATTGCTGAGCCGGGCGGCGGCGAAGCCCTTCCTCTACGCCCCGAAGCTCGGACGCGCGCTGCACCGGCTCGCCGATCGGGTCGAACGGCGATCCGGCCGCCCGTACCGGATCGCGGCCCGGCGCGGAGTGGTGATCGCCGCCGGTGGCTTCGTCGCCAACCGCGCCATGCTCCGCGAGCACGCGCCGCGCCACCGGGGCGGGCTGGCCCTGGGTACGGCCGGCGACGACGGCGGCGGCATCCGGCTCGGCACCGATATCGGTGCCGCCACCGACCAGCTGGACCGGGTCTCGGTGTGGCGGTTCGTGTCACCCCCGAGCGCGCTGCTCGACGGCGTCCTGATCGACCGCCACGGCAACCGGTTGGCCGATCTGGCCCGGTACGGCGCCGCCGTCGGCGAGGCGGTGATGGACGCCGGCGGCCAGGCGTGGCTGCTGATCGACCAGCGGACCGTGGCGGCGGCCCGGCGACAGGTGCGTACCCAGACGTTGTGGTTCCAGCGGCTGCAGGCGTGGTACCTGCTCGGCTCCGCGCGGGTCACCGGTCCGACGCTGGAAGCGGTCGCGGCGCGCGCCGGGATCACGCCGCCGACCGACCAGGGGTCGCTGCGGCCGCCGTACTCGCTGATCGACGTGTCGGTACGGCCGCGGCTGGCCTACCCGGCGCCGATGCTCACCCTCGGCGGGCTGCGGGTCGACGAGCAGACCGGCGAGGTACTCCGCCCCGGCGACACCCCGATCGACGGTCTGTACGCGGCCGGTCGGTCCGCCGTCGGCATCTGCTCCCACTCGTACGTCAGCGGGCTCTCGCTCGCCGACTGCGTCTTCTCCGGGCGGCGCGCCGGCCGCCACGCCGCTCATCGACAGGAGGTCGCCCGTGCTGACGGCTGAGCAACACCAGCGGATCGCCGACGAGCTGTACGCCGCCGAGCGCGACCGCGCCCCCGTCGACCCCCTCGTCGGGCGGTACGACGGGATCGGCGCCGCGGACGCGTACCACATCCAGTTGCTGAACATCCGACGGCGGGTGAGAGCCGGGAGCAGCGTGGTGGGGCACAAGGTCGGGCTCTCGTCGCTGGCGATGCAGCGGATGATGGGAGTCGACGAGCCGGACTACGGCCACCTGCTCGACGACATGCGGGCCTTCGAGACCCGGCCGGTGCCGGTGAGGCGCTACTGCTACCCGCGGGTGGAGCCGGAGGTGGCGTTCCTGCTCGGCGCCGACCTGCGCGCCGACGGCTGCACCGAGGCCGACGTGGTGGCCGCGACCGAGGCGTACGCCCCCGCGCTGGAGCTGATCGACTCCCGGATCCGGGACTGGAAGATCGGGCTCGCCGACACCATCTCCGACAACGCGTCCTCGGCCGGTTTCGTGCTCGGCGCGGCGCGGGTGAAGCCGTCCGACGTGGACATCACGGGGATCGGCGTGACGCTGTGGCGTTCCGGTGAGCGGGTTGCCGAGGGCCGGTCGGACGCGGTGCTCGGCAATCCGGTCACGGCGGTGGCGTGGCTCGCCCGCAAGGTCGCTTCCTTCGGGGTACGGCTGCGTGCCGGCCACGTGATCCTGCCCGGCTCGTGCACCCGGGCGATCGACGCGCGGGCGGGCGATGAGTTCCGCGGCGACTTCGACGGGCTCGGGTCGGTCTCGCTCGGCTTTCAGGGAGGGGATTCATGACGCAGCGCCACGCACCGGCGGCCGGCACCGTGACCGCGGCGATCGTCGGCTCCGGCAACATCGGCACGGACCTGCTCTACAAGCTGCTGCGCTCCACGCTGATCGAGCCGCGCTGGATGGTCGGCATCGACCCGTCCAGCGAGGGCCTGAAGCGGGCGGAGTCGCTGGGGCTGGAGGCCTCGCCCGAGGGTGTGGACTGGTTGCTCGCCCAGGACCCGCTGCCCGACCTGATCTTCGAGGCCACCTCCGCCGCGGTCCACCGGGCGAACGCCCCCCGGTACCAGGCGGCTGGGATCCGCGCCGTCGACCTCACCCCCGCCGCCATCGGACCGTACGTGATCCCGCCGGTCAACCTCGACGAGCACCACCAGGCACCGAACCTCAACCTGATCACCTGCGGCGGCCAGGCCACGATCCCGATGGTGTACGCCGTCTCCCGGGTGGTGCCGGTTGCCTACGCCGAGATCGTCGCCACGGTGGCGTCGGTGTCGGCGGGGCCGGGGACCCGGCAGAACATCGACGAGTTCACCCGTACCACCGCCCGGGGGATCGAGGTGATCGGCGGTGCGCGGCGCGGCAAGGCGATCATCGTGCTCAACCCCGCCGAGCCGCCGATGATCATGCGGGACACCATCTTCTGCGCGATCCCGCCCGAGGCCGACCACGACGCCGTCGCCGGCTCGATCCACGCCATGGCCGCCGACGTCGCGAGCTACGTTCCCGGCTACCGGTTGCTGTCGGAGCCGCAGTTCGACGCCTCAGGGCCCACCGGCTCCCGGGTCACCGTCTTCGTCGAGGTGGCGGGCGCCGGCGACTTCCTGCCGCCGTACGCCGGGAATCTCGACATCATGACCGCCGCCGCCGTGAGGGTGGGCGAAGCGCTGGCGAAGGAGGCCACAGGTGCCGTTCTCTGATGACCTCGACATCCGGATTACCGACACCTCGCTGCGGGACGGCTCGCACCACAAGCGGCACCAGTTCACCGCCGAGGAGGTGCGCTCGATCGTGGCCGCGCTGGACGCCGCCGGCGTACCGGTGATCGAGGTGGCGCACGGCGACGGGCTGGGCGGCTCCTCGTTCAACTACGGCTTCTCGGCCACCCCGGAGCAGGAGCTGATCGCGCTGGCGGCGGCGACCGCGCGGCGGGCCAGGATCGCGGTGCTGATGCTGCCCGGGGTCGGCGTCAAGGACGACATCCGGATCGCGCGGGACAACGGCGCGGCGATCTGCCGGATCGCCACCCACTGCACCGAGGCCGACATCTCCGTACAGCATTTCGGGCTGGCCCGCGAGCTGGGGCTGGAGACGGTGGGCTTCCTGATGATGGCGCACTCGTCGCCGCCGGAGGCGCTCGCCGAACAGGCCCGGATCATGGCCGACGCCGGCTGCCAGTGCGTGTACGTGGTCGACTCCGCCGGCGCGCTCGTCCTCGACCAGGTGGCCGACCGGGTGTCCGCGCTGGTCGGCGAGCTGGGCTCGGACGCCCAGGTCGGTTTCCATGGCCACGAGAACCTCGGCCTCGGCGTGGCGAACTCGGTCTTCGCGGTACGCGCCGGCGCGGTGCAGATCGACGGCTCGACCCGGAGATTCGGGGCGGGCGCGGGGAACACGCCGGTGGAGGCGTTCGTCGGCGTCTGCGACAAGCTGGGCGTGAAGACCGGCGTGGACTTCTTCGCGATCGCCGACGCCGCCGAGGAGGTGGTGCTGCCCGCGATGCCCGAAGAGTGCCGGCTCGACCGGATGGCCCTCATGATGGGGTACGCCGGCGTCTACTCCAGCTTCCTCAAGCACGCGTACGCCGCCGCCGACCGCTACGGAGTCTCCGGCGCCGCGATCCTGGTACGTGCCGGGGAACGCAAGCTGGTCGGCGGCCAGGAGGACCAACTGATCGACATCGCCCTGGAGCTGCGCCGCGAAGCCGCGGCTCACTCGGGGCGGGAATCAGCGGCTCACTCGGGGCGGTAGGTGATGCGGGCGGTGTCGGTCAACGGGAGGGACTGGCAGGCGAGGATGTAGCCGTCTTCGAGGTCCTCGTCTTCCAGCACGTCGTTGTTGAGCATCTTGACCTCGCCGTCCAGCAGGCGGCAGGCGCAGGCGCCGCAGATGCCCTGGCGGCAGGAGAACGGCGCGTCGAGGCCGGCGTCGAGCATGGTGTCGAGCAGTTTGGCGTTGCGGGCCCACCGCAGGGTGTGGGTCTGCCCGTCCAGCTCGACCTCGGCGCTGGCCGGCGGGGTGTCGCTCGCGGCCGGCGGCACGATGTCGGCGAACGGGTTGTCGGCGAGCGAGACGAACCGTTCCACGAAGATCCGGGTACGCGGCACCCCGAGCCCGCGCAGCGCGTGGGTCACCGCGTCCATGAACGCTCCCGGCCCGCACACGAACGCGTCGTAGGCCAGGTACGGCGCCGCCAGGGCACCGATCGCCGCTTCCGACGGCAGCCCCTGCACCGACTCCAGCCAGTGCCACACCACCAACCGGTCCGGATGCTCCGCGGCCAGTCGGCGCAGCTCACCAGCGAAGATGACCGATGACTCGTCCCGGTTGGCGTACACCAGGACCAGCTTGCCGGTGCCGCGTACCAGGGCGGACTTGACGATCGAGCGGACCGGCGTGATGCCGCTGCCACCGGCGAACAGCAGCAGGTCGTGGTCGTACGAGCGGGGGGTGAAGGTGCCGGACGGCGGGAGCATGTCGAGGGTGGTGCCGGCGACCACGTTGTCGCAGATCCAGTTGGAGGCGTGGCCGTCGGCGATCCGCTTCACGGTGATCGTCGGCGGCTCGTCCAGGAACGGCGAGCTGCACAGCGAGTAGCACCGTGCGATGTCGGTGTCGGGGATCCGCAGCGTCACGAACTGGCCCGGTCGGTAGGAGAAGTCGGTGTCGAGCACCAGCGAGTGCGCGTCGGCGGTCTCACGGATCACCTCGGCCACCCGGACCGGCACTGCGCCGCTGCCGCTCGCGACTGCGGGGCTCGCAAGGTCACTCCTCGCACTCACCATCTCAGCCATCGTGCACCTCCAGCGTGCCGTCCCGTACCGCCGAATGAATGCTCTCGCGCAGCTTGCCGCAACCCGCCGCCAGAGCGCTCGGGGCGTCGGCGGCCGCGAACTCCGGGCAGCTCGCGGCCGGGTCCGACAGCCACTGCACGCTGGTGTGCTGCGGAGAGTTCTTCTTCACCAGTACGCGGGTGCCGCACGCCCGGCACGCCAGCGGCCGCAGCCCAGCCTCCAGGTAGAGCCGCTGGTCCGCGCGGGTCTCAGGTAGCACCATCGGCCGACCTCCGGGCCAGGTTCTCGGCGACCTCCTGCTCCCACACCTCGATCGCGCGGCTGGTGTCGACCTCGAACTCGAACCGCCGGGTCATCTCGTCGGTGACGTCGGCGACGTCGACGTAGAACTGCTCGTACCAGCGGCGCAGCTGGTAGACCGGGCCGTCCTCCTCGCACAGCAGCGGGTTGTCGATGCGGGTCTTGTTCTTCCAGATCTCGACGTCCTGCAGGAAGCCGACCCCGACACCCTTGGCGAACTTCGCGGCCAGCTTGTTGGCATGCTCGTCGCTCAGCCCGGGCAGCTTCTTGACGATCACTCCCCACTGCAGCACGAACGAGTTCGCTGTCACCGGGTAGTGGCAGTTGATCAGTACGGTCTCGATCTCGACGCCCTTGTAGTCGTTCCAGAGCTTGTCGATCATGTACGACGGCCCGAAGTACGACGCCTCGGAGCGCACCTGGGTATCGCCGTTGTAGTTCGAGCCGCTGTTGACGTCCGGCCGGCCCCGGGTGTCGAGGTACTGCGAGGCGATGTGCCCCTCGAAGACGTTCTTGAAGTACGTCGGGAACGCGTAGTGGATGTAGAAGAAGTGCGCCATGTCCACCACGTTGTCCATGATCTCGCGGCAGTTGGCGCCCTCGATCGTCACCGACTCCCAGGTCCAGTCGCTCCACTCGCCGGAGAACGCGCCCTCGATGCGTGGGATCGCCTGCTCCGGCGGGGGCGGATTGCCCTCCGGGTCGTTCCAGACGAACAGCTGCTTGTTCTCCTCGCAGGTGACCCAGGACCGGGTCCGTGCCCGCAGCGGGATCCGCTTGGCGTACGGGATCGCCTTGCACCGGCCGTCGCCGCCCCAGCGCCAGTCGTGGAACGGGCAGGCGACCTCGTTGCCCTTGACCGAGCCCTGGGTCAGGTCGCCGCCCATGTGCCGGCAGTATCCGTCGAGTACGTGCAGCTGTCCGTGTGAGTCGGCGAAGACCACGAGCTTGGTGCCGAAGGCGTGGATCGGGTGCGGCTTACCGTCGCGGAAGCTGTCGGCGAGGCCGAGGCAGTGCCAGCCGCGGGCGTACCGGGTGGGGAGGGCGCCGACGTCGATCGTGCGCACCGCCGGCTCGGTGTCGACCCGGTTCGCGGTCTGAGTCATGGCACCCCTCCGTGGTTCGTGGTCAGCGCCAATACTGGAACACGTTACAGATTTCGTCTAGTCTCGGGGAAGCGCCGTCGTGGTATCAATTCTAGAACACGTTTCAGTTGTACGGCGAGGTCGGAGGCGTACGGATGAGTGATCAAGTCACGGAGGTGCTGGCCGGAGTCGGCGAGCTGCTACCGCAGTTCCGGGACAAGGCGCAGGAGACCGAGGACGCGCGGCGGATCTCCGAGGAGTCCGTCAAAGCGCTCGCCGACACCGGGTTCTTCAGGCTGCTGCAGCCCGCCCGCTACGACGGTTTCGAGGCGTCCCCGGTCGACTTCTACCGGGCGGTGCGTCTGGTTTCCAGTGCCTGCGGCTCCACCGGCTGGGTGTCGTCGGTGCTCGGCGTACACCCCTGGCAACTGGCGCTGTTCGACGCGCGGGCGCAGGAGGAGGTCTGGGGCTCGGACACGGGGACTCTGATCTCCTCGTCGTACGCGCCGATGGGGCGGGCCACGCCGGTCGACGGCGGGTTCCGGTTCACCGGGCGGTGGAGCTTCTCCTCGGGCTGTGACCACGCGCAGTGGGTGTTCCTCGGTGGCCTGGTGCTGGGCGAGGACGGCAACCCGGTCGACTTCCGCACCTTCCTGCTGCCGCGGGCCGACTACGAGATCGAGGACGTCTGGGACACCATCGGGCTGCGCGGCACAGGGTCCAACGACATCCTCGTCGACGACGTGTTCGTACCGTCGTATCGCGCACTGTCCTTCATGGACACGGGTCGCTGCACGTGCCCCGGGCAGGCGGTCAACACCGCCGCGCTGTATCGGCTGCCGTTCGCCTCGGTGTTCTCCTGTTCGATCGCGGTACCGGTGATCGGGATGGCGACCGGGGCGTACGAGGCCTACGTCGGCTACACCAAGGAGCGGGTGCGGGCGTCGACCGGCGGCAAGGCGGCCGAGGACACCTTCCACCAGGTACGGATCGCCGAGGCGGCGAGCCGGCTGGACGCCGCCGTACTGCAGATCGAGCGCAACATCGCCGAGGAGCTGGGGTACGCCGAGCGCGGCGAGAAGATCCCGCTGGCGCTGCGGGTGCGGGTACGCCGTGACCAGGTCAACGCCACCGGCGCCGCGATCGCCGCGGTGGACCGGCTCTTCGAGAGCGCGGGCGGCCGGGCGCTGCGTACCGGTACGCCGATCCAACGATTCTGGCGGGACGCGCACGCCGGCCGGGTGCACGCGATCAACGACCCCGAGAAGGCGCTCGCCATGTCCGGCCAGTTCGAGCTCGGCCTCAAGGTCCAGGACGCGTGGGTGTGACGATGACCGTGACGGGAGCGGCGGCGGGCGCGGTCACCTTCGAATCGACCAGCCGGCGGGCGGACGTGGGCGGGTTCGAGCTGCACTACCACCTCGCCGGGCCGGACGACGCACCGCCGCTGGTGCTGCTGCACGGCGGCGGGCCGGGCGCTTCGGCCTGGAGCAACTTCGGCCGCAACCTGGTGGTGCTGGCGTCCCGGTTCCGGGTGCTGGCCGTCGACCAGCCCGGCTTCGGCCACTCGGACCGGCCCGAGATCGAGGGCCAGTTCTTCACGTTCAGCGCCGATGCCCTGGCCCGGCTGCTCGACACGCTCGGCATCGACCGCGCGGCCCTGGTCGGCAACTCGCTCGGCGGCGGTACGGCGGTGCGGTTCGCGCTGCGCCACCCCGAGCGCGCCGGCCGTCTCGTGCTGATGGCTCCGGGCGGCCTCAACCTGTCCGTCTTCTCGCCCGACCCGACCGAGGGCATCAAGAAGCTGTACGCCTTCGCCGCCCCACCGGGGCCGACCAGGGAGAAGCTGGCGTCGTTCCTGAAGGCGCTGGTCTACGACGCCTCGATGGTCACCGACGAGTTGGTCGAGGAACGGTTCCGGGTGGCCGCCGATCCCGCGTCGTTGAGGGCGATGGCGTCGATGGGCAGCTCGTTCACCGATCCGGCGACGTACGAGGAGGGGCTGCTGTGGCGGGAGGCGTACCGGCTGCGGCAGCGGGTGCTGCTGATCTGGGGCCGGGAGGACCGGGTCAACCCGCTCGACGGCGCGCTGGTCCCCCTGAAGCTGATCCCGCGCGCCGAGCTGCACGTGTTCTCCCGCTGCGGCCACTGGGCGCAGCTGGAACGGTTCGACGAGTTCAACCGACTCGTCACTGACTTCCTGGAGGCCCGATGACCATCCGGTCCCTTGGATACCTGCGGATCGAGGCCACCGACATGCCCGCCTGGCGGGAGTACGGCCTCAAGGTGCTCGGCATGGTGGAGGGCCGGGGTGGCGACCCCGAGTGCCTGTACCTGCGGATGGACGAGTTCCCGGCCCGGCTGGTGATCGTGCCGGGTGAACACGATCGGCTGGCCGCCGCCGGCTGGGAGACCGCCAACGCCGAGGGTTTGGCCGACGTCCGGCGGCGGCTGGACCGGGCCGGCGTGGCGTACAAGGAGGGGACCGCCGAGGAGCTGGGCGACCGGCGGGTGGACGAGCTGATCACGTTCACCGATCCGTCCGGCAACGGCCTGGAGGTCTTCCACGGCGTCGCGCTGCAGCACCGGCGGGTGGTCAGCCCGTACGGCCACCGCTTCGTGACCGACGAACAGGGGCTGGGCCACGTCGTGCTCTCCACCAGAGACGACGCGGAGGCGTTGCACTTCTACCGGGACGTGCTCGGGTTCCGGCTGCGCGACTCGTTCCGGCTGCCGCCGGTCGCCGTGGGGCGGCCACCGGACGGGCCACCCGCGTGGCTGCGGTTCTTCGGCTGCAACCCCCGGCACCACAGCCTGGCGTTCCTGCCGATGCCGACCCCGAGCGGGATCGTGCACTTGATGATCGAGGTGGAGCACGCCGACGACGTCGGGCTGTGCCTGGACCGGGCACTGCGGCGCAAGGTGCCGATGTCGGCGACGCTCGGCCGGCACGTCAACGACCTGATGCTGTCGTTCTACATGAAGACACCCGGCGGCTTCGACGTCGAGTACGGCTGCGAAGGCCGTACCGTCGAAGACGAGAGCTGGATCGCGCGGGAGAGCACCGCGGTCTCCCTCTGGGGGCACGACTTCAGCATCGGGGCGCCGCCGCAATGATCACCGAGGCGGTGGGGCAGGCGGCGTTCCGTACCACGCTCGGGCACTTCTGCACCGGTGTCACGGTGATCACCGCCACCGGGCCGGACGGTCCGGTGGGGTTCGCCTGCCAGGCATTCGCCGCGCTCTCGCTCGACCCGCCGCTGGTGCTGTTCTGCCCCGGCGTCAGCTCGCGCGCGTGGCCGGTGATCGAGGCCGCCGGTACGTTCTGCGCGAACATCCTCGCGCACGACCAGGTGGCGGCGAGCGCGGTGTTCGGCCGATCGGGAGCCGACAAGTTCGCGTCGGTGCCGTGGCGGCCCGCGCCGTCCGGGTCTCCGGTGCTCGAAGGCGTACTGACCTGGGTGGACTGTGCGGTGGCGTCGGTCCAGACCGCGGGGGACCACCACGTGGTGACCGGTCGGGTCACGGCACTCGGCCCGCACCGGACCGCCCGCCCGCTGCTGTTCTATCAGGGCGCGTACGCGGCCACCGAGCCGGCCGAGCCGACCCCGGGCATCCTCGACAACCTCATCACCTGGTCCCGCCACGACGACTGGATTTAGGCCCAGTCCTGCGTCGCGAGCCGGGCCAGGTGGGTCTCGGGTGAGCCGAAGAGCAGGGCGCTGCCGTGGGCGCGCTTGAAGTACAGATGGGCGTCATGCTCCCAGGTGATCGCGATCCCTCCGTGCAGCTGCACCAGCTCGGCGGCGACCTGCCGCAGCGCCTCCGAGCATGCGACCTTGGCGACTGCGGCGTAGCCGTCGGGGTCCTGGGCGGCGGCGTACGCGGCGGAGCGGGCGGACTCGACGAGCACGTACATGTCGGCCATCCGGTGCTGGAGGGCCTGGAAGGCGCCGATCGGCTGTCCGAACTGGACCCGGTGCTTCGCGTACCCGACGGTGAGGTCGAGGGCGCGGGCGGCGGTGCCGACCTGCTCGGCGGCGAGCGCGGCGACCGCGATGTCGCGCAGCCGGTCCGTGTCGAGGCGTCCCAGCAGCCGGGCGGGCGCCGCGTCGAACCTGACCAGGGCCAGCCGGCGGGTGAGGTCCATCGCCGGAGTGTGCTGCCGTTCGACGGCGTCGGGATCCACCTCGAAGAGCGCGCCGTCGACCAGCACCACCAGCAGGTCGGCGATGTCACCGTCGAGCACGAAGTGGGCTTCCCCGTCGAGGACGTGGCCCGCCACACCGTCGCGGGACGCGGTCGCGGCTGCGCCGGTCCAGTCGCCAGCCGGGCCGCTGCAGGCCAGCGCGGCGATCGCCGTACCGTCCGCGATCGGGGGGAGCAGTCTGGCGCGGGTGGCCTCGTCGCCGGTTGCCAGGATCGCGTGGGCGGCCAGGACCGCCGAGCCGAGCAGCGGCGCCGGAGCCAGGGTACGACCCAACTCCTCCAGCACCAGCGCGTTCTCCAGCAGCGTCGCGCCGGCACCGCCGTACGCCTCGGGGATGCTCAGCCCGGCGACGCCGACCTGACCGCACAGCAGCTCCCACAGCTTCGGGTCGAACCCGGCGGCCGCGCGGACGAGCTCGGACGACGCGTGCTTGTCGAGCAGGGCACGCACCGTCTCCCGCAGGGCGCGCTGTTCAGCGGTCAGCATGGCTGCCCTCCAGGATCCTGGCACGGTGATGGCGCGGGGTGCCCCAGGCCGAGCGCAGCGCGCGGACCTTGGTCAGCCAGAGGCTGAGGTCGTGCTCGGCGGTGTAGCCGATCGCGCCGTGCACCTGCAGCGCGACCCGCGCCGCTCGGTATGCCGCTTCCCCCGCGGCCACCTTCGCCGCCGAGATGTCGCGGGGCGCGCCGGTCACCGCTGCTCCGTACACCAGCGGCCGGGCCAACTCCAACCCCACGTGTACGTCGGCCAGCTGGTGCTTGACCGCCTGGAACGCCCCGATCGGCCGGCCGAACTGGTGCCGCTGCTTCGCGTAGCTGACCGCCGCGTCGCGCAGCGCACCGCCGAGCCCGAGCAACTGGGCGGCACAGGCGAGCGCCCCCGCATCCAGCACCCGCCCGCCGGGCCCGGCTTCCCCCGACACCCTGCCGGTCCCGCCCTCGCCCGCCACGCCTCCGGTGACCTCGTAGAGGCGGCGGCTACGGTCGATCGAGGAGTGTGCCGCGCCTACCCGGGCCAGCCGGACTCCATCCTGGTTCGCGATCAGCACCGGGTCGGCCACTTCGGCGTCGAGTGCGTAGGGGACGTGGGGCGGGAGCGCCAGGGTCGCGACGGTCTTGCCGGCGGCGATGCCGGGTAGCCAGCGGGCCGCCGGCTCCGATCTCGTGCTCCGGGCCGCCCCGCCGAGCAGCGCGGGGACGGCCACCAGGGACTCGACGAGCGGCCCCGGTACCGCGTACCGCCCCAGCTCCTCGAACGCGACCACGACCTCGACCGGCGAGGCACCCAGACCGTCGTACTCCTCGGGGATCGCCAGTGCGGTCACGCCGACCTCGGCCAGCCGCCGCCACAGCGCCAGCCCGGGCGCGTGGTCACCGCGCGCCCACGCCCGGACCGCGGCCGGCACGTCGGCGTCAGCGAGCAGAGACGCCACGGCCGTGGCGAAGTCCGACTGTTCGGAGGACAGCGTGAGCCTCATCGTCGCGGCTCCTTCGGCAGGCCGAGCAGGCGTTCGGCGACGATGTTGCGCTGGATCTCGTTCGTACCGGCGTAGATCGGGCCGGCGAGCGAGAACAAGTAGCCGTCCCGCCACGGGGACGCGACTTCGCCGGAAGCGCCGAGCAGGTCGAGCGCGGTCTCGTGCAGCGCCACGTCCAGCTCCGACCAGTGCAGCTTCCCGATGCTGGACTCCGCCCCGAGCGAGCCTCCCGCGGCCAGCCGGCTCGCGGTTTCGTACACACTGAGCTGGTACGCCCGCGCCCCGATCCAGGCGTCGGCCACCCGATCCGCCAGCGCCGGGTCCGGACCGGCATGCCACAGGTCGACCAGGCGGGAGGCGGCGGCGAGGAACCGGCCGGGGGAGCGCAGCGAGAGGCCGCGCTCGTTGCTGGCCGTACTCATCGCGACCCGCCAGCCGTCGTGTACGCCCCCGAGCACGTCGGCGTCGGGCACGTACACCTCGTCAAGGAAGATCTCCGCGAATCCGGGTTCGCCGTCCAGCTGCGGGATCGGTCGCACGGTGACGCCTTCGGCGCGCAGGTCGAACAGGAAGTAGCTGAGCCCGTGGTGGCGCGACGGGGACGGGTCGGTACGGAACAGCCCGAACCCCCGGTCCGCGTACGTAGCCCGGGAGCTCCAGGTCTTCTGGCCGCTCAGCCGCCACCCGCCGTCGACCCGCCGAGCCCGGCTGCGGATCGCGGCGAGGTCGCTGCCCGCCTCCGGTTCCGACCACGCCTGCGCCCACACCTCGTCGGCGCGTGCCATCGGCGGCAGGTAGCGGGCCAGCTGGGCCGGGGTGCCGTGGGCGAACAACGTCGGGGCCAGCAGGAAGATGCCGTTCTGGCTGACCCGGGCCGGGGCGCCGGCGGCGTGGTACTCCTCCTCGAAGACCAGCCAGTCGATCAGGCCGGCGTCACGGCCGCCGTACTCCGCGGGCCAGGTGACGACGGAGAGCCGGGCGTCGGCCAGCGTGCGTTCCCAGGCGCGGTGCTCGGCGTACCCCCGGGGCGTGTCGAGCGAGGGCAACGGCGCGGAGGGTACGTGAGTGCGCAGCCAGGCACGGACCTCGTCGCGGAACGCGACCGTCTCCGGGGCGAGGTCACAATCCACCGGCGGCGTCCTTCATCGACCGGGCGTCCATTCCCGCCAGGGAGTCGCTGTCCACTTCGGCGTTGTGTGCGTGCGCGAGGTGGTGCAGCCCGAACACCGAGTCCATCCCGGTACGCAGCCCCATCTGGTCCTCGGCCTGGTTGACCGCCCGCTTGGTCAGCGCCAACCCGAACCGCGGCATCTCCGCGATCCGCTCCGCCAGCTCCATCGTGGACGCCTCTAGTGCCTCGCGCGGCACGACCCGGTTCACCATGCCGTGCGCCAGCGCCCAGGCGGCGTCGAAGCGGTCACCGGTGAACAGCAGCTCCTTCGCGGCGCGGGGGCCGAGCACCCAGGGGTGGGCGAAGTACTCCACGCCGGGGATGCCCATCCGTACCACCGGGTCGGAGAAGAACGCGTCGTCGGCGGCCACGATCAGGTCGCACACCCAGGCGAGCATCAGCCCGCCGGCGATGCAGGCGCCCTGCACCATCGCGATCGTCGGCTTCGGGATCTCCCGCCAGCGGCGGCACATCCCCAGGTAGACCTCCATCTCCCGGGCGTACCGCGCGTCCCCGCCCGCGGCGCCGACGTGGCTCCACCACATGACCGCGCGCCGCTCGTAGGCCACGTCGACGTCGCGGCCCGGGGTGCCGATGTCGTGGCCGGCGGAGAAGTGCCGGCCGGCGCCGGCGAGCACGATCACCTTCACCGCGTCGTCGTCGGTGGCGCGACGGAAGGCGTCGTCGAGGGCGTACGTCATCGCGGAGTTCTGGGCGTTGCGGTACTCCGGCCGGTTCATGGTCACGATCGCCACGGGGCCGCGGACTTCATAGCTGACGGTCACGGGGAGGCCTCCCGGAGCACGCGTTTGAGGATCTTGCCGGTGGCGTTGCGGGGAAGTTCGCCGGCGAACTCCACGTACCGGGGCAGCTTGTAGTTGGCGAGCCGTTCCCGGCAGTGCGCGAGCACGTCCTCGGTGGACAGGCCCGCCCCCGGCCGCGGGATGACGTACGCCTTGCCCACCTCGCCCAACCGCTCGTCCGGTACGCCGATCACCGCCGACTCGCTCACCCCGTCCAGCCGGGCGAGCGCCTGCTCCACCTCGGCCGGGTAGACGTTGAAGCCGCCGCAGATGTACATGTCCTTCAGCCGGTCGGTGATCTTCAGGTAGCCGTGCTCGTCGAGAGTGCCGATGTCGCCGGTGTGCAGCCAGCCCTCGGCGTCGATCGCCTCCCTGGTCGCCGCCGGATCGTCCAGGTAGCCGAGCATCACGTTCGGCCCTCGCAGCAGCACCTCGCGCTCGGCCGAGAGCCTGACCTCGAAGTCGGCGGTCGCCCGGCCGCAGCTGTCCGCCACGGTCGCGGGGTCGTCGTCCGGGCGGCACATCGTCGCCACCACCGCCTCGGTCAGGCCGTACGCGGTGAGCACGGTGTCGAAGCTGAGTTCGGTCTGCATCCGCTCCACCAGCGCCACCGGCACCGTCGCCGCGCCGGTCACCGCCAGCCGCAGGCTCGGCATCGGTGGCCGGTCCGGCGCGTCGAGCATGGTGGCGTAGATGGTCGGCGGACCGGGCAGCACGGTGACCCGCTCGGCGGCGACCAGCCGCATCGCCTCGCCGACGTCGTAGACCCGCTGCGGCACGATCGTCGCCCCGGTGACCAGGCAGGCCAGGATGCCGGCCTTGTAGCCGAAGCTGTGGAAGAACGGGTTGACCACCAGGTAGCGGTCGGCCTCGGTGACCTCGCCGCACTCCGCCCAGGCCCGCGCCACGGCGAGCACCTGCCGGTGGGCGCTGCACGCGCCCTTGCTGCGCCCGGTGGTGCCCGAGGTGAAGAGCACGTCACTGACCTGCTCACCGGTCACCGCATCTGCTCGCTTCTCCACCTCTTCCGGGGGTACGGCTTCCGCGCCGGCCAGGAACGCCTGCCACTCCGGATCTGCTGTCTCCACAGGAACGGTAACCGTCAGCGTGGGCTGGAAAGCAAGATCGCCGTCCCGGGTCGGCTTCCTCAGGGGGGCCTCGGGCACGGACCCAGAACGGCGATCTCGCAGCTCGGTGAGGCGGTCGCGGCCGAGGAACCGGCCGGCGACGAACAGCGCCCTGGTCCGGGTACGTCGCAGGATGTCGAGCGCCTCGGGGGCGGTGTAGCGGGTGTTGACCGGCACCAGGGTGGCGCCGGCGTAGAGGGCGCCGAGGGCGAGGCGTACCCAGTGGTGGGTGTTGGGGGACCAGATCGCGACCCGGTCGCCGGGCTCGATGCCGTGGCCGATCAGGGCCGCGGCGGTCTGCCGTACCGCCTCGTGGAGCTCTCGCCACGTGAGCCGGACGTCGCCGTCGACCAGTGCTTCGGTGTCGGGGTGGCGCTCGGCGGTGTCCCGCAGCGCCGCCGGGACGGTCTGCGGCGATGACCCCTGAAGCTGGCCGCTCACGGTGCTCCCCTCGGCTCGCCGCATACTACCTAACAAGTGCTTGGTAGGTTAACGTAACGGACGTGGACGACTCAACCTTCCGCCACGAGGTACGCCAATGGCTCGCCGAGAACCTCACCGGCGAGTACGCGCGGCTGCGCGGCCTCGGCGGCCCCGGGCGGGAGCACGAGGCGTACCCCGAGCGGCTGGCCTGGAACCGGCACCTCGCCAGCTCCGGCTGGACCTGCCTGGGCTGGCCGGTCGAGTACGGCGGCCGCGCCGCCACCCTCGACCAGCAGGTGATCTTCCACGAGGAGTACGCCCGCGCCGGCGCCCCCGCGAAGGTCAGCCACGTCGGGGAGGAGCTGCTCGGCCCCACCCTGCTCGCCTTCGGCACCGAGCGGCAGCGCCAGCGGTTCCTGCCGGCAATCGCCGCGGTCGAGGAGCTGTGGTGCCAGGGCTTCTCCGAGCCCGGCGCCGGCTCCGATCTGGCCGCCGTCGCCACCACCGCCCGCCGGGACGGCGACGAGTGGGTCGTCACCGGACAGAAGACCTGGACCTCACTGGCGCACGTCGCCGACTGGTGCTTCGTGCTCGCCCGCTCCGAGCCGGGATCGACACGGCACGCGGGCTTGTCGTATCTGCTGGTGCCGATGCGCCAGCGCGGCGTCGAGGTACGCCCGATCGTGCAGCTGACCGGCACGTCGGAGTTCAACGAGGTGTTCTTCGACGGCGCGCGTACCGCGGCGGAGAACGTGGTGGGGGAGCCGGGCCAGGGCTGGCAAGTCGCGATGGCGACGCTGGGCTTCGAGCGGGGCGTCGCCACGCTGGGGCAACAGGTCGGGTTCGCGCGGGAGTTGGCCGGGGTGGTGGAGCTCGCCCGGCGCACCGGCGCGATCGACGACCCGGTGCTGCGGGAGCAGCTGACCCGGGCCCGGGTCGGGCTACGGGTGATGCGGGCACATGCGCTACGTACCCTCGGCGGGCCCCCCGACGCTGGTACGGCATCGGTGGCGAAGCTGCTCTGGGCAGGGTGGCACAGACGTCTCGGCGAGCTGGCGATGCAGGTACGGGGCGCCGCCGGAATGCTCGCCGAGGGCGGGGAGCTGGACGAGTGGCAGCGGCTGTTCCTGTTCAGCCGCGCCGACACCATCTACGGCGGCTCCGACGAGGTGCAGCGCACCATCATCGCCGAGCGGGTGCTCGGCCTACCCCGCAGGCCGCGCCCATGAAACCGCCCATGACACCCGCCGAGCCGGCGCCCCGGACGCCGGGTCCGCCCGCGCCACCCGCGTGCCCGCCCGGGCGTGACCTGCTCGCCGCGAAGACCGTCGTGGTCACCGCCGCCGCCGGTACCGGGATCGGCTCCGCGGTGGCGCGGCGCTGCCTGCAGGAGGGCGCCCGGGTACTCGTCAGCGACCACCACCCGCGCCGGCTCGCGGAGACGGCGGACAAGCTCGCCGCCGAGTATGGCGACCGGGTCGCCTCGGCGGTCTGCGACGTCACCGACGAGCCCCAGGTCCAGGCCCTGATAAACACCGCGGTTGACCGCTTCGGCCAACTCGACGTGATGATCAACAATGCCGGGCTGGGCGGCACCTGCTCCGTACTCGAGATGACCGACGAGGAGTGGGTACGGGTGCTGGACGTGACCCTTAACGGCACGTTCCGCTGCACCCGCGCCGCGCTGCGCCACATGGTGGCCCAAGGTGTCGGGGTCGTGGTCAACAACGCCTCGGTGATCGGGTGGCGGGCGCAGCCGGGCCAGGCGCACTACGCGGCTGCGAAGGCGGGCGTCATGGCGTTCACCCGATGCGCCGCGCTGGACGTGGCGCGGTACGGGATCCGGGTCAACGCCGTGGCCCCCAGCCTCGCCATGCACCCGTACCTGGCGAAGACCACGACCCCGGAGCTGCTGGCGGAGCTGGAGACCCGGGAGGCGTTCGGGCGAGCCGCCGAGCCGTGGGAGGTGGCGAATGTGATGGTGTTCCTGGCCAGCGACTACTCGACGTACCTCACCGGGGAGTGCATCTCGGTGAGCAGTCAGCATCCGTGAGGAGACCGGCGTGCCACGAGCCAGAAAGCCCGACTCGCCACGGCGGTCCGAGCTGCTGCGGATCGCCGCGGAGCTGTTCGCCGAGCGCGGCGTGAAGCAGACGACCGTACGTGACATCGCCGAGGCGGCGAACATCCTCTCCGGCAGCCTCTACCACCACTTCGACTCCAAGGAGTCCATGGTGGACGAGATCCTGACCAGCTTCCTGGGCGAGCTGTGGGACCGGTACCGGGACATCACCGACGCGGAGCTCGGGCCCCGGGAGACGTTGCGGGCGATCGTGGTCGCCTCGTTCGAGGCGATCGACCAGCACCGCCCCGAGGTGGCGATCTTCCAGAACGACGCGAAGTACCTCGGCCGGTTCGAGCGGTTCGGCTACCTGGAGGAGCGCAACGTCGAGTTCCGCAAACTCTGGATCGGGCTGCTCACCGACGGCATCCGCGATGGCGTGTTCCGCGCCGATCTCGACGTCGAGCTGACCTACCGGTTCGTACGCGACACGGTCTGGGTCGCGGCCCACTGGTACCGGCCCGGTGGCAAGCTCACGCCGGAGCAGATCGCCGAGCAGTACCTCGGGATCCTGCTGGACGGAATCGGAAGCGGCCATGGCTGAGGCCTACCTCGTCGAGGCGGTACGCACCCCCGTGGGCCGCCGCGGCGGTGGGCTGAGCACGATCCACCCCGCGGACCTCGGGGCGCACATCTTTACGGCGCTCCTGGACCGGACCCAGGTCGACCCGGCGGCGATCGATGACGTGATCGTCGGATGTGTTGACACGCTCGGGCCGCAGGCCGGCGACATCGCCCGTACGGCGTGGCTGGCGGCCGGGTTCCCGGAGCACGTACCGGGGGTGACGGTGGACCGGCAGTGCGGGTCGAGCCAGCAGGCGGTGCACTTCGCGGCGCAGGCCGTGATGAGCGGCACCGCGGAACTCGTCGTGGCGGGTGGCGTACAGAACATGAGCCAGATCCCGATCGCGTCGGCGATGACGGTGGGGGAGCGGTTCGGTTTCCCGACCCCGTTCACCGGCTCGACCGGCTGGGCCCGCCGGTACGGCGACGAGGAGGTCTCCCAGTTCCGGGCTGCCGACCTGATCGCCGCCCGCTGGGGGCTGTCCCGCGAGGAGCTGGAGCGCTGGGCGTACACCTCGCATCAGCGGGCGTTGAGCGCGATGCGCGAGGGGCGGTTCGACCGTGAGCTGGCAGCCGTCGGGTCTTGCGCCACCGACGAGGGCCCGCGTCCCGACACCAGCCCGCAGAAGATGGCCGCGCTGAAGCCGCTGCGCGAGGGCGGTGTCACCACCGCCGCGATGGCCAGCCAGATCTCCGACGGCGCCAGCGCCGTGCTGGTCGCCTCCGAGGCGGCGGTACGCACCCACGGGCTGCGGCCGAGGGCCCGGATCCACCACCTGTCGGTACGCGGCGACGATCCCGTCTACATGCTCACCGCCCCGATCGCGGCGACCCGCCACGCGCTCGCCAAGGCTGGGCTGACCGTCGACGACATCGACCGGTACGAGGTGAACGAGGCGTTCGCCAGTGTGCTGCTCGCCTGGTTGAAGGAGACCGGCGCCGACCCGGAGCGGGTCAATGTCAACGGCGGTGGCATCGCCCTGGGCCACCCGATCGGCGCCACCGGTACGAAACTGCTCACCACCCTGCTGCACGAGCTCGACCGCATGGGCGGCCGGTACGGCCTGCAGACGATGTGCGAGGGCGGCGGCCAGGCCAACGTCACCATCGTGGAACGCCTGACCTGACCCGTGTCGCCGCCTCAGCGGCTCGCTGCGCCTCAGCGTCTGACGCCCCAGCGGCTGGCGGCGTCTCAGAGGCGCTCGATGATGGTGGCGGTGGCCATCGCGCCGCCGGCGCACATCGTGACCAGGGCGGTGGCGGCGTCGCGGCGTTCCAGTTCGTACAGCGCGGTGGTGAGCAGGCGGGCGCCGGTGCTGCCGACGGGGTGGCCCAGCGCTATCGCGCCGCCGTTGACGTTGACCCGCTCGAGGTCCGGCTGGTGCACCGACGCCCAGGAGAGCACCACCGAGGCGAAGGCTTCGTTCACCTCGTACAGGTCGATGTCGGCGAGTGACATGCCGGCCCGGTCCAGCACCCGCGCCGTGGCCTCGACCGGGCCGTCCAGGTGGTAGTACGGCTCCGCGCCGATCAGCGCCTGCGCAATGATCCGGGCACGGGGCGCCAGGCCGAGCGCGGCGGCCCGGTCGGCCGAGGTCAGCAGCACCGCGGCGGCGCCGTCGGAGATCTGCGAGGAGGTGCCGGCGGTGTGCACGCCGCCCTCGACCACGGGCTTGAGCGTCGCGAGCGTGTCGAGATCGGTGGCGCGCAGCCCCTGGTCCCGGTCGACCACCGCGTCGCCCAGCTTGATCGGCAGCACCTCGCGGGCGTACCGGCCCTCGGCCCAGGCGGTGGCGGCCTTACGCTGCGACGCCACGCCGAACCGGTCGAGGTCGGCGCGGCTCAGGCCGCGCCGCTGGGCGATCCGCTCCGCGGCGAGGAACTGGTTCGGCAGGTCAATGCTCCACGCCTGGGGCCGGGGCCGCGCCTCGCCGACGTTGGAGCGCAGCGGCACCCGGCTCATCGCCTCCACCCCGCAGCCGATCCCGGCCTCGATCGCGTCTGCCGCGATCAGCCCCGCGATCAGGTGTACGGAGTGCTGCGCTGACCCGCACTGCGCGTCGATCGTGGTGCACCCGGTCTGGTACGGCAGTCCACTGTGCAGCCACGCGGTACGGGTGACGTTGTTGGACTGCTCGCCGTACTGGGTGACGCAGCCGCCGATCACCTGCTCCACGTGCGCCGGGTCGATGCCGGAGTGCTCCAGGACGCCGCGCTGGGCGTACCCGAGGAGTTCGGCGGGGTGCAGCTCGGCCAGCCAGCCGTTGCGCTTTCCGATCGGCGTACGCGCCGCCGCCACGATCACCGGACTGGCCACCTGGGTCTCCTCTCGCCGTCCCGTACAAACCTAGAACGTGTTCTCACATTGAGGCAAGCGCACCCCTTCCCACCCGTGCAGCCCTGTGTTTGAATCGCTAGAACGTGTTCCATGATTGGAGGTCGCCGTGGTCGCCCCCAGCCTCCCCCAGGGAATCGACTTCACCGAACCCGACAGGTACGTCGACGGCAGACCGATGGCGGACTTCGCCGAGCAGCGGCGTACCGCTCCGGTGGCCTGGGTGCCCCAGCGGCGCGGCAGCGCCGGCTTCGACGACGAGGGCTACTGGGCGGTGACCCGCCACTGCGACGTCAAGGAGGTGTCGAAGGACAGCGAGACCTTCTCCTCGTACGAGAACACCGCGATCATCCGGTTCAACGAGGGGATCACCCGGCAGCAGATCGAGCTGCAGCGGTACATCATGCTCAACATCGACCCGCCTCATCACACCAAGCTGCGCGGCATCGTCTCGCGCGGGTTCACGCCCCGGGCGATCAACAGTCTGCGTACGGTGCTCGCCACGCGCGCCGAGCGGATCGTCACAGCGGCGGCGTCGAAGCGGGAAGGGGACTTCGTCACCGACGTGGCGTGTGAGCTGCCGCTGCAGGCGATCGCGGAGCTGCTCGGCGTACCGCAGGACGACCGGGTGAAGATCTTCGACTGGTCCAACCAGATGATCGCCTACGACGACCCCGAGTACGAGATCGAGCCGGAGACGGCCGCGGCGCAGATGCTCGGCTACTTCATGGAGATGGCCGAGGACCGCAAGCGGAACCCGCGCGACGACATCGTCACCAAGCTGGTGCACGCCGAGATGGACGGCGGCCACCTGTCGTCGGACGAGTTCGGCTTCTTCACGATCCTGCTCGCCGTGGCCGGCAACGAGACCACCCGCAACGCGATCACCCACGGCATGATGGCGCTGCTGCAGAACCCCGACCAGTGGGAGCTGTTCAAGCAGCAGCGCCCGGTGAGTGCGGCGGACGAGATCGTACGGTGGGGCACCCCGGTCAACGTCTTCCAGCGCACCGCGATGGCCGACACATCACTGGGGGGTCAGGAGATCAAGGCTGGTGACCGGATCGGCCTGTTCTACGGCTCGGCGAACTTCGACCCGGACGTGTTCGACGCGCCCGAGACGTTCGACGTGACCCGGACGCCCAACCCGCATCTGGGTTTCGGGGGCAGTGGCGCGCACTTCTGCCTCGGCGCCAACCTGGCCCGGCTGGAGATCGAGCTGATGTTCAACGCCATCGCCGACCACCTCCCGGACATCCAACTCGCCGGCGACCCCCGCCGGCTGCGCTCCGGCTGGCTGTACGCCATCAAGGACCTCCCCGTCCGCTACCGCTGAACAACGCGCTCTCTCCGGGCAGAGTTAGGGCCAGAGCTATTAGAGTTGTGGCTCTAATAGCTGGCGAGCCGTGGGAGTGGTGTGCTTTGCCAGCGAAACCGCGGCACCCGTACCTGGTGCCTCCACCATGCGGAGCCGGATTCCCTCGGCGGAGCGCCCGGCAGCGTACGTCCCGCCAAGCTGCCGTGTCGTGAGCACCGGCAGCACCACGAGGTCGACCTCGTGGTGCTGGAGAGGCAGGCTAACTAAGGGGTGCGGAAGTCGAACTCGTCATCCTTGACGCCGGCGACGAAGGCGGCCCATTCGGCGCGGGTGTAGATGATGTGTGGGCCGTCGGGGTGCTTGCTGTGGCGTACGGCGACGCGGCCGGTGCCGTCGTCGAGGGGCCCTGCCTCCACGCAGTCACTGCCGCCGCCGCTGGAGCTGCGGCTGCTGATGTGCCACCGCACGCCGGCCAGGTCGTCGCGGCTGACACCGTCATGGGCCGTGCTGCTCATTCAAGCTGCTCCATTCGATCTTTGACGAACGCGCGGGAAGCGTCCACGTCGAGGGCGTCGTGTTCGAGGCGAGTGTACGCCTCGTCGAAGCGCTCGGCTTCCGGCATTTCCACGTAGATCGCGCCCGCCTCGGTGTTGATCTGGGCCACGTCGGGGAAGGGCTCGGGCATGGTGAAGAGTGCGAAGGAGCCCTCGGGGCTGGCGGGCGCGCCGGTGGTGAACGGGAGGACGCGGAGTGTGACGTTCGAGCGGTGTGACAGGTCCAGCAGGTGCGCGAGTTGGGCGCGCATCGCCTCGGGTCCGCCGACGGCACGGTGCAGCGTCGCTTCGTCCAGGATCGAGGTGTACGGTAGCGGCTCTTCCTGGGTGAGTGCCTGTTGCCGCCTGATGCGGAACTCGATGCCCGGGTCGTCGGCGCCATGATCACCGCGCGCATGCCCAGCGACGTCGAGCGCCGCGACCTGCAGATCGCCGACGGGGTGCCGGTGCTCGCCGTCCGGCGCCTGGTGTCGCGCGACGGCGTCACCGACGAGATCGAGGAGCTGCACCCAGCTGACCGGGTGGTGCTCACGTACGGGCAGCGGTGAGGCGGCCGTTGGCCTGGCGGTACTCGCCACAGCGTGGCGGTCATGTCCGGCAGCGTACGGATAGCCCCCGACAATTGAGACGATCACCGTACGGGCTATATGAGACGGCTCGTGTGCTGGTCGGTGCCGACCGCTGTCAATGTCCGTATTCGTGTGCAGGGATGTTCGAACTCGTGCGCACGCGCGACTCGGCGCGGCGGTTGACGCCACTTCTACGAGAACTTCCGCAACCGCGACCAGCTGCTGGTCGCGATCTTCGACCAGCTCGCCGACCAGTGGATCGAAACGGTCACCGCCGCGATCGACGTGCCGGGCGACCTGTTCGGGCGAGCCCGGGTGACCGAGGAGCACCGCAAGGCGCGGCTGTTCGGCGAGGCGACCGGTCACGACGCCCTGCGACAGCGCCGCGCCGAACGGCTCGGCGAGTTCGCCGACCTGCTCGCCGAGGTGGTACGTCACGAGTACCAGCTGCACGGTTACCAGCAGCAGCAGCGGCTCGACCTCGCCGGTCAGGTGATCGTCAGCGGCATGGCCGAGGCTGGCGTGAGCTGGCTCGCCGGCGAGATCACGCTCTCCCGCGACGAGTTCCTCGACGAGTCGGCCCGGCTCTGCGTCGCCGCCGCGGAGACCATCCGCGACACCTGAGCCGATTGTTTCGATTTACAGACCATGATCACCGGCGTACGTTGGGCCCCCCGGCCTCCATCCCTAGATGACGGGACGAGACCATGGAGGTTGTCCCGGATCTCGTGGAAGTTGAGGTGGCGGTCCCCCACCTGAAGCCTGCCTGGTGGTAGGTCTCGGGTGAACCGCCAAGAACACCACGAGAGATAGGGGACCGCCGTGACCAAGGACTA
>JBOGDE010000024.1:0-26388 GCA_050701695.1 Micromonosporaceae bacterium
GGGCGAGACCGCAGCCGACCGCGGTGAGCCCCACCAGCCGCCGGCCGACTCCGTGGGTGGCCAGCAGCGCGATCCCGGCCGCCAACCCGACGAACGCCACCGCGGGCAGCCAACTCAGCAGCTCCGCTCCGGTGTACGACTCGTGCAGCGCCGACAGCGGCGCCGGCCTGGGGGTCTGGCGTACCGCCCAGGTGCGGTTGGCGGCGAGTAGCGCCAGGCCGGCACCCGCGGCGCTGGCCAGTACGGCGGCGCCGAGCTCGCGCCGGGGCGAACCCCTCACGCCGTACCCCCGACGGGCAGGTCGTTGTGGAAGCAGCTGCGCTCGCCGGTGTGGCAGGCCGGGCCGACCTGGTCGACCCGTACCAGCAGGGCGTCGCCGTCGCAGTCCAGCGCGACCGACCTGACGTACTGGACGTGGCCGGAGGTCTCCCCCTTCACCCAGTACGCCTGCCGGCTGCGTGAGAAGTACGTGGCACGGCCGGTGGTCAGCGTGCGGTGCAGCGCCTCGTCGTCCATCCAGCCGACCATCAGCACCTCGCCGGTGTCATGCTGCTGGACCACGGCGGCCACCAGCCCCTGGGAGTCGTGTTTCAGGCGGGCGGAGATCTCGGGCGCGAGCGAAGAGGTCACCGTGCGATTGTCCCGCATCCCGTAACGCTTGTGCGCCTAGCTTAATTCATCTAGCGTTGAGTTCAATACCTGCAACTCGGGAGGCGTCATGGTCCACGCGATCCAGGTAGACGACCTGATCGTCCACCGCGGAGGCAAGCCCGTACTCCACAGCATCAGCTGCACCATCGCCACGGGCAAGGTCACCGGCCTGCTCGGCCCCAGCGGCGGCGGCAAGACCACGCTGATGCGCGCCATCGTCGGGGTCCAGAAGGTCAAGTCCGGGCGGGTCACCGTGCTCGGCGCGCCCGCCGGCTCGGCCTCCCTGCGCCGCCGCGTCGGCTACACCACCCAGGACCCTTCGGTCTACCCCGACCTGTCGGTACGGGAGAACGCCCGCTACTTCGCCGCCCTGTACGGCACCGGCAAGCGCGCCGCCGACCAGGCGATCATCGACGTCGGGCTCGCCGATGCCGCGGGGCAGCTGACCGCGACGCTGTCCGGCGGCCAGCTCGCCCGGGCGTCCCTGGCATGCGCGCTGCTCGCGCAACCCGAGGTGCTGGTGCTCGACGAGCCGACCGTCGGTCAGGACCCGGTGCTGCGGCACGACCTGTGGCAGCAGTTCCACGCCCTCGCCAACGCCGGCGTGACACTGCTGGTCTCCAGCCACGTGATGGACGAGGCGAACCGCTCCGACCAGCTGCTGCTGCTGCGGGAGGGCCGGATCCTCGCCGACGAGACGCCGGACGCGCTGCGTACCCAGACCGGCACCGACGACCTGGACGAAGCATTCCTCCGGCTGGTGCTCGCGCTGCCGGAGCCCGAGCAGGCGGGAGCACTCTGATGTCGCTGTCGATGACCCTCCGCACCACCGGACGGGTGCTCAACCAGATCCGGCACGACCCCCGCACGTTGGGGCTGATCCTGGTGGTGCCCAGCCTGCTGCTGGCGCTGCTCTACTTCGTGTTCGACTCCGCGCCGCTGATCTTCGACAGGATCGGGCTGATGATGCTGGGGATCTTCCCGATCATCTCGATGTTCCTGGTCACCAGCATCGCGATGCTGCGGGAACGCACCAGCGGCACCCTCGAACGCATGCTCACCACCCCGCTGCACAAACTGGACCTGCTCCTCGGGTACGGCATCGCGTTCGCGGTACTCGCCGCGCTACAGGCGGCGATCGCCTCCACCGTGGCGTACTTCCTGCTGGATCTCGACACCGAGGGCAGCCTCGGCGCGGTGATGGGGATCGCCGTCATCTCCGCGGTGATGGGATCGTCGATCGGGCTGTTCACCAGCGCGTTCGCCACCAGCGAGTTCCAGGCCGTGCAGTTCATGCCGGTGGTGGTCGCTCCCCAGATCCTGCTCTGCGGGCTGTTCTGGCCCCGGGAGCAGATGGTGGGCTGGCTGCAGGCGGCCAGTGACGTGCTGCCGATGACGTACGCCGTGGACGCGCTGTTGGAGGTCTCGCAGTACGCCGACCCCACCGACCAGATGTGGCGCGACGTCGCGATTATCGTGGGCGCGATCGTGGTGGCGCTGCTGCTCGGCGCCGCCACCCTGCGGCGACGGTCCGGCTGAGGAGCACCTGCGATGGCACGTACGGGAAGGCGTCCCGGCAAACCCGACACCCGTGAGGCGATCCTCGCGGCGGCCCGGGACGCCTTCGCCGAAGAGGGCTACGACCGCACCTCGATCCGGGGCATCGCGACCAGCGCCGGGGTCGACCCGGCGCTGGTGCACCACTACTTCGGCAACAAGGACAAACTGTTCCTGGCCGCGATGGAGTCACCGCTGGATCCCGGCGAGCTGATCACCGAGGTGCTCACCGGCACCGACCTGGACCACCTCGGCGAGCATCTGGTGCGCACATTCCTGCGGGTGTGGGACTCACCGGCCGGCAAGCCCGCCGCCGCGATGATCCGCACCATGGCCAGCAAGGAGTGGTCCAGCCGGCTGCTCCGGGAGTTCGTGCTGAGCCAGATCCTGCGCCGGGTGGCCGCCGCCCACATCATCGAACAGCCGGAGCAGCGGTTCCCGCTGATCGCGACGCAGATGATGGGGCTGGTGATGGTGCGCTACATCCTGAAGATCGAACCGCTCGCCAGCGCCTCCCACGACTTCGTCGTCGCGGCGGTCGGCCCGAACGTCCAGCGCTACCTCACCATGGAGCTGCCGGCGCAGTAGCCCAACCGGGCCTATGCGGCAGCGGCGAGCGCGCGGGCCTGGTTGACCTGGTGTGCCGCGAGCGCCGCGTTCTGCTGACCCGGCGGCAGCTGCACCGAGTGGAACAGGCCGGGGCCGGTCACCGTCACACTGACGAAACCGGTGACGCTCTTCTCCTTGATCAACAGGAACAGCAGACCGAAGACGCACAAGAACCAGATCGTCAGCAGCGCGAGCACGATGGCGTACGCGGGCATCCGCTCGACCACCTGCGTCGAGTCCTGCACCGCCCACGTGGTGCCCCGGAGCGGATACCGACCGGTCGGCACGATCACGTGGTGCTGGGTGATCGCGATGTCTCCGATCGTCATGATCACTGGCTCGTTGACCAACTGGCCGGGTGCCTCGGCCGGGACCGGCAGGTACGCCTGCTGCCCGCTCTGCGGCGGCTGCTGGCCGTACCCGCCGCTGTCGGGGGGCATCACGTAGCCGCTGACCGGCACCGCGCCCGGCGGGGCGGGCTGGCCGGGCGGGGCCGGCTGCCCGGCGCCCGGTGCGGGTTGACCGTTCCAGTCGGGGGCGGCGGGCGGAAGCTCCGGCGTGGGATCCCACTGAGGCGAGGTCATGGGCAATCAACCTACCGAATCATGGCGCCGATCCCCGTCGCCGACTGTCCTCGGTGGCGGCTTTGTGAGCGATTTGTGAGCGGGCCCGCAACGGCGGCCGTCACGGCGCCCGCAGCCGCTCCGCGATCTGCGGCAGTGGTTGCTCGTCGAGCAGCTCCAGATCCTCCAGCTGACGCTCCAGCTCCGCCTGCAACGCGGGGTGCGCGAGCTGCCAGGTGTGCGGGTTCAGCTCGGCGGGGCGCCGGTGCGACCAGGAGTCGTCCGCCGCCGCGACGGTGGCGGCCGCGTCGTAGCCACAGGCCGCCGACCAGACCGCGAAGTCCACGCAGCCGTACAGGTAGCACTGGGTGGCGTACAGCACCGCGGCGACCGCGTCGTCGGAAGCCTCCGGCGGGCCGTCCGGGCCGTCGTCGTGGTGGTACGGGCTCAGGTAGAACTCCGCCACCGCCCGCGACACGGCGCCGAACGCCGTACCGTCGCCACCCAGGCCGCGCCAGATCGCCTCCAGGGCGGTACGCCAACCACACGGGTAGGCCAGCCGCTCCTTCGGCGGTCTGGTCTCGTGGGCCCGCAGCAGGCGCTCCCCGACGGCCGCCGCGAAGCCGGTGCGGCGCGGCGCGTCGAACCCTTCGAGCATCCGGCGCGCGGTGGCCTGGACATCGGCCACGTAGTGCATGCCGAGACCGTCCAGCTCCCCGCGTACCAGTCCCGTCGACAGGTGCACCTGTCCGTGCGCCGTCTCGCGCCGGCCGGCGGGCGTGCCGGGCCGGCCCGCTCGGGTGGCAACCCTGGTCGCCATCGCGTCCTCCCGGATCGGGGTCGCTGCTCACGAAGCTACCCCCATTCTCGCCCAGTGACCCGTCACAGCCACCCGGTCAGTACGTCTGGTGCCGGAACCAGGACCGTGCCGCGCTGGTGTTCAGCAGCACCAGGTAGAACACCGGACCCAGGAACGGCATCCCGAGGCCGAGCAGCACCGGCCCGGTGACGTTGTCGAGCTGGCTGAGCAACAGCACCGTTTGCCCGATGGCGCCGAGCAGGCCCAGCACGGCGAAGATCAGCACCAGCACCCGCGCCCACTGCCGGCCCTTCTGCAGGCTCCGCGCGAGCAGGAAGTACAGCAGCGAGAAGACCAGGAAGACCAGCGCCACCACCACTCCGGCTCCCGTCGCGAGCGTGGCCGCCTCCGCCGGTACGTCCTCGGTCGGCAACTGGGTGGCACCGGCGGCCAGCAGCCCGGCGAGCACGGTGCCGAGCAGCAGGGCCAGCGCACCCAGGTAGATGAAGAACGCGGCGACGTGCACCGAGAACGGCGCGCTGGTGCGCCGGGCGTACGGCGACGGGTAGGCGGGCGGATACGGCTGTGGGTGGTACGGCTGGTAGGACATGCCGCACAGCCTGCCTGCCGTCCGGTAGCGCTGCCATCCCGGGTTAGTGCCAGAACCGCCCGAATTATCCGCTGCGGGTCTGCGTACGCCACGAGGCGTGCAGCCGCCCGTACACGGAGTGGGATTCGGCGACCAGGACGGCGTGCGGGCCGCGCTGCACCACCCGGCCGGCGTCGAACACGATCACCTCGTCGGCTGACTCGGCGGTGGAGAGCCGGTGCGCGATCGCGACCGTGGTACGTCCCCGGGTCACCGCGTCCAGGGCACGCTGCAGCCGCACCTCGGTGGCCGGGTCGACCGCGCTGGTGGCCTCGTCCAGCACCAGCAGATCCGGATCGGCGACGTACGCCCGAGCCAGCGCGACCAGCTGCCGCTCCCCCACGGACAGCGCCTCGCCACGCTCCCCCACCGGGGTGTCCAGGCCGGCGGGCAGACCGTCGACCCAGTCGGTGAGCCCCAGCTCGCAGAACGCCAGGTAGAGGTCGGCGTCGTCGAGGTCGGGCTTGGCGAACCGTACGTTGTCGGCCACCGAGGCATCGAACAGGAACCCGTCCTGCGGCACCATCACCACCCGCCGCCGCAGACTGCCGAACCGCACCCGCGGCAGCGGAACCCCCGAGAGCCGCACCTCGCCGTCCGTGGGGTCCATCAGCCGGGTGAGCAGCTTGGCGAAGGTGGTCTTGCCACTGCCGGTCTGGCCGACCACCGCGACCCTGGTCTGCGGCGCGATGTGCAGGTCGACGTCGTCCAGCACGCGTGGCCCGGGCGCCTGTCCCTCGGTCGGGTAGCTGAAACCGACGTGCGCGAAGTCGACCCCGATCGGCCCGTCCGGCAGGTCGCGGCCATCGGCGTGGGGGTCGGTGTCCGGGTCGGCGACGTCCGGTGCGGTGTCGAGCACGTCAAGCACCCGGCGCCAGCCGGAGATGGCGTTCTGCGCCTCGTTGAGCACCTCGGTGGCGATCTGTACCGGCTGCACGAACAGCACCACCAGGAACAGGAACGCGGTCAGCTCGCCGACGGTGAGCTCGCCGTCGACCCCCAGCAGCACTCCGACCACCACCACGGCGGCGTTGGCCAGCCCGGCGGTCAGCTCACCCAGCGAGAACGGGTAGACGCTGCGGGCCAGCGCGCCGAACTGCGCCCTGCGGTAGTCCTCGATCGACTCGTCGAGCCGCCGCTCGGTGCGCCGCTGCACCCCGTACGCCCGGATCACGGCCGCGCCGACCACGCTCTCGGCGACCGCGGACAGCATCACCCCGACCCGCTCCCGCACCACCCCGTACGCGGCGGCGAGCCGGCGCTGGAAGAACCGTACGAAGATCACCAGCGGCGTGAAGGCGAGGTAGACCACCAGCGTGAGCTGCCACGAATACCACGCCATGATCACCGTGGCGACGAACAGCTGCCCCGTGCTGACCAGCAGCACCACACCGCCCATCTGCAGGAACTGGCTGATCTGGTCGATGTCGCTGGTGACCCGCGAGGTCAACGCACCGCGTCGTTCGGACTGCTGGTGCAGCATCGACAGGTCGTGGATGTGCCGGAAGGTACGGGTACGGACTCCGGCGAGCGCGGTCTCGGTAACCCGGAACAGCCGTACGTTCATCAGGTAGCCGCAGGTCACGGTGACCGCGAGCACCCCTACCGTGATCGCCACCACGGTCGCGATCACGTCGTAGTGCGGGCCCGCGGCGACCCGGATCCCGCGGTCGATGCCCTGCTGCACCGCGACCGGCACCGCGACCCGGCCCGCGGTGGCGACCACCGCCAGGGCGAGCGTGCCGGCGAGCCCGGCACGCAGCTCGGGTGAGAGCGCCAGCCCGCGCCGCAGCGTGTGCAGTGTCGACGGCGGCGCGGTCAACGGCGCGGTCCGCGGTGCGGTGGCGGTGTCCAGAGCGGTCACGCCGAGACCCCGTTGTTCTTGCTCGCGACTGCGGGGCTCGCTTCGCTCGCTCCTCGCGCTTCGCGGCCAGGCTCGTCGAATGCCTTCTCGCGGGCCCGTTCGGCCTCGTCCCGCTCGTACGCGGTGACCAGGTTGGCGTACCCAGCGCTTCCAGCGAGCAGCTCGGAGTGGGTGCCGATGGCGACCACCCGGCCGTGCTCGGTGTAGACCACCTGGTCGGCGAGTGCGATGGTGGCCCGCCGGTAGGCCACCACGAGGACACTGGTCTCACCGGCCCCCGCGGCCCGCGATTCGCGCAGCGCGCGCAGGATCGCCGCCTCGACCCGGGGGTCCACCGCGCTGGTGGCGTCATCGAGCACCAGCAGCCGGGGCTCCCCGGCCAGCGCCCGGGCCAGGGTGAGCCGCTGCCGCTGCCCGCCGGAGAGGGTGGTGCCGCGCTCCCCCACCTCGGTGTCGATGCCGTGCTCCAGCTGCGCCACGAAGCCGTCGGCCTGCGCCGCGCGCAGCGCCGCCCACACCTGCTGGTCCCGGCCGTCGAGCCGGCCCAACCCCACATTTTCCCGCACCGTGTTGTCGAACACGAACGGCACCTGCGGCACCAGCGCCACGGTCGCGGCGAGCGAATCCGGGGCGAGGGTACGGGCGTCGGCACCATCGAGGCGTACCGTCCCGGAGTCGGGGTCGACCAGCCGGGCGGCCAGTGACGCGATGGTGGATTTGCCGGATCCGGTCGGCCCGACCAGCGCCACGGTACTGCCGGCCGGCACCTCGAAGCTGACCTGGTGCAGCACGTCAGCGGTGGCCGCCTCCCCCGGATAGCGGTACGAGACCTGGTCGAACGTCAGCGCCGCCGGCCGTGCCGCGATGTCGAGCTGCCGCTCCCCGTAGGCCATGTCGCCGGTGGCGCGCAGCACCGCATCGACCCGCTCCCAGCCGACCACGCTGCGGGGCAGCTCGCCGAGCACCCAACCGATCGCGCGTACCGGGAAGCCGAGCATGGTGAACAGGAACGCGGCGCTGACCAGCTCGCTGACGGTGATCGCGCCGCTGGCGAGCCGGATCGAGCCCACCACCAGTGCGGCCAGGGTGCCCAGGTGCGGCAGCGCGTCCATCGCGGGGTCGAACAGGCCGCGTACCCGGCCCATCGCGACCAGACCGTCGCGCAGCTCGTACGCCTTGGCCCCGAACCGGGCGGTCTCCTCGGCCTCGCGGCCCATGGTCTTGACGATCAGCGCGCCGTCGAAGCTCTCGTGGGCCACCGCGCTCAGCTCGGCGCGCAGCTGCTGCGCCCGGGTGGCGCGCGGCGACATCCGGCGCGAGTAGATCACGTTCAGCCCGCCCACCGTCGGGAACACCGCGAGCCCCACCAGCGCGAGCGCCCAGTCGGTGGCGAACAGCGCGCCGATCGCGGCCACCAGCATCACCAGCGTGCCGACGGCGAACGGCAGCGGCGCGATCGGATGCCAGGCCGACTCGACGTCGGCGTTCGCGTTGGACAGCAGCGTGCCGGTGGCATGGCGGTGGTGCCACGTCAGCGGCAGCCGCAGGTAGCGACGGGTCACCCGGCGCCGGTACCGCGCCTGTAGGCGGTACTGCATCGCGCCCGCGCCGAGCCGGCGCCCGAGGATCCCCAGCACCCGCAGCAACGCGACGCCGAGCAGCGCCCCCGCCGCGGCGGTCAGCGCGGCCACGGTGGTCTGTCCGTGGTCGATCGCCGGGACCACCACCGCGCCGATCACGGCGCCCACCACGTATGCGGCGCCGATGGTCATCACGCCGTACAGCACGCTGCCGGCGACCCCGATCGTGAACACCACCGGCTCGTCGCGGATCGCCCGGCCCAGCACCCTCATGCCCTTGCCGAGCACTCCGTCGCCTGCCACCAGACCCCATTTCGTACACAGGCCTGAACCGGGTTTCAGTCCTTACCCGCCTGTCTATCAGACGGGACCGACGAAACCCACGCGATAACGATCACGCTGGTGCTGGGAAGATGACCGCCATGACGGCGTATGCGCAGACCGAACGCTCCGAGCTGGCAGCCCTGATGACCCAGCTGGGTCCCGACGCCCCGACCCTGTGCGGGGAGTGGACCACCGCCGACCTCGCCGCCCACCTGGTGGTCCGCGACCGCCGCCCGGACAGCGGCCCCGGGCTGCTGGTGCCGCAGCTCGCCAGCTGGACCGAGACGGTACGCAAGGCCGCGCTGGCCTCCGAGGACTACCGCGCACTGGTCGACAAGGTGGCACGGCCGCCGTGGTGGAGCCCGATCAGCAACCCCGTCGTGCACGAGGCGGCGAACCTGATGGAGTACTTCATCCACCACGAGGACGTACGCCGGGCCCAGCCCGACTGGCAGCCCCGCGAGCTGCCCGCCGAGATGGAGCGGCACCTGTGGCAGCGGGTACGCGTGCTGAGGAACATGCTGCGCAAGACCCCGGCCACGGTCACCCTGGTCGCCCCACGGCACGGCGAGCTGACCACGGGGCGCGGCGGTGACGCCCAGGTCCGGATCACCGGTACGCCGAGCGAGCTGGTGCTGTTCTGCTCCGGCCGGCAGGAGAACGCGCGGGTCGAGATCGAGGGCCCGGACCAGATCGTCGCGAAGTTGCGCAGCGCCAACTTCGGGCTATGACCGCCTTCTTCACGCCGCTGGGCGGCGACCGCTACCGCGCCACGCCGGCCACCGAGGGGCCGTGGGATCCCCGGTTCCAACACGGCGGGCCGCCGACCGCGCTGCTCACGCATGCCCTGGAGCGCACCGCACCCCGCCAGGACGCGATGCTGACCCGGATCGCCGCCGAGTTCCTGGCCCCGGTGCCGGTCGGTGAGCTGACCACCGCCACCAGCGTGGTACGCGACGGCCGCAACGTAGCGCTGCTCGACGCCGAGCTGATCGCCGGCGGGCGCACCGTGATGCGGGCCCGGGCGTGGCGGCTGCGACGTACCGCGATCGAGCTGGACGCGATCTGCGACGGCACCCCGCCACCGCTGCCCGACGACACGGTCGCCAGCCCGGTAGGGCTCGATTTCGGGTACGCCCGCGCGGTGGAGTGGCGGGTCGCCGCCGGCACCACCGACGGCCCCGGCCCGGCGACGGTGTGGACGCGGCTGAAACACGCGGTGATCGACGGCGAGGAAGCGTCGCCGGTGCAGCGGGTGGTGGCGGTGGCCGACTCCGGCAGCGGCGTCAGCGCCACCCTGGACTGGTCGGGCTGGACGTTCCTCAACGTGGACCTCAACGTGCATCTGCTGCGGCCACCGGACGGCGAGTGGGTGTGCCTGGACTCGCGTACCCAGGTCGACCCCAGCGGTGTCGGCCTCGCCACCACCACCCTCTACGACCAGCACGGCCGGATCGGCGCCGGCGCCCAGTCGCTGCTGGTCGCGCCCCGCTAACGGCCAGAACCGCTAGATCAACCCGCGAACCCGACCACGGCGGCGGACTCCGGTGGCAGGGTGAGCGCGGTGGCGGACGTACCCACCGCAGGGTCGGTGCGGAACACCACGCGGGTCGCGCCGGCCGGCAGCTCGATCCGGGCGGCAACGGCGGCGAGGTTGGCCGCGACGACGAGTGAGCCGCGCCGCATCAGCAGCCAGTCCTCGCCGTGGCTGACGTCGACGGCGTCCAGGCGAGGATCGGTGAGCTCGGGGTACGCCCGGCGCAGCGCGATCAGCCGCCGGTGCAGCGCCAGCAGCTCACGGTGCGGCTCACGGCCGGGCTCCGACCAGTCCAGCTTGGAACGCCGGTACGCCGCCGGGTCCTGCGGATCCGGCACCCGGCCCCGCCAGCCGTGTGCCGCGAACTCCTTGCGCCGGCCCCGGCGGACAGCCCGGGCCAGTTTCGGCTGCGGGTGGTCGGAGAAGTACTGCCACGGCGTCGCCGCGCCCCACTCCTCTCCCATAAAGAGCATCGGGGTGTACGGAGACGTGAAGACCAGGGTCGCGGCGACCTTGAGCAACCGGGGCGAGAGCAGCGCCGAGAGGCGGTCCCCGGTGGCGCGGTTGCCGATCTGGTCGTGGTCCTGCGCGTACACCACGAAGCGGTGCCCCGCGACGCGGCGAGGATCGACCGGGCGGCCGTGGGAGCGGCGCCGGAACGCCGAGTAGCCGCCGTCAATCACGAAGCCCTTGCAGAGTGCCTTGGCCAGCAACGACACCGGGCCGAAGTCGGCGTAGTAGCCCTGCCGTTCGCCGGTGAGCGCGGCGTGCAGGGCGTGGTGCAGGTCGTCGTTCCACTGGGCGTGCAGCCCGTACCCGCCGGCGGCGCGGTCGGTGATGAGCCGGGGGTCGTTGAGGTCCGACTCGGCGATCAGCGACAGCGGCCGGTCCAGCTCGGCGGCGAGGGCGGCGGTTTCGGTGGCCAGCTCTTCGAGCAGGTGCACCGCGCGGCTGTCGTGCAGCGCCTGTACGGCGTCGAGCCGCAGCCCGTCGCAGTGGAAGTCGCGCAGCCACATCAGCGCGTTGTCGAGGATGTAGCGGCGCACCGGGTCGGAGTCGGGGCCGTCGAGGTTGACCTGCGGCCCCCAGATGTTGCGGCTCTTCAACAGGTACGGGGCGAACTCTCCGATGTGGCCGCCGGCCGGGCCGAGGTGGTTGTAGACCACGTCCATGATCACACCGAGCCCGCGCGCGTGGCACGCGTCGACGAAACGTTTCAGCCCGTCGGGGCCGCCGTACGGCTGGTGCGTGGCGTACCAGAGCTCCCCGTCGTAGCCCCAGCCGTGCTCGCCGTTGAACGCGTTGACCGGCAGCAGCTCGACCAGGTCGACACCCAGCTCGACCAGGTGGTCCAGCTTCGCGACGGCGGCGTCGAGGGTGCCGGTTCCGGTGAACGTGCCGATGTGCAGCTCGTAGATCACCGAACCCGGCAGGGCGCGGCCGTACCAGCCTTGGTCGGTCCAGCCGAACCGGTCATGGTCGTAGGTACGGCTCGGGCCGTGCACCCCGTACGGCTGCCACCGCGAACCCGGATCCGGCAGCGGCCCGGCGTCGGGCTCGTCGGGGTCGTCGTCGATGTCGGCCGGATCCGCCGGCGGCACCGCGTCGTCGAGCAGGTAGCCGTAGTCGGCGCCGTGGTCGGCACCGTCGACGCTGACCCGCCACCAGCCGTCCTCGCCCCTGGTCATCGGGTGTACGCCGCCGGCCAGCCAGAGCCGTACCCGGTCCCGCTCGGGTGCCCAGACCCCGAAGTCGGTCATACGGCGCCGCCCGGTAGCCGACCCGCACGAGCGGAGCGGGTGCCATCGAGCCCAGTCATCGGCGCACCAGCAGGGCGACGGGGTAGTGGGCCATCAGGTCGCGCAACGCGGGGTTCCCTTCGTGGGCGGCGCCGGTGAGCAGATCGGTCCAGACACCGGGCGGCAGCGTGAGTGTGGACTCGCGCCACCCGCCGGCGCGCTCCAGGCCGAGCGGCAGCCGGGTGGCGAGACTGATCGCGCCGCCGCGATCGAACCCGACCAGGTGGTCGGCAGCGGGTCCGGCGGCGGTCAGCGGGGAGTACCCGGTGAGAACGTCCGGCGCGTCCCGGCGCAGCCGCAACGCCCTGCTGGTCACCAGCAGCTTCGCCGCTCCGGTGGCCTCCACCGGGGGCTGCCAGCCGGCATCGAGCCGCGCCAGCATTGCCCGGCGGCGCGGGTAGTCGACCGGACGCCGGTTGTCCGGATCCACCAGGGAGTTGTCCCACAGCTCGGTGCCCTGGTAGACATCCGGCACCCCCGGCATGGTCAGCTGCAGCAGTTTCTGCCCCAGCGCGTTGCTCCAGCCGTACGGGGTCAGCCGCGCCGCGAACGCGTCCACTTCCCCGCGCAGCTCGCCGTAGATGCGGCCCAATGCCTCCCGTACCGCCGACTCCGCGGTCTCGTCGGGGTCCTCCCAGCTGGTCCAGACCCGGGCCTCGCGACCCGCCTTCACCGCGTAGTCGGCCAGCCGCTGCCGCTCGATCGGCCAGGCTCCGATCAGCGTCTGCCAGAGCAGGTGCCCGTACGCCGGATCCGGCAGCGGCAACCTGTCCAGCCATCGGGTCACCGTCGCGGCCCACTCGTCGGCGACCTCGGAGAGCACCGCCATCCTGGCCCGTACGTCCTCCGAGCGCTTGGTGTCGTGGGTGGACAGCGTGGTCATCGTCGCCGGGTGTTCGCCCAGCCGCCGAGCACACGCGGCGTGGAACTCGGCGACCGGGACCCCGAACCGGCCCGGGTCGCCGCCCACCTCGTTGAGCGCGACGAAACACGGCCAGCGGTAGAACGCGGTGTCCTCCACGCCCTTGGCCATCACCGCACCCGAGAGCTGCTGGAACCGCAGCGCCAGCGCGTCGGCCGGATCCCGCAGCCGCAGCGCCAGCGCGTCGAGCACCGCCCCCAGGTCAGGACGACTGGCCGCCGCCCGCGCCAACGCCAGATCGAGGTGCGCAGCGGCCTCCGGCAGGTAGCTGCGGTAGACGTCGAAGTGCACCAGCACCTCCGCCAGGGCCGCGGCTACGGACTGCGCGCTGGCCTCGGTGCCGGCCGCCTCGTCGGTCGGCGCCGCGCCACGTACCGCCTGGGCCGTGAGACGTCGTATCTCGGCGGCGAACATCCCTGTGGTGTCCCGCTTGCACGCCGCCGCGAAGGCCCACCAGTCGGTGGCGGCAGTGAGGTCGCCGAACGCCGGTGCGGCGGCGGGGTCGACGAACACGCCGCACACCTCGCGCAGCGCGTCGTAGCCGGTGGTGCCGGCGATCGGCCAGTCCGGCAGCCGCTCGCCCGGCTCCAGGATCTTCTCAGCCAGCAGCCACGCCCCGGGCGCCGCCTGCCGCAGCCGCGCGAAATACCCCGCCGGATCCCGCAGCCCGTCCGGATGGTCCACCCGGATCCCGGCCACGTCGCCGGCGGCGTACCAGCGCAGCACCTCGGCGTGGACGGCGTCGAACACCTCGGGGTCCTCCACCCGCAGCCCCGCAAGGTCGGTGATCGTGAAGAACCGCCGGTACGTCAGCTCGGTATCGCCGCGTCGCCAGCTCACCAGCCGGTAGTGCTGCCGCTGGTGCACCTGTGTGGCGTCACCACCCGCGGTGCCGTCGGCGATCGGGTAACGGTGCTCGTGGTACCGCAGCTCGTCCCCCACAACGGCCAGTGCCTCAGGATCCTCGCCCAGCACCGGCAGCACCAGCGGACCGGCGCCCCAGTCGATGTCGAACCAGTGGGCGTACGCCGACGTGCGGCCGTGCTTCAGCACGTCCCACCAGGCCCGGTTGGCCGCGGGGAGGCGTACCCCCGCATGGTTCGGGACGACGTCGACCAGCCAGCACAGGCCGGCGGCGCGCAACGCCGCGACCAGCCGCTGCCTGCCCCGCTCCCCGCCCAGCTGCTCGGAGACGGCGGAGAAGTCGACCACGTCGTAGCCGTGGGTGGAGCCGGGCGTGGCCTGCAGCAGCGGCGAGGTGTAGCAGCAGTCGGCACCCAGCGCCGCCAGGTAGTCGGCGATCGCCGCGGTCGCCGTGAGGTCGGCCACCTGCACCCGGTACGTCGAGGCCGGCACCCGCATCTCAGGCGACCCGGGTCAGCACCAGCAGCGACCGCCCGATCAGCTCCACCGCCCCGCCCGCGGCGAACACCACCGGATCCTCGACCACCCCGGCCGCGGTGTCGATGTCCAGCCGCCACTTGTCGCCGTACGCGGAGCCGGGCAGCGTGAAGCCGACCGGCTCCCGGTCGGCGTTGAAGCAGAGCAGGAACGAGTCGTCGGTGACCGGCTCGCCGCGTGGCCCGCGACCCAGCCCTAAGCCGTTGAGGTAGACCATCAGCGAACGCGCGGTGGCCGACTGCCACGCCTCGGGGGTCATCGGGCTGGCGTCGGGGTGCAGCCACGCGATGTCCGGCAACCCGCCCGCCACCGGTTCGCCGTCGAAGAACCGCCGCCGGCGGAACACCGGATGCTCGGCGCGCAGCCGGCCAAGCTGGCGTACGAACTCCAGCAGGTCGTCCTCGGCGGCCTCCCAGTCCACCCAGCTCAGCTCGGAGTCCTGGCAGTACGCGTTGTTGTTGCCGTGCTGGGTACGCCCCAGCTCGTCGCCGTGGGAGAGCATCGGCACCCCCTGCGACAGGAACAGTGTGGCGAGCAGGTTGCGTTTCTGCCGAGCCCGGACCGTGGTGACCGCCGGGTCGTCGGTCGGACCCTCGACGCCGCCGTTCCAGGAGCGGTTGTGACTCTCGCCGTCGCGGTTGTCCTCGCCGTTCGCCTCGTTGTGTTTCTCGTTGTAGCTCACCAGGTCGTGCAGCGTGAAGCCGTCGTGGCAGGTGACGAAGTTGATGCTGGCGACCGGGCGGCGGCCGGTGTGCTCGTACAGATCCGCCGAACCCGTGAGCCGGGAGGCGAACTCGTCCAGGGTGGACGGCTGGCCGCGCCAGAAGTCGCGGATGGTGTCGCGGTACTGGCCGTTCCACTCCGTCCACCGGGGTGGGAAGTTGCCGACCTGGTAGCCGCCGGGGCCGATGTCCCACGGCTCGGCGATCAGCTTCGCCTGGCCCACCTCCGGGTCCTGCTGCACCACCTCGAAGAACGTCGAGAGCCGGTCCACGTCGTAGAACTCCCGGGCCAGCGTCGCCGCCAGATCGAACCGGAACCCGTCGACGTGCATCTCCAGCAGCCAGTACCGCAGCGAATCCATGATCAGCTGCAGGGAGTGGGGGTGTCTGACGTTGAGGCTGTTGCCGGTGCCGGTGTAGTCGACGTAGTGCGCCAGGTCGTTGTCGTACAGCCGGTAGTAGGCGGCGTTGTCCAGGCCCCGGAACGACAGCGTCGGGCCCAGGTGGTTGCCCTCCGCGGTGTGGTTGTAGACCACGTCGAGGATCACCTCGATACCGGCGGCGTGCAGCGCCTTCACCATCGCCTTGAACTCGCCGATCTGCTGCCCGCGGTGGCCGGTGGCGGCGTACGAGTCGTGCGGGGCCAGGAACCCGATGGTGTTGTAGCCCCAGTAGTTGCGCATGCCGCGCCGCGCCAGCCGGTGGTCGTGGATGAACTGGTGTACGGGCATCAGCTCGATCGCGGTCACGCCCAGCTGCTGCAGGTGCTCCACGATCGCCGGGTGCGCGATCGCGGCGTAGCTGCCGCGGATCTCCTCCGGGATCTCCGGATGCCGGATGGTCAGGCCACGTACGTGTGCCTCGTAGATCACCGTGTTGTGGTAGCGGTGGTGCGGCTTGCGGTCGGTACCCCAGTCGAAGTACGGGTTGACCACAGTGGACTTCGGCACGTACGGCGCCGAGTCGTCGGTGGATGGCTGCGCCGGCTCGTCCAGTCGGTAGCCGAAGACCGACTCGTGCCAGGTCAGCTCGCCCTCGACCGCCCTGGCGTACGGGTCGAGCAGCAGCTTGTGCGGGTTACAGCGGTGACCAGCGCGCGGCTGGTACGGGCCGTGCACCCGGAACCCGTACCGCTGGCCGGGACCCACGCCGGGCAGGTAACCGTGCCAGACGAACCCGTCCACCTCGGGCAGCTCGACCCGGGTCTCGGTGTCGTCCTCGTCGCTGAACAGGCACAGCTCGACCGCCTCGGCCACCTCGGAGAAGACCGCGACGTTGGTGCCCGTGCCGTCGTACGTGGCGCCGAGCGGATACCGCCGGCCCGGCCAGACCTCCATCACGTACCCCCGGATGATCGTCTGATCTCGACGCTAGACGAAGCCGGCCGGCAGCCGCGCCAGGATCCCGCGATCCGGCATCTCCGACCTGGGTAGGTTGCCACGCCGCGGGGGCTCACGTTGACTCGATGGCATGACATGGGACATCGCGGGCAAGACGGTCCTGGTGACCGGCGCGACCAGCGGGATCGGGCTTGAGGCGAGTGTGCAGCTGGCGCGGCGCGGCGCCCACCTGGTGCTGGTCGGCCGCGACCCGGCCCGTACCGAGGCGGCGGTCACGGACGTGACGACCCGGGGCGGCTCCGAGCACGTCACCGCGCTGCTCTGCGACTTCGCCTCGCAGGCGTCGATCCGCCGGCTGGCCGCTTCCGTGGTCGAGCGTCACGACCGGCTCGACGTGCTGGTGAACAACGCGGGGACGGTCTTCAGCCAACGCCAGCTAACCGCCGACGGGATCGAGGCCACGTTCGCGGTCAACCATCTCGGCTACTTCCTGCTCACCGCGCTCCTGGAGGACCTGCTGGTACGCAGCGCCCCCGCGCGGGTGGTGACCGTCGCCTCGGTGGGACACCGCCAGGGCACGCTGGACTTCGACGACCTCGGGTTCGAGCGGGGTTACTGGGTGATGCGGGCGTACGCCCGTTCCAAACTGGCGAACGTGCTGTTCTCCGCGGAGCTGGCCCGGCGGCTGGCCGACCGCGGTGTCACCTCCAACGCGCTGCACCCCGGCGCGGTGGCGACCAACATCTGGACGCACGCCCCGGGCTGGACCAAGCCGATCATCCGGCTGGCGATCCGGCCCTTCTTCATCACCGCCGCGAAGGGCGCCGAGCGGATCACCCAGCTGGTGTCCGACCCGGCGCTCGACGGTGTCACCGGCCGGTACTTCGAGGACTTCAAGGCGGTCGACCCGGCCCCGCTGGCCCGCGACGAGGCGCTCGCGACACGGCTCTGGCAGGTCAGCGCTGACCTGGTCGATCTGCCCGCCCGTACCTGAAGCGGCCGCTCGTCAGGCGACCACGAGGGACGGCGGCCAGTCGCCGGCCGGTCCGGCCTGCAGCCCGCCGGTGGCGTCGACCAGCCGGTCGACCGCCGTCGCGAGCTCGGCCTGCGGCAGTGTGAACGGCAGCCGCAGGTACTGCTCCAGCAGCCCGTCGATCCCGAACCGCGGCCCCGGCGCCAGCCGCAGCCCGTGGGATTCGGCGGCCCGTACCAGCGCACTGCTGACCGGTGCGTCCAGCTCCACCCACAACCCCACCCCACCCGCCGGTACGGTGAACCGCCACCGCGGCAGCCGGTCGGCGAGCGCGCCGGCGAGGTAGTCGCGGGCCGCCGCGAACACCCGGCGCCGCTGCGGCAGCACCTCGTCCCGCCGCGCCAGCAACGCGGTGGCGATCAGCTGCTCCAGCACCGGGCTGCCCAGGTCGGTGGCCGAGCGGGACGCCGCCAGCCGCGCCATCAGCGACGCCGGCCCGCGGATCCACCCGATGCGCAGGCCACCCCAGAACGCCTTGCTCATACTGCCCAGTGACAGCACCCGGCCGTGCCGGTCGTACGCCGCCATCGCGGGCGGCAGTCGCTGCTCACCGAACCCAAGCTCCACGAACGTCTCGTCCACGATCAGCGTGGTGCCTGCGGTGTGCGCCGCCGCGACCAACCTTGCCCTGGCCTCGGTCGGCATCACGTGGCCGGTCGGATTGTGGAAGTCCGGCACCAGGTACGCCACCCGCGGCCGTACCTGCCGTACCGCGTCGGCGAGCAGCTCGGCGTCCCAGCCGTCGGGGCCGAGCCCGTAGCTGGCCAGCCGCAGCCCGCACGCCCGCGCCGCCGCGGGCGCGTTGGGGTATGTCGGCGACTCGATCAGCGCGGTCTCCCCCGGCGTGGTGAGGATCTGCAGCGCCAGGTGGTACGCCTGCTGCGCCCCGCTGGTCACCACCACCTGCGCCGGCGAGGTCGCTACGCCACGCCGCTCGTACCACTCGGCGATCGCCTCCCGCAGCGGCATCAGCCCCATCGGGTAGTAGCCGTGGCCGACCGCGTACCGGCCGAGCTGGTCACCGGCTTCGGCGACCGCGTCGGCGAGCGCCGGCGGCGCCGGGGGCGCGGCGAAGCTGAGGTCGAGCAGCTCGCCGTCGCTGTGCCGGGTGAGCTGACCGGACGGGGTCAACCGGTGTCCCTCGGGCAGCGCGGTCCAGCTGCCGGCACCGCGCCGGCTCACCAGGTAGCCGCTCTCCCGCAGGGTGCGGTACGCCGCGCTCACGGTGGTGCGGCTGCTGTCCAGTGCCGCGGCGAGCTCGCGCTCGGCGGGCAGCCTCAGCTGCAGCGGCAGCCGCCCGTCGACCAGCAGCCCACGTACCGCCTGGGCCAGGGCCTGGTATTCGGGGCCGAGACCACCGCGCCAGTCGGTGAGCAACCTGGCCAGCTGTGGCCCGCGAATCATCCTCGTCGGTGCGCGCATGGGGGCCAGTTTCCCTCGATTGGCTATGGGTGGATCCTTGCTTACAGGTCAGACTGGCAGCCATGGCTTCCCTGGTCAAGCTCCCCCCGCTCACTGGACGCCGGCTCCCGCGGCGCGTCACCCAGCTCTACCTCGGCCTCGTCCTGTACGGCGTCAGCATGGCTCTGCTGGTCGAGTCGACGCTCGGGCTCGACCCGTGGGACGTGCTGCACCAGGGCCTGGCAGAACGTACCGGACTGCGGTTCGGCTGGATCGTGATCGCGGTGAGCATCGTGGTGCTGCTGGCCTGGATCCCGCTGCGGCAGAAGCCAGGCTTCGGCACGCTCAGCAACGCGGTGGTGATCGGCCTGGTGGTCGACGGCGCTCTGGCTCTGCTGCCAACCGTGGAGCCGATGTGGAGCCGGTGGATCTTCCTGATCTCCGGCATCGTACTCAACGGCGTCGCCACCGGCCTCTACATCGGCGCCCGGCTCGGCCCCGGACCCCGCGACGGCCTGATGACCGGGCTGGCCGCACGCGGGCACTCGATCCGGGTGGTACGCACCGTGATCGAGGTCGCGGCACTCGCCGCCGGCTGGCTGCTCGGCGGCACCGTCGGTCTCGGCACCGTGCTGTACGCCGTCGCCATCGGCCCACTCGCCCACGTCTTCATTCCGCTGTTCACCGTGTCGGATGCCACAGCGGTATCCGACTCGCCGGACGACGAGCGCGCCGACGCCGCGGCGGCATCACGCCGCCCGGCACCGGACGCGGAACACGCCGCTGAGTGCCACGCCTGAGCCCGGGACCCGCCGTGGATCCCCGGGTTGTTGTCAGATTCACGCCGCGTGCGCGGCGTGCCAGGCCTTACGGCGGCGCGTGCGCCGGATCGGTGACGTACTCCCGCCCTGTCGGGCTGCGCCAGGTGAATCGCCCGTGGCTGTCCTGCGTGACGCTCCAGTCGGTTTCGTGTTTGAGCCGGTGGTGGTGCCGGCACAGCGTGCCCAGGTTGGCCAGGCTGGTCGCGCCGTCCGGAAATGGCACGGTGTGGTCGAGGTCGCAGCGGTCCGCACGGTGCCGGCACCCCGGGAACCGGCAGGTCTGATCCCGCGCCTTTACCCGGTCCGCGAGCGCCGCCGGTGGTCGGTAGCCGCGTCGCCCGACGTCGGTGACGGCGCCGTCGGCCGGGTCGGTGAGCAGCCGCCGCCAAGTGGTGTCCGTGGTGAGGGCTCCACCGGCAATCTCACGCGCGGTGTCGGCACCGATCGGACCGTACCCGTCAAGGTGCCCCGGCAGCGCGTCCTCGCCGAGCAGCGTGGATGCCGCGACGGTCACGTTCACCCGCGCGCTTACCCCCCGTTCGGGGCCGAGCAGCAGATCGGTGAAGCAGTCCGCGCGTCGCTGATCAGCGGTCCGCCCGTCCGCGGCGCCTGACCGCGCCAGCCGGCTGACCCGGTCGTAGATCGCCATCGCCTCGGGCGCGGGAAGCAACGCATACAGCTCGGCCATCCCGTCAGGGGCCGGGGTGCACACCACACGCCGCTCACCCCGTGCCGCCTTCTCACGTCGCCGGGCCCCTTCCGGATCGAGCCGCAGCACCGCCCGCCGTACCGCCGCCCGCAACTGCGGGACCGTCTGGACAGGCGCCCGAGGCAGCACCCGATCCTGCACCGCGACAGCCACGGTGTCCTCCAGGGAACCGGTCCCCTCACTGATCACACGCGCCTTACCGAGGTCGATCTCACCGCGCCGCAGAGCATCCAAGGTGGCGGGCAACCTGCCACTGAGATCTGCGGACAACGCCAGCCGCGCCGCCGCATGGGCACGGCTGACCCGCAGCACCGGCGCCACCTCATCAGCCGCGAACTCGCTCACCTGCCGCCCCTGCCCCGGCCGCAGCGCCGCGACCCGAGCCAGGAGATTCGCCTGAACCGACTGTGCGAAGGAGATCACCCGATCCACCGCCGCGGCCGCGTCCAACACCGCATCCATCTCCCACTCGCCCGCCGAGAGATTTGACAGCACGTCCAACAACAGGCCGGTAGGCGGTAAGCCCGCCCAAGAGCCTGCGTACTCCCGAAAGGGATCGATGGACAGCTCATCGATGCGGACGCCGACGCTCAGCACCGAACCCTCAGCCTCGACGTCTTCGAACATGTGTTCGAGTATAACCGACTGGTACGTCAGGACCGCGACGGTCAGGCCGTAGCGTGCCCGCCGGCCGGGTCGCGTGTCCTCGCGGGTGAGCAGTCCCGACTTGACGAGTCGTTTGAGTCGGTCGTTGCATATCACAATCGGAAGGAGCTCCATGCTGACGCAGGTCGCGGAGGGTGTGCTGGTCCACCAGAGCGAGTTACTCCGGAACAACGCCGTTGTCGTGCAAGGCCGGGCCGGCGTGTTGCTCATCGACCCTGGGGTTGCCCCGCTCACGCGCACACCTCGCTTCGCTCGGTATGCACTCACCCGATCTGTTCAATCCTGACCGAGGCAGGCGATCACGTCGGCGTACGTGCGCTCCACATCGTCCTCGGTGATCGGTACGGTCTTCGCGCGGGGCCGGCTCGCGACCAGCGCCACCAGGTTGTCGTACATCACGGCCAGGCTGTCTAGACCTCCGGCACGCTCCACCAGAACGGCGGCGTCGTGGTGTACCGGATCGGAGCTGACCCTGGACCGGTCGGTGGAGCGGCGCAGCAGCTTCTGCTTGCCGTCGAGCAGCACCACCTCGTGAAACTGCGCCCGGGTCTGCTCCGCCAACCGCTCGGCCTGTTCCAGGAAGTCGGCCCTGGCCAGGAACTGCGGGATCACCACGTCGTGTCCGGATTCGAGGTGCGCCGCGCTGCCGCGAGCGCGATCCGGCGCGCCAGCAGACCCGCCGCGCCCGGATCGTCACGCCAGCGTCCGAGCTGTGCCCGAAGCCGGTCGATGTCGAGGTTGAGCGCGAACGGATGCCGCTCGGCGTACATCTCGGCGATGGTGGACTTGCCGCAGCCCGGAGGGCCGTTCAACACGATCAGCCTCGGCACCTTCGAAAGTCCTACAGGCCGATGACCCGCGGCGCGCCGACGTGGGGACCGGCGGCCAGAAGTTCGGCGTACAGCGCGGGGAACGCGCGGGGCGCGAACAGCTCCGCGCCGCCGTACCCCGTCAGCTCCTCGCGGCTCCACCAGCGGAAGCTGTGGATGTTCTCGGCACGCAACGCCGACTCACCGAGGTCGCCGCGCGGGGGGAAGTGCTTGGTACGCACCAGGAAGTAGTCGTTGACGACGCCGTCGTACCCCGGTGCGTGGCCGTCGGAGATCACCCGCTGGTGCCAGACTTGTGGCGCGGTGGCCTCCAGGGTGAAGCCGACCTCCTCGCGCAGCTCTCGCCGCAGCGCCTGGTGCGGGGTCTCGCCCGGTTCGATGCCGCCGCCGGGGGCGGTCCATACGCCACCGATCGGGTGCCCCGGCGCGAACCGGCAGAGCAGCACGCTGTCCGCATCGTCGAGCAGCACTGCCCGCGCCGAATGGCGGAGACAGGGAGCCGACATGCGCGCCACCTTACCGGGGTGACCATTCGGGCCGGTCGAAGCCGAGCGGGCGGGGCGGCAGACTCCAGCGCGGGCGGTAGCCGGCCAGCTCACCGGGCGGGGGTACGTGCCGGGTGCGGCCGAGCGGGCCGGTGAACTCCGCCAGCTCCGGATCCACCTCCGCGGCTGCCGCCGGCTCGGCCCTGCCCAGGCTCTCCAACCAGCCGGCGGTACGCGCCAGCGACACCGCCGTCGCCCAGGACCCACCCGAGGCGTACCGCCGGCGCAGCGCCGTCACCACGCCGGACGCCAGCAGGTAGCCGCTGGCGTGGTCGAGTGCCTGTGCGGCCAACGCCACCGGTGGCCCACCGTCGCGACCCTCGTCGGCGAGCCCGGTCGCCAGCTGCACCAGGCTGTCGAAGCCACGCCGGCGCCCCCACGGCCCGACCCTCCCGTACGCCGAGAGCTGCCCCACCACGATCCCCGGCCGCAGCCGGATGAGCTGGGCGAGGCCGTACCCGAGTCCTTCCAGGGCACCCGGGCGGTACGCCGTGAGCACCACGTCCGCCCGGTCCAGCAGCGCCTCGATGCCGGCCCGGCCGCCGGGTGTACGCAGATCCAGCATCGCGGCGCGTTTGCCGACTGTGGTGTCGGCGACCAGGGTGGGCGCGTCCTCCAGCGCCGGACCGTCGACGCGGAGCACCTCGGCGCCGTACCCGGCGAGGAAACGACCACAGACCGGACCGGCGATCACCCGGGTCAGGTCGAGCACCCGTACCCCCGCCAAGGGAGCGTCACCGGCGACCGGCCGCACCGGGTCCGCGGGGCCGACCCGGGCCAACGACACCAGGGGCAGCGCGCGCAGCGCCGCTGCCTGCTCGCGGCTTCTCCACTCCGCCACGGTACGCAGCGCCGCGGCCGCGCCACCCGCGTCGATCACCGCCCGCTCCAGCTCGACCGCCGACCAGCGAGTGACCGCCGCGGCCACCGCCTCCCGGTCCGCCGGTACGCCCAGCACCGTCAGCGCCGCGGTGCGGTGGGCGGCGAAGTTGGTGTGCAGCCGGATCCAGCCGTCGCCGGTGCGGTAGACCCCGGCCACCGGGTCCCAGAGCGGCGGCAGTGGCTCACCGACCCGGGCCACCAGGTGTTCGCTGCGGAACGCGTGCCCGACCGCGCCGGTCTCGACACGCACCGACCGAGGAGCGTCTCCCCGATCCCGCCAGAGACCGGCGACCGCGAGCGTCGCGGCGGCCACCGAGGCGGTCGCGGCCGGGGTCACCGCGAAGCGTGAGGGCAGCACGTCGCCGGTGTCGGCGATCGTCAGTGCGTCGAGCTCGGTGTCAGGGGCGGCGAGTGCCCGCCACAGGTCAGCGGCGTACCGGGTGGCCGGCATCGGCGATCGCCTGCTTCACCTCGCCGATCGACAGTGTCCCGAAATGGAACACGCTCGCCGCCAGTACCGCGTCGGCGCCGGCCGCCACCGCGGGCGGGAAGTGTGCCACCTCGCCCGCCCCGCCGCTGGCGATCACCGGGATGTCGACGACCTTGCGTACCGCCTCGATCAGCACGATGTCGAAGCCCTGCCGGGTGCCGTCGGCGTCCATCGAGTTGAGCAGGATCTCCCCGGCGCCTAGCTCGGCGACCCGGGCGGCCCACTCCACCGCGTCCAGTCCGGTGTCGCGCCGCCCGCCGTGGGTGGTGACCTCGAAACCGGTCTCGCCGCGCCTCACATCGAGGGAGAGCACCAGCACCTGACGGCCGAACCGGTCGGCGATCTCGCTGATCAGCTCGGGGTGGGCGATCGCGGCGGTGTTCACCCCAACCTTGTCCGCGCCCGCGCGCAGCAGCCCGTCCACGTCAGCGACGGTGCGTACCCCGCCACCGACCGTGAGCGGGATGAACACCGATTCGGCGGTACGCCGTACCACGTCGTACGTGGTCTCCCGGCCGTCGGAGGAGGCGGTCACGTCGAGGAAGGTCAGCTCGTCGGCGCCGGCCGCGTCGTAGGCCGCCGCCAGCTCCACCGGGTCGCCGGCGTCGCGCAGGTCGGCGAACCGTACGCCCTTCACCACCCGTCCGGCATCGACGTCCAGACAAGGGATCACACGGATCGCAACAGTCACGCCACGAGCGTACGCGGCGCGCTCGCGGCGGCTGCCACACTGTGGGGCACGCGAAGATCACGAGGGGTGTACGCGATGAACCCTGCGATGGACCCGGCGGCACCTGCCGGGACTGCTGCTCGGACTCGCGGTGGGCACGCTCGGCGGTGCGCTGGTGCACTATGCCTCGCTGCTGAGCGGCGCCGGTCTCTACCTGCTCGCCGGCGGAGTGGCCGGCATGCTGGCGGTAGCGGTGCTGAAGTGGTTCGGCCGCGCCGCGACGGTCAGCGAGATCGCGGTCTCGGTGCCGCAGTTCAGCACCGTGACGTTCGCGGTGACGCCCGACCACCGGGTGCTGGCGCTGCGGATCTTCCGCAAGCTGGTCAGCCGGATCGCGGTGCAGAGCCTCGATGACGGGTACGCCCGGGAAGCCCTCGACTCGCTCCACCCTGTTCCGCGAGATCCGCGACCTGCTCGACGCCGACGCCGCGGTACGGGTCAGCTCCGGCCAGCCGCCTGTGGACGTGCTGGCGCTGAACATGCTCAACCTGCACATGCGCCCGTTCCAGCAATGAGCACGGACTGGGACGTCTTCGTCAGCCACAGCCATGCCGACGAGGCGGCGGCCCGCCGGCGCGCTGCGGGGCGCCGGGCTGGCGGTGTTCCGTGCGGTTGGCGAGCTGGACGCGTTCACCTCCATCTCACGGTCGGTGATGACCGCACTGCGGTGCAGCAGGGTGCACCGCAGACCTCGTCGCCGTCGAGCCACCCGCCGCCGTCGAGCCACTCGCCGCCGGTGAGCCACCACTCGCCGCGCGGTACGGCAGACGAGGCGGAACGGCAGGCCGCCCACCGGGTGCTGAACCAGCTCGACACCACCGTCGCGCTGCGCCCGCTCTCCCCGGACGGCGGGCTGCCGCGGGAGGCGCTGGGCTCGTTGTATCGGATCGTGACGGAGGTACGCGCGATCCGGCTCCACCCGACCCGGCCGCTCCCGGCGTGGCAGGACCCCTACCCGGCCAGTACTGACAGCGCCTCGGGGACGGTGAACGCGCCAGCGTAGAGCGCCTTGCCGACGATCGCGCCCTCGACACCGTCGGGCTCCAGGGCGGCGAGTGCCCGCAGGTCGTCCAGGGTGGACACTCCCCCGCTGGCGATCACCGGCGCGTCGGTACGGGCACACACGTCCCGCAGCAGGTCGAGGTTGGGGCCGCGCAGCGTGCCGTCCTTGGTGATGTCGGTGACCACGTACCGGGCGCAGCCTGCCTTGTCGAGCCGTTCCAGGACTTCGTACAGGTCGCCGCCGTCACGGGTCCAGCCCCGGGCGGCGAGCGTGGTGCCGCGTACGTCGAGCCCGATCGCGACCCGGTCGCCGTACTCGCCGACCACCCGGTCGCACCAGTCGGGGTCTTCCAGTGCGGCGGTGCCGATGTTGACCCGGGCCGCGCCGGTGTCGAGCGCGGCGCGCAGCGAGGCGTCGTCGCGGATCCCGCCGGAGAGCTCGATCTTCACGTCGAGCTGGCGTACCAGGTCGGCCAGCAGGGGGGCGTTGGAGCCGCGGCCGAAGGCGGCGTCCAGGTCGACCAGGTGCACCCATTCGGCACCGCCGTCGACCCAGGCCGCAGCGGCCGCCAGGGGGTCGCCGTAGCCGGTCTCGGTGCCGGCCTCACCACGGACCAGGCGTACCGCCTGGCCGTCCACCACGTCGACAGCGGGGAGCAGGTGCAGCATCTTTCTTCTCTCCAAACAGTGCTAGACGCGGCGGTCCAGGGCGATCACCACGAACGCGGGCAGGCCGAGCAGCAGCACGATGATCATGCCGATCCGCATCCCGGTGGGGAGCGGGACGGCGAACCAGATCACGGCGATCGCCAGCGCGGTGAAGAAGGCGATGCCGAGCCGCTCGCTCCAGGACCGGCGCAGCACCCACCGCCCGGTACGCCGGTCCGGTAGCCGCGGCCGCATCCGGCGCAGCTGGCGGCGGCGCTGCTCGCGGCGCTCGGCGGCGACCCGCCGTGCGGCGC
>JBOGDE010000025.1:0-26294 GCA_050701695.1 Micromonosporaceae bacterium
GTCCACGGCCGCGGCCGGGGCCGGGTCGCCGCCGCTGGCCGGGGCCGCGCTGGTGGCCGGTCTCGGTTCGGGCGCGGTCGGGCTCTACGACGACGTGGTGGGGCAGCGCCCGGATCAGAAGACCGCGAAGGGATTCAAAGGCCACCTCGCGGCGCTGCGCGAGGGCCGGGTCACCAGCGGGCTGGTGAAGATCGCCGGGATCGGCGCTTCGGCCCTGGTAGCGGCGAGCCTGCTACGCCGAGAACGCGCCGGCGTACGTGGGGGAGGCGCTGGCCGCAGCGGCTCCGGGCCGGGCGCCGACTCACGATCCGGGCAGCTGGTCGACCTGGTGATCGACACCGGGCTGATCGCCGGCTCGGCGAATCTGGCCAACCTGTTCGACCTGCGCCCCGGGCGGGCGATCAAGGTTGGGCTGGCGGCGGCCGCGCCACTCGGCACCGGCGCCAACAACGCCATGCTCTCCGGCCCCACAGGCGCCGCCTCGGCGCTGCTGCCCGCCGACCTCGACGAGCAGGTGATGCTCGGCGACGCGGGCGCCAACGCCTGGGGTGCGTTGCTGGGGCTCGCCGCGGCGAACCGGCGTAGCCGGCTGGCACGGGCCGCGATGCTGGCCGGTGTGGTCGGGCTGACCCTGGCCAGCGAGAAGGTGAGCTTCACCGAGGTCATCGAGTCCACCCCAGGGTTACGCGATCTCGACGCCTGGGGCCGGCAGAGTCACCACCCGTGACCACGACGCGCCGGATCGCGGGCGCGGCGGCGCTGATCGCGGTGATCACGGTCGCGGCGCGGATCGTCGGCTTCGCCCGGATCCTGGTCTTCAACTGGTCGGTCGGCGCGAACGACCTGGGGACGATCTACCAGTCCGCCAACACCCTGCCGAACATCATTTTCGAGATCGTGGCCGGCGGCGCGCTGGCGAGCCTGGTGGTACCGCTGCTCGCCGGTCCGATCGAGGCGGGGGACACCCGGCAGGTCAGCCGGATCACCTCCGCGCTGCTGACCTGGACCCTGGCGCTGCTGGTGCCCACCGCTCTGGTGGTGGGGCTCGCCGCGGAACCGATCATCGGGCTGCTCTCCGCCGAGGCCGGACCCCGGATGGTCGAGGTCGGCGCGGCGATGCTGCGGGTCTTCGCTCCCCAGCTCCCGCTGTACGGGGTGGGGATCGTGCTCACCGGGGTGCTGCAGGCGCATCACCGGTTCGCGTGGCCCGCGCTGGCCCCGCTGCTGTCGAGCGTGACCGTGATCGCCGCGTACGGGGTGTTCCCGCTGGTCGACTTCCGGGGCGCCGACGTGGACCAGGTGAGCACCGCCGGGGAGCTGACCCTCTCGGTCGGCACCACGCTCGGGGTGGCGGTGCTGTCGCTGTGCCTGCTGTGGCCGCTGATCCGGCTCGGGCTGCGGCTGCGCCCGACGTTCACGCTCTCCGCCGATGTGGGTGCCCGGCTGCGCCGGCTGGCGATGGCCGGCGCCGTCAGTGTCGGCGCGCAGCACCTGGCGTTGCTGGTGGTGGTCTACCTGACCAACCCGCCCGCCCCGCGCGGCGCCCTGATCGTCTACACCATCGCCCAGACCGTCTTCTTCCTGCCGTGGGGGGTGCTCGCGGTGCCGGTGGCGACCTCCGCGTACCCGGTGCTGGCCCGCTCGTACGTGGCCGGGGACGACCCGCGGTACCGGCGTACCCTCGCCACCACCACCCGCGGGGTGCTGCTGCTCGCCTCTGCCGGCGCCGCGATCCTGGTGGCGGTCGCGGAGCCGGCGGCCCGGGTGATCGGCAGCGCAGCCGCGGAGAACCCCAGCTACCCGGCGCTGACCGCGGGGATCGCCTGGTTCGCCCCCGGACTGGTCGGCTACGCGCTGTTCGCGCTGCTGTCCCGGGCGCTGTACGCGCGGGAGGCCACCACGGTCGCGGCGCGTGCCACGGCGGCCGGCTGGGGCACGGTGATCGTCGCCGACCTGCTGCTGGCGTGGTGGCTGCCGGTGGCCGACCGGGTGGCGGCGCTGGCCGCGGGCAACACCATCGGCATGATGGTGCTGGGAGCGCTGCTGTTGTGGGCGACCGGACACCGGGCCGGCCCGGAGTCCTTGGCCGGTACGCTTCGTGCGGGATCGGCCGGTATCGTCGCTGGTTGCCTCGGTGCCACCGCGGGTTGGTACGCCGGCCAGGCACTGTTCAGCCGGCAGACTCCGGAGGCGAACCTGGCGCAGGGTGTGGTGGCCGCGCTGGTGACGCTGGTCGTGTTCGGCGCGGTGATCCTGGTGGCCGATCGCGGTGACCTGATGAGGCTGGCCAAGGGAGTGCGGAGAGGGAAGCTGTCGTCGTGAGTGGGAAAGCCGTACGGGTGGCGCTGGTGCTGGCGACCTCCACCGGTGGAGTGGGCACGCACGTGGTCTCGCTCACCACCGGGCTGGTCGCCGCCGGACACGACGTGACGGTCTGCGGCCCCGCCGAGACCCAGCGGCGGTTCGACTTCACCGGTGCCGGGGCCCGGTTCGCGCCGGTCGAGATCCCGGCCGGCCCCGACCCGGTACGCGACACCACCGCGGTCACCCGGCTGCGGCGCGTGCTGCGCGCGCTGCGACCCGACGTGGTGCACGCGCACGGGCTGCGCGCCGGGCTGGTCAGCGGGCTGGCCCGGCCGGGTGGCGTACCGCTGGTGGTCACCTGGCACAACCTGATGCTGGCTCAAGGGCTCAAACGCCGGGTGTACGCGGCGCTGGAGCGGCTGGTGGCGCGTACCGCCGACGTGACCCTCTGCGCCTCCGAGGACCTGATCGGCCGGGTGCTGCGGCTGGGCGGTACCGACGTGCGGCTCGGTGCGGTCGCGGCGCCGGTGCTGGCCGCGCCCACCCGTACCGCCGCCGAGGTCCGTGACGAGCTGGAGGCCGGGCAGCGGCCACTGCTGCTCAGCGTGGCGCGGTTGAACCCGCAGAAGAGCCTCGACGTACTGATCGGCGCCGCGGCCCGGTGGCGGCACCGCGAACCCGCCCCGCTGGTGCTGGTGGCCGGCTCCGGTCCGTCGGAGTCGCAGCTGCGCGAGCTGATCGACCAGACCGCCGCGCCGGTACGGTTGCTCGGGCACCGTACCGATGTCGCCGACCTGCTGCACGCCTGCGACCTGGCGGTGGTGACCAGCCAGTGGGAGGCGCGGCAGCTCTTCGCGCAGGAGGCGCTGACCGCCGGCAGGCCACTGGTGGCGACCGCGGTGGGCGGGATCCCCGGACTGGTCGGCGACGCCGCGGTGCTGGTCCCGGCCGGTGACGTGGACGCGCTGGACACCGCGGTCGGCAAGCTGCTGGACAACCCGGACAGCCGCGCCGACCTGGCGGTACGGGCCCGCGCCCGGGCCGCCGAGTGGCCGTCGGAGGCCGACACCGTGGAGCAGGTCGAGGCGGTCTACCGCGAACTCACTGGGGTGGCATGAGGTCGGTGCGCGTCCGCCTCGGGGTACCGGTCGCGGCACTGCTGGTGGCGGGGCTGGCGCTGCTCGGTGCCCCGGGTGCCGTACAGGCGGCTCCGCCGGCCACGGTCGACCATGTGGTGGTCGTCGGGGCCGCGGGGCTGCGTTGGGACGACGTCAATCCGACCGACACGCCGCGGCTGTGGCGCCTGGCAGGTGGCGCCGCGATCGGGTCGATGGCCGTACGGTCGGCGCAGGCGTACACCTGCCCGGCGGACGGCTGGCTGACCGTCGGCGCCGGTAACCGGGTACGCCGGCACACCGAACCCGCCGACCCCGGCTGCAGTCGTCCCCTGCCGACCGTGACGCCGGGTGGCGGCGGCGGTGCGGTGGTCACCGAGCACCGGCGGCTGCTGGAGGACAACGAGCGCCTGACCTACCGGGCCCGTCCCGGCGCGCTGGCCGAGCTGGTGGAGTGCTCGGTCGCGGTGGGGCCGGGAGCCGCCCTGGCCGCGGCCCGGCCGGGAGTGGGTCGGGTCGACCGCTACTTCCCGGCGCTGCCGGACGATCCGGCGCCCGCACTGGCCCGGTGCCCGTTGGCGATGGTCGATGCCGGAGCCGTGGCGGCAGACGGCCGTACCCAGCGCCGGGACCAGGCACGGCGGGTCGACGCGCTGCTGGGGCGGGTGCTCGACGCCCGCCCGGAGCGTTCCCTGGTACTCGTGGCGGGGATCGCCGACACCGGCGGCACCGCCCGGCTGCACGTCGCACTCGCCGACGGACCCGGCGTCGACCCCGGTACGTTGACCGCCTGGCGCAGCGGGTACGCCCGGCTGGTGGACGTTGCGCCCACCGTGGTGGCGGCGCTCGGGCTGCCCTCGTCGCGGTGGTTCGCGGGCGGCGCGATGTCGGTGAGCCCCGCGTCGACCCCGTTGGCCGAGCGGGTGGCCGCATTGCGTGACGCCGACCGGGCCGCGGCGGTACAGCCACGCCGGGCCTACGGGTTCGGGATCGTGCTGGTGCTGGTGCAGCTGCTGCTGTTCGGTGCGGCGATCCCGGTGCTGTGGCGGATCCGGCGGGCGGCCGCCACCGAGGACGAGTCGCATCTGGTGTGGACCGCCGCGGAACGGGCGCTGGAGATCGTCGCCGTAGCGGTCAGCCTGGTGATCCCGGCTACGCTGCTGGCCGACCTGGTGCCGTGGTGGCGTAGTGGCAGTCCGGGTCTGGCGCTGGCCGGCGTGACGCTGGTGGTGCTGGCGGCGTTGACCGCGGTGATCCGGTTGGTGCCGTGGTGGCGTAACCCGCTGTGGCCGATCGGCGGGGTCGCCGGGGTCACGGTGGCGGTGATCGCCGCGGACCTGGTCACCGGCAGCCACCTGCAGCTGGACAGTGTCACCGGATACGGCGCCGTCGAGGGTGGCCGGATCGTCGGGCTCTCCGAGATCGGCGCCGGAGCGTTCACCGTGGCGGTGCTGCTGCTCGGCGGGTACCTGGCGCAGCAGTTGCCCCGTACCCGGGGTCCGCTGCTGGTCGCGGCGGTCGGTGGGGTGGGCGTGGTGCTCGCCGGCATCGTGGGTGTGGACCCGGGCAGCGCGATCGCGTTGACCGCCGGGGTGTGCCTGGCGGTGGTGATGTGCACCGGCAGCTGGCTGACCGCCACCCGGCTGCTCGCCGCCACCTTCGTCGGGGTCGCGGTGGCCGGTGCCTTCGTGCTGCTCAACCTGTACCCCCGGCCGGAGCACCGGGGCAGGCTGGGGCGGTACGTCACCGAGGTCACCGAGGGTGCGCCGGGCGCGCTGCTGCACCGCACCGCGGAGGCGAACGCGATCACCTTCGGCTCCAGTCCACTGACCGTGCTGGTGCTGGCCGGGGTGCTGTTCGGCGGTCTGGTGCTGCTGCGCCCCTCCGGCGGTCTACTGCGGGTGTACGGGCTGTACCCGGCGATCCGGGCGGCGCTGATCGGCTCCGGGGTGGCCGCGGTGCTGGGTGGCCTGGTCGACGGTGCCGGTGTGGTGGTGGTCGGCGCCGCGACCGCGACGGCGGTGCCATTGGCCACCCTGCTGTGCCTGCGTACCCTGGCCCGCGCCCACTTGCGCAGCGCGCCGGTGCTACCGGCCCCCGACGACCCGGACGGCCCGGACGGCGGCGCCACCGGTAAGGGCAGCGGCGAGGACGGCCCGGACGGCCCGGACGGCCCGGACGGCGACGACGGTACGGACGCCCCGCAGGCGAATACCGAGGTCACGGTGTAGCTATCGGATGAACACGCCGGGTACGAGCCGCTGGTCGGGATGGCGGTGGTGTTAGTGTGGAATCCCGTGGAACGCGCGGCATTCGGCCGGCGAGCTGATCACCACGGGAGTCATCTTGGCCCCTTCCATTGGGACGAGCGCACGTACCAGGCACATCTTCGTCACCGGGGGTGTCGCCTCCTCACTCGGTAAGGGCCTCACCGCCTCCAGTCTCGGCAACCTTCTCACCGCGCGCGGGCTGCGGGTGGTGATGCAGAAGCTCGACCCGTACCTCAACGTGGACCCCGGGACGATGAACCCGTTCCAGCACGGCGAGGTGTTCGTCACCGAGGACGGGGCGGAGACCGACCTCGACATCGGCCACTACGAACGTTTCCTCGACACCGCCCTGAACGCCTCGGCGAACGTCACCACCGGCCAGGTCTACTCCACCGTGATCGCCAAGGAGAGACGCGGCGAGTACCTCGGCGACACCGTGCAGGTGATCCCGCACATCACCAACGAGATCAAGGAACGGGTACGGGCGATGGCGGTGCCGGCCGACGGCGCGCCCGCCCCGCACGTGGTGATCACCGAGGTCGGCGGCACCGTCGGCGACATCGAGTCACTGCCGTTCCTGGAGGCGATCCGGCAGCTCCGCCACGACATCGGGCGCGAGAACTGCATGTTCATCCACGTCTCGCTGGTGCCGTACCTGGCCCCCAGCGGCGAACTGAAGACCAAGCCCACCCAGCACTCGGTGGCGCAGCTGCGCAACATCGGTATCCAGCCCGACGCGATCGTGTGCCGCTCGGACCGGGAGATCCCGGACAAGCTCAAGCACAAGATCGGGCTGTACTGCGACGTGGACACCGAGGCGGTGATCTCCGCCGCCGACGCCCCGAGCATCTACGACATCCCGAAGGTGCTGCACCGCGAAGGGCTCGACGCGTACGTGGTACGCCGGCTCAACCTGCCGTTCCGGGACGTGGACTGGCGCAGCTGGGACGACCTGCTGGAGCGGGTGCACAAGCCGAACACCACGGTGACGGTGGCGCTGGTCGGCAAGTACATCGACCTGCCGGACGCGTACCTGTCGGTCTCCGAGGCGGTACGCGCCGCCGGCTTCGGGCACCGGGCCCGGGTGGAGATCCGGTGGGTCGGCGCCGACGACTGTCAGAGCGCCACCGGTGCCGCCACCGCGCTGGAAGGGGTCGACGGGGTGCTGATCCCGGGCGGCTTCGGGGTACGCGGCATCGAAGGCAAGATCGGTGCCGCCCGGTACGCCCGGGAGAACGGCATCCCGACGCTGGGGCTGTGTCTCGGGCTGCAGTGCATGGGGATCGAGGTGGCCCGGGACGTGGCCGGTCTGGCCGACGCCAACTCCACGGAGTTCGAGCCGGAGTGCGGCGCGCCGGTGATCGCCACCATGGCCGACCAGGAGGAGATCGTCGCGGGCAAGGGCGACCTGGGCGGCACGATGCGGCTCGGGGCGTACCCGGCGGAGCTGGTGCCCGGGTCGATCGTGGCCGACGCGTACGGCACCACCCGGGTCAGCGAACGTCACCGGCACCGGTACGAGGTCAACAACGCCTTCCGGGACGCGCTGACCAAGGCGGGGATCCGGATCTCCGGGACCTCGCCGGACGGCCGGCTGGTGGAGTTCATCGAGCTCGACCGTGAGCTGCATCCGTTCTTCGTCGCCACCCAGGCGCATCCGGAGCTGAAGTCGCGCCCCACCCGGCCGCATCCGCTGTTCGGCGCGTTCGTGGCCGCCGCGATCGGGTACGCCGATGCGGCCCGGCTCCCGGTCGAGCTGCCCACCGAGGAGCCGGCCGAGCCCGCCGAGCCGGGCCGGTCCAAGGCGGCGGCCCGCCGAGCGGCGGTGGGCTAGGTGGCGCAGCCGACCGCGACGTACCGGGTGCTCTCGAGGACCGAACGGTTCTCCGGCCGGGTCTTCGACGTGGTCACCGACACCGTCACGATGCCCGGCGGTGGCACCGCCGACCGGGACTACGTACGCCACGTCGGCGCGGTCGGGGTGGTGGCGGTCGATGCCACCGGCAAGGTCGCGCTGGTACGCCAGTACCGCCACCCGGTGCGGCGCTCGCTGTGGGAGCTGCCCGCCGGGCTGATCGACGTACCGGGGGAGGATCCGCTACCGGCCGCCCAGCGCGAGCTCGCCGAGGAGGCCGAGCTGACCGCGGCCCGGTGGGACCTGCTGGTCGACCTGCACACCACACCGGGCTGCTCGGACGAGTCGATCCGGGTGTACCTGGCGCGGGAGATCGCCGCGGTGCCGCAGCCGAGCCACGTGCGTACCGACGAAGAGGCGGAACTGACCGTGGCGTGGTTCGATCTGGAGGAGGCGGTCGGATTGGTCTTCTCCGGAGAGATCACCAACGGTCCGTGCGTGGCGGGGCTGCTCGCCGCCGACCACGCGCGGCGCCACCGTTGGGCGGGGCTGCGGCCAGCGAGCGGCGTGCACACTTGACTGAGGGGTCCGGAACCGGTCATCGGCGTCTAGTAGCCGCCATCCGGGCGTCGATTTCCGGGATTCGGTTCTAAACTTCCGCCGATGGCGCGTCACGTGCGACAACGAGGTCGCCAGCGCCGGCGAGAAGAGGGGCACCCGTGAAGGTCGGAATCCCGCGCGAGGTCAAGAACCACGAGTACCGGGTGGCGATCACGCCGGCGGGCGTCCACGAGCTGGTCGGCAACGGCCACCAGGTGTACGTCGAGGCCCAGGCCGGAGCCGGCTCGTCGATCCCGGACGAGCTGTTCACCGAGGCGGGCGCCCAGATCCTGCCGAGCGCGGACGACGTGTGGGGCACCGCCGAGCTGATCCTGAAGGTCAAGGAGCCGGTGGCCGAGGAGTACCACCGGATGCGCGAGGGCCAGGTGCTGTTCACGTACCTGCACCTCGCGGCGTCGAAGGAGTGCACCGACGCGCTGCTCGACCGCAAGGTCACCGGGATCGCGTACGAGACCGTCGAGCTCTCCGACGGGGCGCTGCCGTTGCTGGCGCCGATGAGCGAGGTGGCCGGCCGGCTGGCGCCGCAGGTGGGGGCGTACCACCTGATGCGCTCCGGCGGCGGCCGCGGTGTGCTGATGGGTGGGGTCTCCGGGGTGTACGCCGCCAAGGTGGTCGTGATCGGCGCCGGAGTGTCCGGGATGAACGCCGCGGCGATCGCGCTCGGCATGCAGGCCGAGGTGCTGCTGCTGGACAAGAACATCAACAAGCTGCGGGATGCCGATCGGATCTACCAGGGCCACCTGCAGACCGTCGCGTCCAACGCGTACGAGGTGGAGAAGGCGGTGCTCGACGCGGACATGGTGATCGGCGCGGTGCTGGTGCCCGGGGCGAAGGCGCCGAAGCTGATCTCCAACGAGCTGGTCAGCCGAATGCAGCCGGGCAGCGTGCTGGTCGACATCTCGATCGACCAGGGCGGCTGCTTCGAAGACTCTCGGCCGACCACCCACGCCGACCCGGTCTACCCGGTGCACGATTCGGTGTTCTACTGCGTAGCGAACATGCCCGGCGCGGTGCCGCACACCTCGACGTACGCGCTGACCAACGTCACCCTGCCGTACGCCGTCGAGCTGGCCAACCACGGTTGGCGCGAGGCGCTGCGCCGCGACCGGGCGCTGGCGCTGGGGCTCAACACCCACGACGGGCAGGTCACCTACGGCCCGGTCGCCGAGGCGCACGGCATGCCGAGCGTGAAGCTGGAGGAGGTCCTGGTCTGACCGCGACCGCCCCCTCGTCCACCGTGGCCGCCCCGCCGTCCGATCCCGGACCCGAGGCGGCCGGCGGCGCACCCCCCGCAGCACCCCTGGCACGGGCGGTGCGCGGCTACCTGGACCATCTCGCGGTGGAGCGCGGGCTGGCGGCGAACACACTGGCGTCGTACCGGCGGGACCTCGACCGCTACACCGGCTGGCTGGCCGCGGCCGGGGTCGGCTCGCTGGCCGACGTGGCGCCCGGCGACGTCGCGGAGTTCCTGGCCCGGCTGCGGGAAGGCGACCCGGACCACCCGCCGCTGGCGGCATCCTCGGCGGCCCGCACGGTCTCGGCGGTACGCGGCCTGCACCGATTCGCGGTACGGGAAGGGCTCACCGGCACCGACCCGGCACGTGACGTACGCCCCCCGACGCCGCCCCGCCGGCTGCCGAAGGCGATCAGCGTGGAGCAGGTGTCCCGGCTGCTGGACGCCGCCGGCCCCGGCGACGGCCCGCTGCCGTTGCGCGACCGCGCCCTGCTGGAGTTCCTGTACGGCACCGGCGCCCGGATCAGTGAGGCGGTCGGCTGCGTGGTCGACGACCTCGATCTGGCCGCCGGTGCGGTGCTGCTCCACGGCAAGGGGGGCCGGACCCGGCTGGTGCCGGTCGGCGGGTACGCGCGGCGCGCCGCCGAGGCGTACCTGGTGCGGGGCCGTCCCAGCCTGGTGGCGGCCGGGCGGGGGAGCCACACGCTGTTCCTCAACGCCCGCGGCGGGGCGCTGTCCCGGCAGAGCGCGTGGACCATCCTGCGCCAGGCCGCCGAGCGCGCCGGGCTCGCGGTCACCGTCTCACCGCACACGCTGCGCCACTCATACGCCACACACCTGCTCGACGGCGGCGCGGACGTACGGGTGGTCCAGGAGCTGCTGGGTCACGCCTCGGTGGCCACCACCCAGGTGTACACGCTGGTCACCGTCGACAAGCTGCGCGAGGTGTACGCCGCGAGCCACCCGCGGGCTCTGGGATAGGGTCGGCGCTGGTGCGGAGGCCGCGGAGTGCGACACGCCGTCGCGGAGGCGGCCGGTCGTGGGGTCGGTGCCGTACAGTCGCCAGCAGGCGTCACACACTGGCGAGGGATCCGCCGCCCCGCTTCCCCGGGTACCACCGAGGCGGCGCCGGTAAGTCGTCGGGGAAGGGTGTGGTGACATGGGTCTAGACCGCGACGATGCCTGGGCGGCGCTGCGGGCTGAGCAGTCCGCCTCCGACGTCAACGACGCCGACCTGGGGCCGGCCGATCCCGAGTCGTACACCGGCAAGGGGCCGATCCCGACTCCGGATCCGGTGGATGGGCACGGCCCGGCCCGGATCATCGCGATGGCCAACCAGAAGGGCGGCGTCGGCAAGACCACCACCACCATCAACCTTGGCGCCGCGCTCGCCGAGTATGGGCGCCGGGTCCTGCTGGTCGACTTCGACCCGCAGGGCGCGCTGTCGGTCGGGTTCGGGGTCAACCCGCACAACCTCGACATGACCATCTACAACCTGGTGATGCAGAAGGACGTCGGTCTCGACGAGGTCATGATCAAGACCAACGTTGACGGGCTGCACATCCTGCCGGCCAACATCGATCTGTCCGCGGCGGAGATCCAGCTGGTCACCGAGGTGGCGCGGGAGATGACGCTCAAGCGCATCCTGTACCCGGTGATGAAGGACTACGACTACATCCTGATCGACTGCCAGCCCTCGCTCGGGCTGCTCACCGTGAACGCGCTGACCGCCGCGCACGGCGTGATGGTGCCCCTGGAATGCGAGTTCTTCAGCCTGCGCGGGGTGGCGCTGCTGCTCGACACCATCGACAAGGTACGGGAACGGCTCAACTTCGACCTGGAGCTCGAAGGCATCCTCGCCACCATGTACGACAGCCGCACCACCCACTCCCGGCAGGTGCTGCAGCGGGTGGTGGAGGCGTTCGGCGACCGGGTGTACCAGACCGTGATCACCCGTACCGTACGGTTCCCGGAGACCACGGTGGCCGGAGAGCCGATCACCACCTGGGCACCGGCCTCGTCGGGGGCGCGCGCGTACCGCCAGCTCGCCCGCGAGGTGATCGCGGCCACGACCTCCTAGGCGGCCGCGTGTTACGCGCCTTGATCCAGCCGGCGGCGTTCGCCGGCCTGCTGCTCGCCTTCCTGATCGGCCTGTCGGTACGCGCCGCGGTCGGAGTCTGGCTCGCACAGCGACTACTGCAGCACCGCGTCGGCTCGGTACTGCCGCATCCGCGGCGGGACATCGACCCGTTCGGCGCGATCGCGGCGGCCCTGGCCGGTACCGGCTGGGGACGGCGCGCGCAGCTACCGGAGGTCGGCTGGCTGGTGGAGCGACGATCCCGCCGGGCGCTGGTGCTGATCGCCGGGCCGCTGGCGACCGCGGCACTCGGGTTCGTGGTGCTGGTCGGCTACCACCTGCTGCTGGCCGACAACGGCTTCCTGGCGATCCGGGGGCCCTCGGACGTGCTGACCGGGGCACCGGGCCCGGTCGCCGAACAGCTGTGGGGGTCACTGGGCACCGGGCTGCTGTGTTTCGGGGTGCTGGCGTTGCTGCCGCTGCCGCCGCTGGACGGCTGGTGGCTGGTGTGGCTGCTGGCCCGCAACACCGGCGCCACGGCACAGCGTTGGCGGCACTGGCTCGAGGAGCGCAACCTCGGGGCGCTGGCGTTGGTGGTGCTGCTGGTGATCCCACTGGGCAACCGTGCGCCGCTGCTGCTGGGCGTGCTGGACTGGCTTGTCACCCCCCTGATGCGGTGGGCCGCATGGTGAGCGCGAGGAGTGAGCTTGCGAGCCCCGCAGCCGCGAACGAAGGACCAGCATGGTGAGTCGCCGGTGAGTTCGCCGAGCGCCGCGACCGGCCCGCGGCGGCTGGGATACCGTCGTGAGGTGACCGAATCGTCCCCCGAACCTCCCCTCACGACACCGGAGTCGGTCCCGGCACCGGAGTCGGTGGGCGCCTCGGACTCCGTGGCGGCCGCGGCTTCGGAGCCGGTCGAAGGGCCGGTCGAAGGGCCGGTCGAAGGGCCGGTCGAAGGGCCGGTCGAGGGCTTCCAGGTCACGCTCGCCAACTTCACCGGCCCGTTCGACCTGCTGCTGCAGCTGATCAGCAAGCACAAGCTGGACGTCACCGAGGTCGCGCTCTCGCAGGTCACCGACGAGTTCATCGCGTACATCAAGGGGATGGGCGAGGCCTGGGACCTCGACGAGGCGAGTGAGTTCCTGCTGATCGCCGCCACGCTGCTGGACCTCAAGGCGGCGCGGCTGCTACCGGCCGCCGACGTGGAGGACGAGGAGGACCTGGCGCTGCTGGAGGCCCGCGACCTGCTGTTCGCGCGGCTGCTGCAGTACAAGGCGTTCAAGGAGGCCGCCGCGCACCTGGCCGGGCTGGAACGCTCGGCGGCTCGCCGCTACCCTCGCGCGGTCAGCCTGGAGCCCCGCTTCGCCGAGGCGTTGCCGGAGGTGCTCCTCGGCATCGGCCCGGAGCGGTTGGCCCAGCTCGCCGCGAAGGCGCTGACCCCCAAGCAGCCGCAGCTGGTCTCGATCGCCCACATCCATCAGGTACGGGTCAGCGTCCGGGAACACGCCGCGGTGCTGCGGGAGCGGCTGCTGCGCTCACGTACCGCCAGCTTCCGTACCCTGACCTCGGACTGCCAGTCCACCCTCGAGGTGGTGGCCCGGTTCCTGGCCCTGCTGGAGCTGTACCGGGAGGGGCTGATCGGCTTCGACCAGGTGCAGGCGCTCGGTGAGCTGACCGTACGGTGGACCGGCGGCGACGACCTCGACGCCGACCTGGAGATCGACGAATACGCCGGTACGCCGGCCGACCGGAAGACCGAGTCGGCGCCGGAGCCGGGGAAGGACACCGCATCGTGAACCCGGACGACGTCTCCCCACCGCCCCCCGACACGCCGCCCGCCGAGCCGGTGGAGCTGCGGCCCGCGCTGGAGGCGATCCTGATGGTGGTCGACGAGCCGATCGCCGACGTGGTGCTGGCGCAGATCCTGGAGCAGCCCACCGAACGGGTCACCGCCACCCTGGCCGCGCTCGCCGAGGAGTACACCGCCGAGGGACGCGGCTTCGACCTGCGCCGCGCCGCCGGCGGTTGGCGGCTCTACACCCGCCCGGCGTACGCGGCGTACGTGGAGCGGTTCGTGTTGGACGGGCAGCAGACCCGGCTCACCCAGGCGGCGCTGGAGACCCTCGCCGTGGTGGCGTACAAGCAGCCGGTGACCCGGGCCCGGATCTCCGCGATCCGTGGCGTCAACTGCGACGGCGTGGTCCGCACCCTGCTCACCCGCGGCCTGATCGAGGAGTGCGGCGTGGAGCCCGAGCACGGCGCCCACCTGTACGGCACCACCACCCTGTTCCTGGAGAAGCTCGGCCTGGACGGCGTGGACGAGCTGCCGCCGCTGGCGCCGTTCCTGCCCACCGACGTCGAGGCGCTCGCCGACAGCCATGAGCAACGCTGACGCGCCGGGGCCGCGGCGGCTGCAGAAGCTGCTCGCGGCGGCGGGTCTCGGGTCGCGGCGGGCCTGCGAGGAGCTGATCGCCGAGGGCCGGGTGACGGTGGACGGCAAGGTGGTGCGGCTCGGCGCCAAGGCCGACCCCCGCGAGTCGGTGATCCACGTCGACGGCACCCGGCTGGTCACCGACGACCGGATGGTCCACCTCGCGGTCAACAAACCCACCGGCGTGCTCTCGGCGATGTCCGACGACCGGGGCCGGCGTACCCTCGCCGACCTGCTCGGTGACGTACCGCAGCGGGTGTTCCACGTGGGGCGGCTGGACGCCGACAGCGAGGGGCTGCTCCTGGTCACCAACGATGGCGACCTGGCGCACCGGCTCGCCCATCCGTCGTACGCGGTGCCGAAGACGTACCTGTGTGAGGTGCCGGGTCCGGTGCCGCGTAGCCTGGAGCGCCGGCTGGTGGCGGGTGTGGAGCTCGACGACGGGCCGGTGAAGGTCGACCGGTTCCGGCTGGTCGACAGCGTGCCGCCGCGGGCGCTGGTCGAGGTCGTGATCCACGAGGGACGCAACCGGATCGTGCGCCGGATGCTGGACGCCGTGGGGCACCCGGTGACGCGGCTGATCCGTACCCAGATCGGGCCGATCCGGCTGGGTGAGCTGCGGCCCGGCTCGGTGCGCCGGCTCAACCGCGCCGAGGTCGGCTCGCTGTACCGCGCCGTGCAGCTGTGACGCACCGCCGGGCATGATGGACCAGACAGGTGTACGAGGAGCAGGGAGACAGCGTGAGCAGCGGGCAACCACCGTTCCGGGGTGTGGTGGCGGTGGACGGACCGTCGGGATCCGGTAAGTCGACGGTGTCCCGCCGGCTGGCCAAGGCGCTGCACGCCCGCTACCTCGACACCGGAGCCATGTACCGCGCGGTGACCTGGGCCGTGCTCGACGCCGGGGTGGACCCGCACGACCCTGACGCGGTGGCGAAGGTGCTGGCCAGCGTCACACTGCGGATCTCCACCGACCCGGCGGCACCGGGCATCGCCGTCGACGACACCCCGGTGGACGGGCCGATCCGCGGCCCCGAGGTCACCGCGAACGTCTCCGCCGTCGCCGCGGTGCCGGCGGTGCGTACCGCCCTGGTGGCGCAGCAGCGGGAGATCATCGGGGGCCCGGACCGGGCCGGCGGCATCGTGGTGGAGGGCCGCGACATCGGCTCGGTGGTGGCGCCGGACGCGGAGCTGAAGGTGTTCCTCACCGCCTCCGACACCGAACGTGCCCGCCGCCGCAGCACCGAGGACGCCTCCGACGCCGACGCCACCGCGCGTGACCTGGCCCGGCGCGACCGGCTCGACTCGACCCGCGCCACCAGCCCGCTGCGGGCCGCCGTGGACGCGGTGGTGTTGGACAGTACGCAGCTCGGCATCGACGAGGTGGTCGCCCAGCTGCTGCAGCTGGTAGAGGACCAGGTCGGAGCCGGTGAGGACGCACCGGTCGGATCGCGGTCGGCTGCGGGCGGCACCGCATGACCGAATGGGTTTCCGTCGACGCGGCCGGGCACACCGTCGAGGAGGAGGAGGAGCCGTCCGCGCCGGCGCCGGTGGTCGCGGTGGTGGGCCGGCCCAATGTCGGGAAGTCCACGCTGGTCAACCGGATCATCGGGCGGCGCCAGGCGGTGGTGGAGGACGTACCGGGGGTGACCCGGGACCGGGTGGCGTACGACGCGCTGTGGGGCGGGCGGCAGTTCACCGTGGTCGACACCGGCGGCTGGGAGCCGGACGCGCAGGGCCGGGCCGCGGCGATCGCGGCACAGGCCGAGGCGGCGATGCAGACTGCGGACGTGGTGCTGCTGGTGGTCGACGGGATCGTCGGCGCCACCGACACCGACGAGGCCGCCGCCCGGGTGCTGCAGCGCGGCGGCAAACCGGTGCTGCTGGTCGCCAACAAGATCGACAGTAACCACCAGGAGCCGGAGGCGGCGGGGCTGTGGTCGCTCGGGCTGGGGCAGCCGTACCCGGTCTCGGCGCTGCACGGACGCGGCTCCGGTGACCTGCTGGACGCGGTGCTGGCCCGGCTCCCGAAGACCCCGCCGGAGTTTCCGGCCGAGCGCGGCCCGCGCCGGGTGGCGCTGGTGGGGCGGCCGAACGTGGGCAAGTCGAGCCTGCTCAACGAGTTGGCGCGAGAGGACCGCGCCGTGGTGGACGCCGTCGCCGGCACCACCGTCGACCCGGTGGACAGCCTGGTCGAGATCGGCGGCGAGCCGTGGCGCCTGATCGACACCGCGGGGCTGCGCAAACGGGTCGGGCAGGCCAGCGGTACGGAGTACTACGCGAGCCTGCGTACCGCCGCCGCGATCGACGCCGCCGAGGTGGCGGTGGTGCTGCTGGACGCCAGTGAGCCGATCTCCGAACAGGACCAGCGGATCATCACCACGGTGATCGAGGCCGGCCGGGCGATGGTGGTCGCCTTCAACAAGTGGGACCTGGTCGACGAGGACCGGCGGCACCTGCTGAAGAAGGAGATCGAGCGGGAGCTGCGCCGGGTGCCGTGGGCGCTGAAGGTGAACGTGTCGGCGAAGACCGGCCGCGCGGTGGCGAAGCTGGCGCCGGCGATGCGTACCGCCCTGGAGGGTTGGGAGCAGCGGGTCTCCACCGGCCGGCTCAACCAGTGGCTGGCGGCGCTGACCGCGGCCACCCCACACCCGGTACGCGGCGGCCGCGCACCCCGCATCCTGTTCGCCACCCAGGCGGGCAGCTGCCCGCCCCGCTTCGTGCTGTTCACCACCGGCCCGCTGGACGCCGGATACGTGCGGTTCGTCGAACGCAAGCTGCGTGAGGAGTTCGGCTTCGCGGGCAGCCCGATCTCGGTCTCGGTACGGATGCGCAAACGCCGCGAGGCACGCCGCTGATCCCAGCGGGCTTTTGCCGGTACGCCGCAGCGGGTACCGCTCGGGTATGAGACCTGAGTCGTACTGGATGGCGAGTACCGACCAGCCGGACTTCCCGGCGTACACCGGGGAATCGGCGACCGACGTCGCGGTGGTCGGCGGTGGGATAGCCGGGATCTGCACCGCCTGGGAGCTGTCACGGGCCGGTCGGCAGGTGACGCTGCTGGAGGCGGACCGGGTCCTGGCCGGCACCACCGGGCACACCACGGCGAAGCTGACCGCACTGCACGGCATGCCGTACGCGGCGCTGCGCTCCGGGTTGGGGGAGCGGGCGGCGGCGCGGTACGCGGCGTCCCAGCAGCACGCGATCGCGCGGGTACGTGGGGTCGCCGGCGAGCTGGGGATCGACTGCGATCTGGAGACGCGGGCGGCGTACAGCTACGTCACCGACGAGCAGGAGATCGACCGGGTACGGCAGGAGGTGGCCGCGGCGGGTGCCGCGGGGCTGCCGGCGGAGTTCGTCACCGACACCGCCCTGCCGTACCCGGTGGCGGGTGCGGTACGGGTCGCCGACCAGGCGCAGTTCCATCCTCGCCGATACCTGCTGGCGCTCACCGCGGACCTGGTACGCCGCGGTGCCCGGCTCCACCAGCGCAGCCGTGTGGTCGCGCTGGAGGAGGGCACGCCGTGCCGGCTGCGGACCAGCTCCGGTGCGACACTGTCGGCCGAGCACGTGGTGATCGTCACCGGATACCCGGTGCTGGACCGGCTGTCGGTGTTCACCCGGCTCTCGCCGCGCCGGGAGCTGGTGGTCGCGGCCGCGGTCGACCCCCGGGTCGACCCCGCGGCCGACCCGGACGGCATGTACCTCACGCAAGCTGAGGGCACCCGCTCGGTGCGCACCGCGCCGTACCCCGGCGGGCGCCGGCTGTTGATCGTCACCGGCGAGGTGTTCCGGCCCGGTGAGGTCGACACGGAGGCCCGGTTCGACCGGTTGACCGGCTGGGTACGCGACCGGTTCGGGGTCACCGCCGTCGACTACCGCTGGGCGGCGCAGGACACCTCCACCACCGATCAGGTGCCCTACGTCGGCGCGTTCCCGGGTGGTGACGGCCGGGTCTGGGTGGCGACCGGGTTCAACGCGTGGGGGATGAGCAACGGGGTGATGGCCGGTGAGCTGCTCACCGCGTTGATCACCGGCGCCGCGCCGCCGGACTGGGCGCCGCTGTACGACCCGCGACGGCTGCACCCCACGGTGGAGGCGGTCCCGCTGGTCCAGACCGGTGCCGCGGTGGCAGATCATCTGGTCCGGGACCGCTGGCCGGTCGAGGATCCGTCCCGCATCGGGTCACTGGCGCCGGGGGAGGGCGCGGTGGTCGATGTCGACGGTGAGCTGTGCGCGGTCGCACGCGACGCTGAGGGAGAGCTGCACGCCGTGTCGGCGGTCTGCACTCACCTGGGGTGCGTGGTGGGGTTCAACCCGGCAGAGCGCACGTGGGACTGCCCCTGTCACGGCTCGCGGTTCGGCGTCGACGGCGAGGTTCGCGGTGCGCCGGCGGTGACGCCGCTTGGCGACCGCCGTGACATTCTTCGGGCCACCTCCGCGCGTCGCTGACAGCGAGTGCCGGGCGGCAGGCCCGCCATAGATTTGTGGCTAGCTTCCTAGGATGATCGAGGTGAGGTGCGGCGCACCACACCTCCACATCACACCGATAACCCGGACGCGGCGCCAGGTATGGCTGCGCTAGGCTGGAGCCCGCTGTCATCGGCCTCGGGCCGTGACGGATCGGGACGTGGCGCAGCTTGGTAGCGCACTTGACTGGGGGTCAAGGGGTCGTGGGTTCGAATCCCGCCGTCCCGACCAATCGGACCGGCCGCTGACAACAGGGCGTACGCCCAGGTCAGCGGCCTTTTCGCTGTTTGTGGTACCGACCCGGCAGGCAACGCTTTCCCGGTCTGGCGTACGTCGACCGTGCCGATGAGCGGCATTCGCGCTCGCCTGGCCTGAGGCGTACCGTCAGGGCAGGGTTTTCGCGCCCTGGGAGGAGCCATGAGCGTCTTCACGGTGCTTCTCAAGAACCAGCCCGGCGAGCTCGCCCACATCGGCGAACTCGTCGCTGATCGCGGTTCCAACATGATGCTGTGCGGGGTGACCGCCGGCAGTCAGGGGATCGTCGCGCTCGTCGCCGACGACGAGGACGCCGCGCGCACGGCGCTCACCCACGCCGGTCTCGACTTCAACGAGCGGGACGCGATCACCGTACGGCTCCTCGACGAGCCGGGTCAGGCGGCGCTGTTCGCCCGCCGGCTCGCCGACGCGGGGGTCAACATCGAGATTCTGATGCCAACCCGGATCTGCGACGGGCAGGCCGAGTTGGCCGTGTGCGTGAGCGACGACGCGGCCGCGCGCAACGCGCTGGGTGACCTCGTCGTCTCCTGACCTCTCTGTGGCCGACTCACCACGGCGAAGGGGGTAGAAGATGGTCGGCACGAAGACCGGGTTCACCGCGGAGACCGCTCCCTGCGGCAGGACCGTCGCGGGGGAGCACTACCGCGACACCGACGAGGCGGGCCTGGTGATCATCGACGAGTACTACGACTGCGGCTGTCGTACGATCCGGCACGAGTATCACGACGGCAGCATCCACACTCGAGTGATCCGGCACGACGGGCGGGTGGTGCCGGTGGACGAGGACCACGGCTCCTGACGTGGCCCCCGCTGCCCAGCCGAGCCAGCGCGTCGCCCAGCCGAGCCAGGACGCCCGGCTGAGCTATGACGTCGTCATCGTGGGTGGTGGCGGCGCCGGGCTGCGCGCCGCGATCGCCGTGGTGGAGGCAGACCCTTCGCTGAGCGTCGCGATCGTCTCCAAGGTGTACCCGATGCGCAGCCACACCGTCTCCGCGGAGGGTGGCGCCGCCGCGGTGATCAAGGAGGCGGACAGCCTGGAGGAGCACTTCCGGGACACCGTCTCCGGCGGTGACTGGCTGTGTGACCAGGACGCCGTCGACCTGTTCGTGGACGAGGCGCCGAAGGAGCTGCTGCGGCTGGAGCACTGGGGCTGTCCGTGGAGCCGAGAGCCGGACGGTCACGTGGCGGTACGCCCGTTCGGCGGCATGAAGCAGCAGCGCACCTGGTTCGCCGCCGACAAGACCGGGTTCCACCTGCTGCACACCTTGTTCCAGACCACCCTGCGGCACGAGGGCATCCACCGCTTCGACGAGTGGTACGTCACCAGGCTGCACGTCGACGACGGCCGGATCGCCGGCCTCACCGCGCTGGAGCTGGCGACCGGGCGGATCGAAACCATCGCCGCCAAGGCGGTGATCCTCTGCACCGGCGGCTGCGGGCGGGTGTACCCGTTCACCACCAACGCCAACATCAAGACCGGGGACGGGATGGCGCTCGCCTACCGCGCCGGCGCGCCGCTGAAGGACATGGAGTTCGTGCAGTACCACCCGACCGGGCTGCCGTTCACCGGGATCCTGATCACCGAGGCGGCCCGCGCCGAAGGCGGCCTGCTGGTGAACCGGGAGGGCTACCGCTATCTGCAGGACTACGACCTCGGCAAGCCCGAGCCGCACCCGGTGTTCAAGAGCATGGAGCTGGGTCCCCGGGACCGGCTCTCGCAGGCATTCGTCCACGAGGTCGAGAAGGGACGGACCACTGACACCCCGTACGGGCCCGTGGTGCACCTCGACCTGCGCCATCTGGGTGCGAAGGTGATCGACGCCAAGCTGCCGTTCGTACGGGAGCTGTGCCGCGACTACCAGAACATCGACCCGGTGCACGAGCTGATCCCGGTACGCCCCGTGGTGCACTACATGATGGGCGGGGTCCACACCGACCTCCACGGCGCCGCCGGACTGGAAGGCCTGTACGCCGCCGGCGAGACCGCCTGCGTCAGCATCAACGGCGCGAACCGGCTGGGCTCGAACTCGCTGCCGGAACTGCTGGTCTTCGGCGCCCGCGCCGGCCAGGCCGCGGCGGCGTACGCGGCATCCGCACCGCGTACCAACGTCGGGTCGCAGGGCGCCGACGAGGTGCGCCGGCTGGAGGCGCTGCGGGACCGCAGCGACGGGAACGACCGGATCTCCACGATCCGCGACCAGATGCAGGACGCGATGGAGAGCGGCGCCGGGATCTATCGTTCCCGGGACGGCCTGGTGAAGTCCGTGGACACGGTGCACGAGCTGCAGGACCGGTTCGCGTCGGTACGGATCTCCGATCACAGCCGTACCTTCAACACCGAGCTGGTCGCCGCGCTCGAGCTGGATTTCATGCTCGAGGTGGCGGGCAGCATCCTGCACAGCGCGTTACTGCGGGAGGAGTCGCGCGGCGCCCACCAGCGGCTGGACTTCCCGCGCCGGGACGACGACCGGTTCCTGGCCCACTCGCTGATCCATCGCGACCCGGACGGGGGCTGGCGGATGGAGTATCTGCCGGTGACCATCACCCGCTGGCCCCCAGGGGAACGGGTGTACGGGAGGTGACCATGCCGAACACGATCACGCTGCGGGTGGCACGGTACCGGCCGGAGGCCGACGCCGAACCCACGTACCAGGAATACCAGGTGCCGCTCCGGAAGGACTGGGCGGTGCTGGACGGCCTGAACCACATCAAGGACCAGATCGACGGCACGCTGTCGTACCGCTGGTCGTGCCGGATGGGCATCTGCGGCAGCTGTGGCATGACGGTGAACGGCGACCCCAGGCTGACCTGCGCCACGTTCCTCGCCGAGTTGGCCCCGGGGCCGGTCACGGTGGCGCCGCTGGCCAATTTCCCGGTGGTACGGGACCTGGTGGTCGAGATCAGCGACTTCATGCGCAAGCTCCCACGCGTGTCGCCCTGGATCGTGGGGGACCCGCCCGAGGAGGGCGAGCACCTGCAGACGCCGACACAGCTGGCCGAGTACCAGCAGTTCAGCATGTGCATCAACTGCATGCTCTGCTACGCCGCCTGCCCGGTGTACGGCATCGACCAGGACTTCCTCGGCCCGGCCGCGATCGCGCTCGCGCAGCGCTACAACCTGGACTCCCGCGACCACGGAGGCCACCAGCGGCTGGACGTGCTCGCGGCGGCCGACGGGGTGTGGAGCTGCACCTTCGTCGGCGAGTGCACCACCGCCTGCCCGAAGGGCGTGGACCCGGCAGGGGCGATCCAGCGCTACAAGCTGACCGCGGCGAAGGAGTCGGCGAAGGCGCTGCTCATGCCCTGGGGGCGGCGATGACCGCCTATCAGCCTCCCGTCTCCCTGTTCTGGTGGCTGCGTCGCCGCTCTTACTTCCTTTTCGTGGTACGTGAGTTGAGCAGCGTCTTCGTCGCGTGGTTCGTGGTGTACCTGTTGCTGTTGGGCAACGCGATCGTGTCGGGGGAGGCGGCGTACCGCCGGTTCGTCGAGTGGAGCGCGAGTCCGTGGCTGCTCGGGCTGAACCTGGTGGCGCTGCTGTTCGTGGTGTTCCACGCCGTCACCTGGTTCAACGTCGCGCCCCAGGCGATGGCGGTACGGCTGCGCGGCCGCCGGGTGCCGCCGCCCCTGGTCGCCGCCGCCCACTACGGGGCATGGGTCGTGGTGTCGGCGCTGGTGGTCTGGGTGGTGCTGGGCTGATGGCCCGGCGGCCGGTGGAGCCGTACCTGTGGCTGCTGTTCACCGGCGGCGGGATGGCGGCCGCGCTGCTGATCCCGGCGCTGCTGTTCCTGTTCGGGATCGCGATCCCGCTGGGCTGGGTGGCGCCCGATCACGCACACCTGCTCGCCGTACTGCGGCATCCGGTCACCCGCGTGGTGCTGCTCGGGCTCTGCGTGTTGGCGCTGTTCCACTGGGCCCACCGGTTCCGCTACACCCTGCACGACGGCCTGCGGCTGCAGCGGCGGATCGTGCTGATCAACCTGCTGTGCTACGGCGGTGCGTTCGCCGGATCCGGGGTCGCCGGCTATCTCCTGCTCATCAGCTGGTGATCGGCAGCCACGGACGCGGCGGCACCGCGGGCGATCTCCCGACAGTCGTGACCAAGACAGGTCCGTTGACTTACTTCGTGATCAACCGTTCCGTAGACATCGGTCTATATAGCGCACCGTATCGGTTCGGTGCCAGACGGAGAGGAACAGTTGTGCGGAGACGAGTAACGAGTGGCGTGACCGTCGCCCTGGCGGCGATGTTCGCGATGGTGTCAGCAGGCACCGGCCCCGCCTCGGCGCAGGGCCCAGGTGCCGCTGCCGGCCTGCCGGTCGTGCACGGCGAACAATCCGGGGGTACGCCCGTCGACGGGCTGGCCGCGGACGCGGCGTCGTACGCGGCGGCACGTGGCGTGGGGATCGCAGCGGCGCGCCAGGCGCTGAAGACGCAGAAGGCGCTCGGGAACCAGCTGGCGGCGCTGGCTCGGCAGTTCCCCGAGTCGTACGCGGGCGGCTGGGTGGAACACAGCCCGCGGGTGCACGCCGTGGCACGGTTCGCCGGCGCGGTGCCGGCGGCGGCGTACGCGGCCACGCAAGGCCAGTCGGGCATGACGTTGCGAGGGGGAGCGGAGGAGTCCCTCGCAGCGCTGCAGCGGCGTACCGACGCCGTACACGCCGATCTGGTAGCGCAGGGCCGGTCGCAGGTCACCACGTCGTACGACGTGAAGACCGGCACCGTGGAGGCGAGCCTGCAGCTGCCCGCCGGCGAGCAGGCGGCTTCCCGCGCGAAGCTGATGTCGGCGCTGCCGGCGAGTGCCCGGCGCGACGGCGTGGCGGTCGAGTTCGTACCCGGTGAGGTGAGCGGCGACGAACACACCCGCGGCGGTGCCCGTACCCCGGGCGACAGCGGCGGCCTGTGCACCACCGGCTTCAGCGTCGCGCGTAACGGCGTGTACGGCTTCGTCACCGCCGGGCACTGCGCCAACGCGCGGGACTACCAGGAGCCGCAGTCCGGTGGGCTGCGGTACGACGCGCCGTACCGGGCGCAGCACCGGGGCGACTGGGGCGACTTCCAGTGGCACACCACCTCGCACGCGGAGTACGCCGAGTTCTACACCTCGGACACCGGCTACCGCCCCGTGAACGGCTACGACGGCAGCATCTCCACCGGTGACTACGTCTGCAAGTACGGGCGTACCACCGGATACGGCTGCTCGGACGTCTACCGGGTCAACGTCACGGTGACGGTCGACGGCTTCACCTACCGCAGGCTGGTGGCGGTGGAGGATTACATCACCTCCGGCGGCGACAGCGGTGGACCGTGGTTCCTGGTGTACGACGCGACCGGCGTACACAAGGGCTACACCACGATCTGGTTCAGCAAGCGCTCGATCTTCTCTCCGATCTTCTACATTGACGACGCGCTGGGGCTGGCCCTGGTCGTCAAGTAGGTGTTCCAGGCGCACGGTGGTGCTGTGATCCGGTGCCACCGTGCGCCGCCGTTCTGGCAGGTCAGCGTCTGGCGTATGGTCGGCGCGGGGTTGGTTATAGTTGCCGCGCGTTCGGCGCAGCGGCACGTTGCGTGGGTCGGAAAGGGGGGCCTGGTGACAGAGCCGCCACGGACGTCGTCTGAACCGGTGGGCCTCGCGGCCCGGGCATCCGGTCGGGTTTTCACTGTCCCCAACCTGATCAGCTTCGTACGGCTGCTCGGGGTGCCGCTGTTCCTCTACCTGTTCCTGGTCGCCGAGCACGATCTGGCCGCGCTGGTGGTGTTGATGATCGGCGGCACCTCCGACTGGGTGGACGGGTACGCCGCCCGCGCCCTGGGTCAGGTGAGCCGGCTGGGTGAGCTGCTGGATCCGCTGGCCGACCGGCTCTACATCCTGGCGACGGTGGTCGCGTTCACCATCCGTGACCTGGTGCCGTGGGAGTTCACGGTGGCGTTGCTGTCCCGGGAGATCCTGCCGATCACCGCGATCGCCTGGCTGCGCCGCCACGGGTACGGTCCGCCTCCGGTCCACTACCTGGGCAAGACCGCCACCTTCGTACTGCTGGTGGCGTTCCCGTTCCTGCTGTTGGCGAAGCTGGGCGGGGTCGCGGCGATGATCGGCACCCCGGTGGGTTGGTCGCTTGCCCTGTGGGGCCTGGTGTTGTACTGGTGTGCGGGAGCGCTGTATCTGGTCCACGCCAGCCGCATCGTCAAGCGGTCTGGTACCGACGACGGGGTGGTGGGTTGACACCGAGACCACAGCGGGGCGACAGCCCGGCACGGTCCGGCCGCCGGGCCGGCTCCAGCTTCGGTACCGACCTGCTCAGCGACCTGTTCTCCAACCCGCTCGACCCCGGGTACGCCGACGCCGCGGCCCGCCGCCGCGACGAGGGTCCGCCGACCGCGACCAGGCGGCGGCTCGGGCGCACCGGCACCGCAGCGGTGCTGCTGGTGTTCGGATTCCTGGTTTCGGTGGCGTACCAGGACGTGGTGGCGGGGGCACCGGCGGCGAGCCGTACCCGCGCGAAGCTCGCCGCCGAGGTGGTACGGGAGCGGGCGGAGAGCGAGGCACTGGCCCGGCGAGCGGCGAAGCTTCGGGACCAGGTCGCCGCGGAGCGGGACCGCGCCCTGGGCGGTGGTGCCGAGGCGGAGCGGCTGCGTGACCTGGAGGCCTCGACCGGGCTGGCGAAGGTCACCGGGCCGGGGATCACGGTGACGCTCACCGACGCGCCCAGTGAGAAGGACCCGGTCACCGGGGAGCCGACCGGCGAGAATCTGGGCCGGGTGCTCGACCGAGACCTGCAGCGACTGACGAACGCGCTGTGGGCCTCCGGCGCGGAGGCGATCGCGATCGACGGTCAACGGCTGTCGACGGTGTCGACCATCCGCGCCGCGGGGGAGGCGATCCTGGTCGACTTCACCCCGGTGACGAACCCGTACCTGGTGCAGGTGATCGGGCCTCCGCAGCTGCGGCAGCGGTTCCTCGCCTCGCGTACCGCCGCGGAGTTCCGGTACCTGCGGGAGAAGTACCGGATGGGTTTCGCCGTGGACGCCGCCGACCGGTTGACCCTTCCCGCCGCACCGAACCCCAGGCTGCGCCACGCCCGACCGCCCGCTCCGTCGGGCTCACCCTCGCCATCCGGAGGTGGACGTTGATGCACCCCACGAAGACGCTTGTCCGCGGGGGCCCCGCATGATCGCCGTAGCCGCCCTGATCGCCGGGATCGCGCTCGGGCTGGTGCTCGACCCCACCGTCCCGGCCGCGCTGCAGCCGTACCTGCCGATCGCGGTGGTGGCGGCGCTCGACGCGGTGTTCGGCGGGATCCGGGCCCGGCTCGACGGCATCTTCGACGACAAGCAGTTCGTGGTCTCGTTCGTCTCCAACGTGCTGGTGGCGGGCCTGATCGTGTACCTCGGCGATCAGCTCGGCGTCGGTGGCCAGCTCTCCACCGGTGTGGTGGTGGTGCTCGGGATACGGATCTTCGGCAACGTGGCCGGTATCCGCCGACACCTGTTCCGGGCATAGGGCGGCCGGCCATGCGGGAGCCACAGGACAGGGATGGATCGATGCCCCACGCCGACCCGGCACCGCCCGGCGGGGAGCCGCCACCGCCGCCCCCAGAGGAGCCACCGCCGCCGGGCGATGAGGAACCCCCGGCGGAGGATCCC
>JBOGDE010000026.1:0-25960 GCA_050701695.1 Micromonosporaceae bacterium
GTCGTTGGACAGGTGGCCGGCCCAGACCAGATCCCAGATCGCCGCGGCGAGATCGGCGTCGTCCACGGCGCCGATGCGTTCGGCGAGCGGCCGGAAGAACAGCGCCTGCCCGTCGTCGAGCGCGTCCAGCACGCCCTGGTGCAGCGGCGTCAGCTCCGCGTCGGCGGTCACCGGTGGGAGCAGCAGCTCGGCGTTGTCGGCGGGGGCCAGCACCACCCACCCGTCGCCGCCGGCCAGCGACCCCGCGCCGGCCCACACCACCTCGCCGGCACCGGTCAGCTCGTCCAGGTACGCCGCCGCGTAGTCGGGGACCCGCGCCGGCAGCACCAACCGCTCCAGCGCGGAGGCCGGCACCGGATAGCCCTGCAGCAGCTCCACCGCCTCGGCCACCCCGCCGACCCCGAGCCCGGCCCCGGAGCCGGTGCCGCCGACCTGCTGCCAACCGGGCAGGAAGCTCGCCAGCGCGGTGCCGGGCACCGGCTCGATCTCGCGCCGCAGCGCGGCCAGCGAACGGCGCCGCAGCAACCGCAGCACCTCGGTGTCGCACCACTCCTCGCCGCTGGCGCCCGGGGTGAACTCGCCCCAGCCGCCCTGCCCGGCCGCGGCCAGCCGGTGCAGCGTGTCGGTCACCACCGCCACCGGCAGCCCGAACCGCGCGGCGCAGTCGGCGGCGGTGAACGGCCCGTGGGTACGTGCGTACCGCCCGACCAGATCGCCGACCGGATCCGCCACCGGCGCGGTGTACGCCTCCGCGACCCCGACCGGCAGCGCCACCCCGAGCGCGTCCCGGTACCGCCCGGCGTCCTCCACGGCGATCCACCGCGGCTCGCCGCCGACCCGGACTCCGATCGCCCGCCGCTGGACGGCCAGCTCCTCCAGCCAGGCCGGATCGGCGCCGCGGGCCGAAGCCTCAGACGACGAGAGATCCCCGAGCAGCCGCAGCAGCTCGGCCATGTCCTCGGAGTCGCGGGGGGTACGGTCCTCGGTCAGCCACTGCAGCCGCCGCGCGGTCTCGGCGACGACCTCGGGATCGAGCAGCTCGCGCAGCTCCGCCTTGCCGAGCAGCTCGGAGAGCAGCGTGGGATCCAGCGCCAGCGCGGCGGCTCGGCGCTCGGCGAGCGGAGTGTCCTCGCCGTACAGGAAGGCGCCGACGTACCCGAAGAGGAGGGTACGGGCGAACGGCGAGGGCTGTGCGGTCTCGACCTCCAGCAGCCGGATCGAACGGGAGGCGATGCCGCCCATCAGGTCGGCGAGCGCCGGAAGGTCGAGCACGTCCTGCAGGCACTCCCGCGCCGCCTCCAGGGTCACCGGGAAGTCCGGGTAGTCGCGGGCCACGTCGAGCAGCTGTGCGGCGCGCTGCCGCTGCTGCCAGAGCGGCTGCCGGCGCCGGGGATCCCGCCGGGGGAGCAGCAGTGCCCGTGCGGCGCACTCCCGGAACCGGGCCGCGAACAGCGCCGACGAACCGACCGCGCGCTCGACGATCTCGACTATCTCCTCAGCGTCGAAGGCGACCAGCTCCGCGCCGGGCGGCTCGTCGGTGGTGTCGGGCAGCCGTACCACGATGCCGTCGTCGCTGGGCAGCACCTGGGCGTCGACGCCGTACCGCTCGGCGAGCCGGGCGCCGATCGCGAGCGCCCAGCCGGCGGTGACGCGGGAGCCGAGCACGCAGTGCACCGCCAGCCGCCAGTCGCCCAGCTCGTCGCGGAACCGCTCGATCACCACGGTCCGGTCGTCGGGCGGCTGCCCGGTCGCCTCCCGCTGCTCGTCGAGGTACGCCAGCAGGTTGCCGGCGGCGTACTCGTCCAGCCCGGCACGGGTCAGCCGATCGGCCGCCTGGCCGCCTCGCAGCGACCGCAGCAGCGCCCCGATCGCCCGCCCCAGCTCGACCGGCCGAGCAGGCTGGTCGCCCTTCCAGAACGGCATCCGGGCCGGCGCGCCGGGCGCGGGGGAGACCAGCACCCGGTCGTGGGTGATCTCCTCGATCCGCCAGCTGGTGGAGCCGAGCAGGAACACGTCACCCACCCGGGACTCGTAGACCATCTCCTCGTCCAGCTCGCCGACCCGTGACGGCTTGTCCGTGCCGGCTGTGCCTGACAAGAAGACCCCGTACAGGCCGCGGTCGGGGATGGTGCCGCCGCTGGTGACGGCGAGCCGCTGGGCGCCGGGCCGGGCGGCCAGCACGCCGTCGTGCCGGTCCCACCGGATCCGGGGTCGCAGCTCGGCGAACGCGGTCGACGGGTACCGCCCGGCGAGCATGTCCAGCACGGCTTCCAGCACGGTCTCCGACAGCTCCGCGTACGGCGCGGCGCGCCGTACCAGTGCCGCCAGCCGGGCGACCGGCCAGTCGTCGAGCGAGACCATCGCGACGATCTGCTGGGCGAGTACGTCGAGCGGGTTACGGGGATACCGCAGCTGCTCGATCTCACCGACCCGCATCCGCTCCGCGACCGCGACGCAGGGCGCCAGATCGCCGCGGTGCTTCGGGAACATCACGCCCTTGGAGACCGCGCCCACCTGGTGGCCGGCGCGGCCGATCCGCTGCATCCCGGCGGCGACGCTGGGCGGCGCGTCCACCTGCACCACCAGATCCACCGCGCCCATGTCGATGCCGAGCTCCAGGCTGCTGGTCGCCACCACCGCCGGCAGCCGCCCGGATTTCAGCTCCTCCTCGATCAGCTTGCGCTCCTCGCGGGAGACCGAGCCGTGGTGGGCCCGGGCGATCACCCCGGGCGCCCCGTACGTCTGCCCGGACTGCGCCATGATCTCCGCCGGCGGATGGTCGCCGGCCGCCAGTGCGACGCCGGCCCGCTCGGCGTGCAGCTCGTTGACCCGGGCACAGAGCCGCTCGGCGAGCCGGCGGGAGTTGGCGAACACGATCGTCGACCGGTGCGAGGTGACGAGATCCAGCACCCGCTCCTCGACCGCCGGCCAGATCGAGGCGGTACGCCGCCCGTCATCGTCCTCGGAGCCCAGCTCGGTCATGTCCTCGATCGGCACTTCGATGGTCAGCTCGATCGTCTTCGCGGCCGGCGGCTGCACGATCTCGACCGGTGCCGCGCCACCCAGGAACCGCGCCGCCACCTCGACCGGGCGCACCGTGGCCGAGAGCCCGATCCGCTGCGCGGGCCGCTCCAGCAGGGCGTCGAGCCGCTCCAGGGACAGCGCCAGGTGAGCGCCGCGTTTGGTGCCGCAGACCGCGTGCACCTCGTCGACGATCACCGTCTCGACACCCCGCAGCGCCTCTCGCGCCCCCGAGGTGAGCAGCAGGAACAGCGACTCCGGGGTAGTGATCAGGATGTCCGGGGGAGTACGGGTGAAGGCCCGCCGCTCGCTCGCCGGGGTGTCCCCGGTGCGCATCGCCACCCGGATCTCCGGGCGCGCGGCACCGAGCGTGGCGGCGGCATGCCGGATCCCGGTCAGCGGCGTACGCAGGTTGCGCTCGACGTCGACCGCGAGCGCCTTGAGCGGGCTGACATACAGCACCCGGCACCGCTTCGCGGGGTCCGCGGGCGCCGGCCCGTGGGCGAGCCGGTCCAGCGACCACAGGAACGCGGCCAGGGTCTTACCGGAGCCGGTCGGGGCCACCGCCAGGGTGTGCCGGCCGGCCCGGATCGCTGCCCATGCCGCCGCCTGCGCGGGGGTCGGCGCGTCGAACGCGGCGCCGAACCAGGCCCGGGTCGCCTCGCCGAACCCTTCGAGCGGCTCCGGCCGCCGCTTCCTGCTGGTCACCGCCCCATCCTCCCCCGGGGGTACGACATTGCGTCGCGCCTCCGGGTCGGTGAACCCGGCCGGATGCCCCTTGCCAGCCGGTCGAAGTGTCCAGTACGGTCACCCAACGCCTGTGAGCACATCACAGTACGTGTCGATATCGCCGGACTGGGAGGATCGAGCGTGACGGCTACGCAACGGCCGGCCGGCCCGATCGGTACCGACGCGTTGCTGCAGCAGATCGACCGCCACCTGGCCGGGCTGCACGCCACCCGGCCCGTGCTGCCGGCCCCGCGCGGGCAGCTCGCTCGCAGGCCCCGCCCCGGTGGGGTGGATCTCGCGCTGGCGGAGCGGATCGCCGAGACGCTGCGCCGGCTGGTGCTCGACACCGCGCAGGCCAGTGCCGCGGACCGGGCCCGGGTACGCGCCGCGGTGCACTACTTCGTGCTGTGCCGGGACGGTGTCGACGACCGCCGGCCGCGCGGGCTGGTCGACGACGTACACGTGGTCAACGAGCTGCTGGTCGAGCTGGGCCGCGAGGATCTGATCATCCCGGCGTAGCTGTCATTCCGGCACGGCTGTCATTCCGGCACGGCTGTTATTCCGGCACGGCCCGGCCGGCCATCAGGCGGATGGTCTCGGTGAGGACGTCGACCCGGATCGTGGGGTCGATGGCGCGTTGCACCCCGAGCCCGATGCCGAGACTGAGCAGCGCGGTGGCGGCGTCGCCGGGGGAGACCGGCAGCGACAGGCCGTACTGCTCGGCGTTGGCCTTGATCAGCGCCGCGAGTCCGTCGCGGATTGCCCGGTCGCGGCCGGCGATCGCCTCGCGTACCGCCGGGTCGCGCCGGGCGCTGAGCGCGAACTCGACCTCCAGAGAGGTCCATGCCTCGTTGCCGATGTTCTGCTCCGCCCAGCGCTGGAACGCCGCCAGGCGTGCCTCGAAACCGTCCTCGCCCGCCACCGCGGTCGCCATCAGCCCGGCCTGCTCGGTGCGGATCTCGTCGAGCACCGCCAGGCACAGCTGGTCCTTGTTGCGGAAGTTGGAGTAGACCGCGCCCTTGGAGTAGCCGGCGGCGTCGGCGACCTTCTCCAGTGAGGTGAGGGCGTACCCGTCGCGCAGGAACAGCTCGCGGGCGGTGCCGACCAGTTGCTGGCGGGTACGCGCCTGGCTCTGCGCCCGGCTCAGTCGCGGCATCTGTGGTCTCCCGCTCGTCCCGGTGAAGCGGTATCAGGATACCGCCGGTCTCCCGCTACCGCCCTGCCACACCTACCGGCACGCTCGGCTGCAAACGGCTGCTGCTGTCCAACTCCTACTATCCGGCGCTGACCAGGCCAAACGTCAGCGTGTACGCCACCGCCGCCGACCGCGTCGACGGCAACACCGTGGTCGGCGCCGACGGCAGCACCGCCGAGGTGGACGCGATCATCTTCGGCACCGGCTTCCGGATCCTCGACATGCCGGTCGCCACCCGGGTCTACGACGCGGCCGGCCGCAGCCTCGACGACCACTGGCGGGGCAGCCCCCAGGGCTACCTCGGCACCGCCGTACACGGCTTCCCGAACCTGTTCCTGCTGCTCGGCCCGAACCTCGGCACCGGCCACTCCTCGGCGTTCATGATCCTGGAGGCCCAGCTCCGGTACGTGATCTCCGCCGTGTCGCGGATCCGGGCCCACGGCTGGTCCAGTGTGGAGGTACGCGCCGAGGTGCAGCGGGACTTCAACACCGCGGTGCAGGCGGCGCTGCCCGGTACGGTCTACAACTCCGGCGGCTGCGACAGCTACTACCTGGACGCCAACGGTCGCAACAGCTTCAGCTGGCCCTGGTCCACCGGTGCGATGCGCCGCCGGATCGCGGAGTTCGACCCGGCGGCGTACACCGTCGTGACCGCAGACTCAGACGATCGGGTCGGCGACGCAGCCGGCGCCGGAGCGCAGTGACAGCTTGCTGCGGATCGCGTTGAGGTACGCGCACCCGTCCCGCTTGTTCGGCTCCACGAAGCCGCCCTCGTGCCACTCGTTCCACGCGTACACCAGGACCATGTTGTCGACGGTCTGAGGGCGGGTGGAGGCGGCGATGTCGGCGCGCACCAGCCCGAGCAGCCGGCTGAACTCCGACAGCGACTGGTCTCCGTACCAGCGGAATCTCGCTTTCAGGTTTTCCTGGGTGGGCGGTGACGGGTCGGGGATCATGATGCCGATCCGGGGCCGCTCGTCGAAGCCCGAGGTGACGCAGCGGATCAGGGCGCCGGACTTGCCCGCGAAGTAGCCGCGCTGGTTGTCCACGTAGTGTCGGTACGAGCGGGTGGAGTCCCACTGCCCCTGGCACTGCCGGCCCGAGAAGCCCGCCGCCGACAGGTCGATCCCGATGTCGGCGTTGGCGGTGATCATCACCTCCTCGTTGAGCAGCGTCCTCGCCTTGGACTTGATGGCGTCGGTGAACATCCGTACCGCGGTGACGTCGTTGCTGGAGCCGGTGCCCGAACCGATGCCGCGGGTGTCGCAGACCTGCAGCACCTTGCGGCCGTCGTTGGCACGCAGGAAGTTTGGCTGACTGAGGTATTCGGTGACGATCAGGCTGGCTGCCTTGTCGATCTGGTCGCGGGGCATCCGCAGCGACACCGGACCGTCGGACCAGGGGTGGATGCACGGCATGATCGTGAAGTCCAGGTTGGCGCGGTTGGCGGCGGCCAGGTACGCGCGCAGCCCGGCGACGTACTGCTCGGCACCGATCGCCGGGTTCCAGTACCAGTAGAACGCGAAGTGGTCGAGCCCGGCGCCGGACGCCTGGGCGACGTGTTTCTGCAACGTGAGCGGGCTGGAGTCGTCGTAGTAGCCGATCGACGGCCGCAGGTCGGAGAAGCTCTCGTTGCTCCAGTGCCAGCGGTTGCGCGGCACCCCGTCGCCGGCGAAGTCGCGTACCCCCGCCCACGGGTCACGCCGGCCGTAGACCCGCTGCGCGTTGTCCAGCATCGCCTGGTTGCCCTGCAGGTCCCAGGTGCCGAAGTAGATCGCGCCCGCCCGGTGGTACGTGGGGTAGACGTACCCGAGAGACTTCGCGTTGGTGTAGCCGGCCGCGACGTACGCCGCCTTGCGCGAGTTCGGCACCACCCGCCACAGCCCGTCCTTGTACATCCGCCACAGCGGCGAGGTGCCCGCCGCCTGCGTCTTCCAGACGTGCCCCACCTCGCCCTCGGCGCGGAACCTCCCGGACGCCACCAGGGTGTCGCGCTCACTCGCCGAACCGGTGAGCAGGTACGTGGTCCGGCTGGTGTGCCGCAGCCGGTAGAGCGGCTGCGAACCGTTGAACGCCTGCCGCCGCAGGTAGCCGAGCCGGGTGCTGCGCAGTGTCATCCCGTGCTGGGAGCGGGCCAGCGCCGCCTCCCGGTGCGACAGGGTCCAGAACCAGCCGGCATTTCCGCTGGTACGCAGCTCCAGCAGCGGCACCGGGTCGGTCACCTTCTGCTCGGCCGCCACCCGGGAATCGGTCTGCTCGGCCGCCACCCGGGAATCGGTCCCGGTCTCGGCGTCGGACCGCGTGACCTGCAGCGCGATCACCCCCACCGCCAGCGCTACCGCCACCGCGATCAGCCGTTTCACCCGTACTCCTCCCGGACCATCTGATACCAACCGGGACATTGAACGCGACACGCCTCACATTCCGCTCTCACGCCACTCTCACGGCCGGGGTATGGGTGTCAGCGCTGTGGTGCCGTGTCGCGGCAGTAGCCGTGCAGGTACGGCGGCAGCGCCACCGGCACCCCCTGGTCGCCGGTCACGGGCGCTCCGGCGGCCAGCCGCAGCGGCAGCACACCGCTCCAGTGCCGCAGGGCGAGGTCGTCCGTCTCGTCGTCCGGCGCGCCGGTGCGTACCTTCGCGGTGGACTCCGCCAGCGGTACGGCGAGCACCGCGGTCTGGGCCAGCTCCCTGGGGTTCGGGGGGCGGCTGTCGGCGGCGCGTCCCGGGACGATGTGGTCGACCAGCGCGGCGAGCACCTGACGCTTCACCGGCTCGTCGGTGACCAGCCGTGCCTGCCCGTAGATCACCGCGGAGCGGTAGTTGGCGGAATGGTGGAACTGCGAACGCGCCAGCACCAGACCGTCGATCAGCGTCACCGCGACGCAGACCGCCATACCCTCCTCGCCCCGGGCGGTGAGCAGCGGCCGGCTGCCCGTCGAGCCGTGCAGGTAGAGGGTGTCGTCGAGCCGTACGTGCAGCGTCGGCAGCACCCGGGGCTCTCCGTCCACGGTGTACGCCAGGTGGCTCACCAGCGCCTCGTCGAGGATCTGGTGCACCAGCGCCCGCTCGTGTGTCACCCGGTCGGCGAGGCGGTTGGGGGTGGTCCGTGACGTGAAGGGCATAGCGCTCGATCCTTTGTACTAGTACAATCAAGGTATTGTGTCGCTACGATATGACCCTACCGGCCGGACCGCCGCCGAGATAGCCCGCAGCGTGGAGAGCGGTGTGCGTTCCGGCACCCTGCCCCCCGGCGAAACCCTTCCTCCGGTACGCGCACTCGCCACCACCCTGGGCGTCAGCCCCGGCACCGTGGCCAGCGCGTACAAGCTGCTGCGGCAGCGCGGCGTGGTGGCCACCGCCGGGCGCGGCGGCACCACGGTGCGCGGCCGGCCGCCACTGAGCACCCGTGGCGCGCAGCAGGTCCCGGTGCCGCCCGGCGTGGTCGACCTCGCGCACGGCGGCCCGGACCCGGCCCTGCTTCCCGCCCTCGGCCCCCACCTGGCCCGGCTCGAACCACCACCGGCCGGGTACGACCGCGGCGGTGTACTGCCCGAGTTCGCCGACGCGGCGCGGGCCCGGCTCGCCGCCGACGGCGTACCGACCGGTGCGGTGACGCTCAGCAACGGCACTCTCGACGGCATCGAACGCGTGCTCGGCGCGCATCTGGTCGCCGGTGACGCGGTGGCGGTGGAGGACCCCGGCTGGGGCAACCTGCTCGACCTGCTCGCCGCGCTCGGCCTGCGTACGGTGCCGGTGCCGGTGGACTCCGACGGGCCGTCGCCGGACGGGCTGGCGGCGGCACTGCGTGCCGGGGCGCGCGCGTGCATCGTCACCAGCCGTGCCCAGAACCCCACCGGCGCCACGGTCACCGCCGACCGGGCCGCGCTGCTGCGCGAGGTGCTGGCCGGGCACCCCGACCTGCTGCTGGTCGAAGACGACCACTCCGCGGAGCTGGCCGACACGCCGCTGGCCACGCTCGCCGGCGTCACCGCGTCGTGGGCGGTGCTGCGTTCGACGTCCAAGCCGTACGGGCCCGACCTGCGGCTCGCCGTGCTCGCCGGCGACGAGACGACCATCTCCCGCGTCGAGGGACGGATGCGGATGGGCGCCGGCTGGGTCTCCACGCTGCTGCAGCAGCTGGTGCTGTCGCTGTGGCGCGATCCCGCCGTGGCGGACACGGTGGCGGCGGCGCGCCAGGCGTACGCCGAACGCCGGGAGGTGCTGCGGGGCGCGCTGGCCGAGCGGGGAGTGGCGGCGCACGGGCGTACCGGGATCAACCTCTGGGTGCCCGTGCCGGACGAGACGGCGGTGGTGGCCCGGCTGCGGGACGCCGGCTGGGCGGTCGCGCCCGGCTCGGTGTACCGGATCAGCACCCCGCCGGCGGTACGCGTCACCATCGGCGGGCTCCCACCGGACCGGTCGCACCAGTTCGCCGACGCCCTGGCCGCGGCCCTGGCGCCGCTCACCCACCGGCACGGCGCGTGAGGGTGGCCGAGAACACGATTTCGGATCGCTGCCGGATGCGCAAGGATTGACTCGCCCGCCGATCCTTACGACGTGGTGCACGATAGCGCCGGAGGTGCGGCGAGGCCCATTTGTCGTCTGGCAAGGCGGAGGGTTGTCCGGATACCGGTGTTGTATCCGGGCGAGCCGACAACGCCGCCGGTCGGCAAATGGGTCCGGCGCGGCCCGGCGGGCTATCGTGCACCACGTCGTTACCCCGGAGGCGCCCGTGTCGACTCTCGCGCAGACCGCTGGCCCGACCGCCGAGGCCGTCACCCGGGCACACCGCCGTACCGTCGCGGTACTGGTCGTCAGCCAGGTGCTCAGTGGCGTGGGCACCGCGATCGGGCTCTCGGTCGGCGCGCTGCTGGTGGCCCGGCTCGCCGGCGGGCCCGGTCTGTCCGGGCTGGCGCAGAGCGCCGTCACCGTGGGTGCGGCGCTGTTCGCGATCCCGGTGGCGCGGGTGATGCAGTCCCGGGGCCGGCGCCCCGGTCTGATCCTCGCCAACGGGCTCGGCGCGGTGGGCGGCATGGTCGTGGTGGCCGCCACCGCGGCCGGCCAGGTGCCGCTGGCGATCGCCGGGCTGTTCCTGTTCGGCGGCGGGATCACCGCCGGACTCCAGGCCCGGTACGCCGCGGTCGACCTCTCCCCACCGCAGCGGCGCGGCCGCGACATGTCGCTCGTGGTGTGGGCGACCACGGTCGGCGCCGTCGCCGGACCCAACCTGGCCGCCCCCGCTGACGCCGCGCTGCGCCGGTACGGGGTGCCGGAGCTGGCCGGGCCGTTCCTGTTCAGCGCGCTGGCCTACCTGGTGATCGTGCTGCTCCTGCTGACCATGCTGCGGCCGGATCCGCTGCTGCTGGCCCGCCGGGTCGCCGGCACCGCCGACGGGGTCGCCTCACCCGCCGGCGGCAGGGCGATGCGCGAGGCGTACGCGGAGATCCGGCGCCGTCCGGAGGCGCTGTTCGGGCTGGTGGCGGTGGTGGTCGGGCACGCGGTGATGCTCGGCGTGATGGTGATGACCCCGGTGCACATCGACCAGTCGTTGCGCCATGCCGGCCAGGTCAGCCACGGCGCCGTACTGGTCGTCGTCGGGTTCGTGATCAGCCTGCACGTCGCCGGGATGTACGCGCTGTCGCCGCTGGCCGGCTACGCCGCGGACCGGTTCGGCCGCCGGCCGGTGATCCTCACCGGCGCGGGGCTGCTGCTCGCCGCCTGCGCGCTGGCCGGCACCGCCGGCGGCAACGTAGCGCTGCTGACGGCCGGGCTGGTGCTGCTGGGGCTGGGCTGGTCGTGCACCATGGTGGCGGGATCGACGCTGCTCAGCGAGTCGGTGCCGGAGTCGGTGCGGCCGTCCGTGCAGGGGCTCAGCGACCTGACGATGGGGCTGGGCGGGGCCACCGCGGGCGCGGTGTCCGGTGTGGTGGTCGCCTGGGCCGGTTATCCGGTGCTGAACATCGTCGCGGCGCTGATCCTCGTACCGTTGGTGGTGCTGGCGCTGCGGCCGGCGCGGGCGGTGGCCTGACGAGCGTGACGGAGGCGATGTGCGGCGTACGGATTTCTGGTCCCGGATGGAGCAGGTGTTCGGCACCGGGTACGCCCGCAGTGTCGCCACCGACCAGGTGATCCCACAGCTGGGTCGCACCGTCGACGAGGCGTTCGCCGCGGGGGAGGACACGGTGGTGGTGTGGCGGGCGATCTGCGTCGCGTACGCCGACCGGGTCCCGGCGAAACTGCGCTGACCTGACCTTCTGACTGCGCTGACGTGGCCTTCTGGCCGCGCTGACCAGGCCTTTTGCCGGTCGCGGCGTGTCGGGTCGCGTTCGAACACGTGTTCGGGTAATTTCCACAGGGCACCGAGTTGTCCACAGGAGCGGCGTTGCGTGGCTGCTTTTGTCGGACCCTGTCCCTAGCGTGTAGCGCGTGACGAAACGATCGCCGACCAGAGGCCCGCAGAAGACGACTGCGAAGACACAGTCAGGAGTGGCACCGATGACCGCAGGTCCCGACCGCGAGAAGTCGCTCGACCTTGCTCTCGCGCAGATCGACAAGCAGTTCGGCAAGGGTTCGGTGATGCGCCTGGGCGACCGCGTCGCGGCGCCGGTCGAGGTGATCCCCACCGGCTCCATCGCGCTGGACGTGGCGCTCGGCATCGGCGGCCTCCCGCGCGGCCGGATCGTCGAAGTGTACGGCCCGGAGGCGAGCGGGAAAACCACGGTGGCGCTGCACGCGATCGCCAACGCCCAGGCCGCGGGCGGCATCGCCGCGTTCATCGACGCCGAGCACGCGCTCGACCCGGACTACGCCAAGGCGCTCGGGGTCAACACCGACGAGCTGCTGGTCTCTCAGCCCGACACCGGCGAGCAGGCGCTGGAGATCGCCGACATGCTGGTACGTTCCGGCTCGCTGGACCTGGTGGTGATCGACTCGGTGGCGGCGCTGGTGCCCCGCGCCGAGATCGAGGGCGAGATGGGCGACAGCCACGTCGGTCTGCAGGCCCGGCTGATGAGCCAGGCGCTGCGGAAGATGACCGGTGTGCTCAACAACTCCGGCACCACCGCGATCTTCATCAACCAGCTCCGCGAAAAAATCGGTGTGATGTTCGGCTGCTTCCAGTACTCCACCCGGGTGATGCTCGCCGACGGGACCCAGGAGAAGATCGGCAAGATCGTCAACCAGAAGTTGCCGGTCGAGGTGCTCTCGTACGATCCCGAGACCGACCGCGTCGTGCCGCGCAAGGTGGTCAACTGGTTCAACAACGGCCCGGCGGAGCAGTTCCTGCAGTTCACGGTCGCCAAGTCCGGCGGCAACGGTCGGTCGCAGTTCGCCGCGACCGAGAATCACCTGATCCGCACCCCGGGCGGCTGGCGTCACGCCGGCGAGCTGGCGGCGGGAGACCGTGTGATGGTGGCGGGGACCGAGCGACTCAGCGAGCAGCAGTGGCAGGTCGTGCTGGGTTCGTTGATGGGGGACGGGAGCCTCTCACCCAACCCGCACGGGCGTTCCGGCACCCGGTTCCGGATGGGACACGGCGCGGCGCAGGCGGCGTACCTCGACTGGAAGACCGGGTTGCTCGGCAACATCTCCTGCACGCGCTCCAGCAACGCCAAGGGCGCAGTGTTCGCCGACTTCACCCCACTGCCGGAGCTTGGCGAGCTGCGTGAAGCGGTCTACCTGGGCGACGGGCAGAAGCACCTGTCGTGGGACTACCTGAAGGCGCTGACGCCGCTGGCGTTGGCCGTCTGGTACATGGATGACGGCGGCTTCACGATCCGGTCGAAGGGGCTACAGCAGCGCACGCTCGGCGGCAGTGGTCGTGCGGAGATCTGCGTGGCGGCGATGAGCCCCGGCTCGCGCGAGCGGCTGACGGCGTATCTGCGTGACGGGTACGACCTGGACGTGAAGCTCACCCTGCGGGGTGCTCGACGGGTCCCTGTGCTGCAGTTCACCACCGCCGCGACGGCGCGGCTCCACGAGCTCATCGCGCGGTACGTGCACCCGTCAATGGAGTACAAGCTACTGCCGCGCTTCCGCGGCCAGTTCTCTGTCGCACCGCAGTTCACCGAGCCGCGGATGCGCCCCGTACCGGCGGAGATCCTGGACATCCACATCAAACCCAAGACGCGGAGCATGAACCGCTTCGACATCGAGGTAGAGGGCAACCACAACTACTTCGTCGACGGCGTGATGGCACACAACTCACCGGAGACGACGACCGGTGGTCGGGCGTTGAAGTTCTATTCCTCGGTACGTCTCGACGTGCGACGTATCGAGAGCCTCAAGGACGGCACCGACGTGATCGGCAACCGGACCCGGGTCAAGGTCGTGAAGAACAAGGTAGCGGCGCCATTCAAACAAGCCGAGTTCGACATCATGTATGGCAAGGGCATCAGCCGCGAGGGCTCGCTGATCGACGTCGGTGTGGAGCAGAGCATCATCCGCAAGTCGGGCGCCTGGTACACGTACGAGGGCGACCAGCTCGGGCAGGGCAAGGAGAATTCCCGCGGCTTCCTGCGCGACAACCCCGACGTGGCGGCCGAGATCGAGAAGCGGATCAAGGAGAAGCTCGGCATCGACCCCACCCTCGACGGCGACACCCCCGCGCCCGTCCCGGTCGACTTCTAGCCCTCGGTGGCGAGACGTCGTAGCTCACCCGGGGCCGGCCGTCGCGCTGGCTCCGGCCGCGGTGGGTGGGGAGATACCAGCGACCGGCGGTCCCCGGACGAGGAGCAGGGTGACCCGTGTGAGCGGGCCCGCTCGATCGCACTGCGGCAGCTCGCCGTACGGCCGCGGACCAGGGCGGAGCTGGCGACCGCGCTCGCGCGGCGGGGGATCCCGGAGGACGTCGCCGAGTCGGTGCTGGAGCGGTTCAGCGAGGTCGGCATGATCGACGACGCCGCGTTCGCCGAGGCCTGGGTCTCCAGCCGGCACCACGGCCGGGGGCTGGCGCGGCGGGCGCTGGGCCACGAGCTGCGCCGCCGGGGCGTCGACGGGGCGGTGGTCACCGACGCGCTGGGGCAGCTGGATGCCGACACCGAGCGGGAAACCGCCAGGGAGCTGGTACGGCGACGGTTGCGTAGCCTCGGCGGTTCGCCGCCCGACGTCGCGTTCCGCAGGCTGGCGGGGATGCTCGCCCGTAAGGGGTATCCGCCAGGCGTGGCATTGCAGGTGGTGCGCGAGGCTCTGGCGCAGCGTGCCGAGGCACAGGCCGATGTCGCCGGCGCCGACTGGGATCTGCTCACCGACGCCGCCGAAGCGGAGCTGCTCGGAGGCGAGGCTGAGGCCGGCGACCACGGCGCGATGCCGGCTGTCACCGATCCGGATGCGCCACGTATCGATCTCGACAGGTAGCGGTATTCATCGCAAACCGGTCGAATATGGCTAATTGCCTGTCATCGCCTTGCTTGACCGGCGTCTGTACCAGACTTAGCCTCGATCTACAGAGAGGATTACGTCCGACCTACTGCGGGATCGCCGCCGCGGTGACATAGACACCACGACAACGTCACAGATACGGGCCAGGAGGCCCGAGGTTCGTTGCCACCGCTGATTGGTGGCGACGGGACTCGGTACACCCGTCTTCAGCGATGCGAGAGCATCGTCGGCCCGGCGTACCCGCGGGTCGGGCACTCCTCGTGCTGCCGTAGACAGCTACGGCCGGTGGAGGGGAGGAGCGGCCATGACCGCGGTCGAGGTGCTGATCGTCGCGCTGTTAGCCGTGGTGGTCGCTGTCGGCGTGGCGCTGGGCGCCGCCTGGTGGCTGGTACGCCGACTCGGAGCCGCTCCCCGTACCCCGGAGGTGGATCCGGCGTACGTCGCCGAGCGGGAGCGCCAGGAGCAGAGCCTCGACGGGCTACGCCGGGCAGCCGACGCGGCCACGGCCACCGCCGAACAGGCGAAGGCGGAGGCTACCGCCGCGCGTGCCGAGGTCAGCGTCGCTCAGGCAGATCTCGCCGCCGCACGGGCCGAGTCCGTCAGGATCGGCGAGCTTGGCCGTGCCGAAGCGAGCCGGGTCGCCGACGCGGCACGCGCCGAGGCAGAGGCGATGCTGGAGCGCGCCAGGGAGCAGGCCGAACGCGACGCCGAGCGGATCCGCGAGACTCGTCGGCGGGCCGCCGACGAGGAGGCCACCCGAGTGGTCGCGGCGGTACGTGAGCGTACCGAGGACGTGGAACGCCAGGAGCGACTGCTGGAGGAGCGGGAACGCCGGGTCGCCGAGGAAGCAGAAAGGCTCACCGACCGCGACCGCCGGCTCGGCATCGCCGAGACCGACCTGGTGGAACGGGAAGCCGCCCTCGCCGAGCGCGAGGACCAGCTCGCCGACACCGAAGCCGAGCAGCGCCGCGAGCTGGAGCGGGTAGCGGGCCTGACCACGACCGCGGCCAAGGCCGAGCTGGTCGAGGCGATCGAGGCGCAGGCCAAGCGCGACGCCGCCATCCTGGTCCGGGACATCGAAGCCGACGCCAGGCAGACCGCCGACCAGCGGGCCCGGCACATCGTGGTCGAGTCGATCCAGCGGGTGGCCAGCGAGCAGACCGCCGAGAGCGTGGTCAGCGTGCTGCACCTGCCCAGCGACGAGATGAAAGGCCGGATCATCGGCCGCGAGGGCCGCAACATCCGGGCGTTCGAGTCGGTCACCGGCGTCAACCTGATCATCGACGACACCCCGGAGGCGGTGCTGCTGTCCTGCTTCGACCCGGTACGCCGGGAGGTCGGCCGGCTCACCCTGGAGCGGCTGGTGCTCGACGGCCGGATCCACCCACACCGCATCGAAGAGGTGTACGACGACTCCCGGGTGGAGGTGGACCGGCTCTGCCAGCGCGCCGCCGAGGACGCGCTGGTGGCGGTGGGCATCACCGAGCTCCACCCGGAGCTGGTGACCCTGCTCGGGCGGCTGCGCTACCGCACCAGCTACGGGCAGAACGTCCTCAAGCATCTGGTGGAGACCGCGCACATTGCCGGCATCATGGCCTCCGAGCTGGGGCTGGAGCGCGAGCTGATCAAGCGATGCGCTTTCCTGCACGACATCGGCAAGGCGCTCACCCACGAGGTGGAGGGCAGTCACGCGCTGATCGGCGCCGACCTGGCCCGCAAGTACGGCGAGAACGAGGCGGTGGTGCACGCGATCGAAGCGCACCACAACGAGGTGTCGCCGCAGACCATCGAAGCGGTGCTCACCCAGGCCTCGGACGCATGCTCGGGCGGCCGCCCCGGCGCCCGCCGGGAGAGCCTGGAGGCGTACGTGCAGCGGCTGGAGCGGATCGAGGAGATCGCCACCGGCAAGCCCGGCGTCGACAAGGTGTTCGCGATGCAGGCCGGGCGCGAGATCCGGGTGATGGTGCGCCCTGACGACGTCGACGAGATCGGCGCGGCGGTGCTGGCCCGCGACGTCGCCAAGCAGATCGAGGAGGAGCTCACATACCCCGGCCAGATCCGGGTCACCGTGGTACGCGAGTCCCGCGTCACCGAGATCGCCCGTTAGTGCCACCGCACTGGACCAGATCAGGAATCGCTTCGCGCGGAAAAAGGGGGCCGCAACCCGTGCGGGTTGCGGCCCCTGATTCTCGGGAGGGTCAGTTGTTCTGGGTGCCTGCCTCGCCGGCGGCGGCGCCACCGGTGGCGAGTACCTGGTCGGCTCCGGCGTCGGGGTCCAGGGGCAGCGGCACCACCGGGATGCCCTTCTTCCGGCCACCTTCGCGCATCCGCCGTTCCAGCCAGTGGGCGAACCACGACAGGAACATGCACATGCTGATGTAGATCGCCGCGATGATCAGGTACGTCGGCACGTACGGGAAGCCGAAGACCAGCCGGCCACCGATCTCCTTGCCGACGTCCAGCAGCTCCGGGTACGTGATGATGAAGCCCAGCGCGGTGTCCTTGAGCAGCACCACGAGCTGGCTGACGATCGACGGCAGCATCGACCGCACCGCCTGCGGCAGCAGGATCGAGACCGTCACCTGCGTCTTGCGCATCCCGAGGGCGTACGCCGCCTCCGACTGCCCGCGCGGTACGGCCAGGATGCCGGCGCGGAAGATCTCCGCCAGCACCGAGCCGTTGTAGAGCGTCAACCCGAAGACCACCGCCCACAGCGAGCTGATCTGCAGGCCGTAGAACAGGAAGAACATCAGGATCAGCAGCGGGATCGCGCGGAAGATCTCCACCACCCAGACCGACGGCACCCGCAACGCCAGGTGGTCGCTGAGCCGGCCGGCGGCGAAGAACGCGCCGAACAGCAGCGCGAGCACCGCCGCGATCCCGGCCGCCTGCAGCGTCGCCAACAGGCCGTCGAGGATCTGCAGCTGGATGCTCCGGAACTGGAACTGCTGCCACAGCCGGGGCTCGAACTGCCCCGACCTGTCGAACTGGAAGTAGACGTAGACCATCAACCCGATGATCGCGACGACCGTCACGACACCGATCACAAGGTTGCGGGCCCTGGCCCGCGGGCCGGGGATGTCGTACAGCACCGAACTCATCGCGCCACCGCCCACTTACGCTCCAGGGCCCGCTGTGCGTACACCAGCGGGACGATAATGATCAGGAAGCCGACCATGATCCAGAGCAGGGTCATCAGCTGGCTCTCGCCGCGCTCGGACATGTTGGCCCGGATCGCGCCCGCCTCCAGCACCGAGAAGCCGGCGGCGACCGTGGTGTTCTTCAGCAACGCGATCAGCACGCTGGCCAGCGGCGGCATGATCGCCCGGAACGCCTGGGGCAGCACGATGAGGCCGAGCACCTGCGCGAACGTCATACCGACCGCCCGGGCCGCCTCCGCCTGGCCGGGGTTGACGGTGTTGACGCCGGAGCGGACCACCTCGCAGATGAACGCGGAGGTGTAGAGGATCAGCGCGATGTAGGCGGCGGTGAAGAAGCCGGTCTGGCCGAACGTCGCCGGGAAGCTGATCTGCAGCTTCGGTGCGGCGAACGCCATGAACGCGAACACCAGGGTCAGGGGAGTGTTGCGGATGGTGTTGACGTACACGGTGCCGAAGGTCCGCATGGCCGGGACCGGGGAGACCCGCATCGCGGCGAGCAGCGTACCGAGGATCAGTGCGCCGGTGCCGGAGATCAGGAAGAGGTAGATCGTGTTCAGGAAGCCCTGGCCGAACAGGTCCCAGTTGCCGTTCAGGGTGTCCCAGAAGGTGCTCAGGGTATTCATCGTGTCCTCGTGGTCTGACGGGTCGACGGGCCCGTGAGGAGACATGGCCGGTGACGAGACGTGGCCGGTGACGAGATGTGGCCCGTTTACGACTGGTGGGCGCGCAATCGGTACTGCGCGCCCACCAGCTTCAGGTCAGATGGATCAGTAGCGGTCCACCGTCGGCGGCTCCGCGGTGGCGCCGGAGCGGCCCAGGGTGCCGTCGTAGATGGTCTTCCAGGTGTTGTCGGTGACGGCGGCCTCGATGATGTCGTTCACCTTGTCGCGCAGCACCTTGTCGTCCTTGGGCAGGCCGATGCCGTACTTCTCCTCGCTGAAGGTCTTGCCGACCACCTTGAGCTGGTCGGGAGCCTGACCGGCGTACCCGGCGAGGATCGCACCGTCAGTGGTGACCGCGTCGACCTTCTTGTCCAGCAGCTGGGTGACGCACTCGGAGTAGGTCTGGAACTCGACGATGTCCTTCTGGTCGGAGAATCCTTCGTCCTTCATCCGCTGGATGGAGGTGGAGCCGGTGGCCGAGCAGATCTTCTTGCCCTTGACGTCCTCGGGTCCCTTGATCGAGTCGTCGTCCTTGCGGACCAGCAGGTCCTGGCCGGTGACGAAGTACGGACCGGCGAACGAGATCAGCTTTTTGCGCTTCTCGGTGATCGAGTACGTGCCGACGTAGTAGTCGACCTCACCGCCGGACACCGCGGTCTCGCGGCCCTCGGACGGCACCTCCTTGTATTCGATCTTGTCCTTGGCGACGCCCAGCTGGGTGGCGACAAGCTGCGCGATCTCGATGTCGAAGCCGCAGCGGGTGCCCTCGGTGTCCTTGTAGCCGAGGTTGGGCTGGTCGGCCTTGACGCCGACCACGACCTTGCCGGCCTTGGAGATCCGGTCGAAGTTCGGGCTACCGGTGAGCTTGACGTCGGTGGCGGGCTCGAGCTTGGCGTCGGAGAACTGGCACTTGTCCGATGCGCCACCGTCCGAGCCGTTGCCGCCGGTGGGATCGCCCTCCTTGCCGCAGCCCGAGATGAGCAACGCGACTACGCCGAGTACGGCGGCGATGGTGCGGATACGCATTGCGTTCCTTCCTTCGTGGGGTTTGCTGGTGTTACGGGAAGTCTGGTGACTTCTCAGTGAGTGAGGATCTTGGACAGGAAGTCCTTGGCCCGCTGTGACTGCGGGTTGGTGAAGAACTGGTCGGGCGTGGCCTGCTCGACGATCTGGCCGTCGGCCATGAACACCACCCGGTTGGCGGCGCGGCGAGCGAATCCCATCTCGTGGGTCACCACGAGCATGGTCATGCCTTCCCGTGCCAGTGAAACCATCACCTCCAGCACCTCGTTGATCATCTCCGGGTCGAGCGCGCTGGTCGGCTCGTCGAAGAGCATCACCTTCGGCTGCATCGCCAACGCGCGGGCGATCGCTGCCCGCTGCTGCTGACCACCGGAGAGCTGGGCCGGGTACTTCTCCGCCTGGTTGGCGATTCCGACCCGCTCCAGGAGACTCATCGCGCGGTCGCGTACCGCCGCGGGCTTCTCCCTACGGACCTTGATGGGACCGAGGGTGACGTTCTCCAGGATGGTCTTGTGTGCGAAGAGGTTGAAGGACTGGAACACCATCCCCACCTCGCTGCGCAGCTTCGCCAGCGCCTTGCCTTCGCTCGGCAGCACCTGGCCGGCGAGCCGCACCTCGCCCTTGTCGATCGGCTCCAGTCGGTTGATCACCCGGCACATGGTCGACTTGCCGGACCCGGAGGGTCCGATCACCACGATCACCTCGCCGGGCTGCACGCTCAGGTTGATGTCCTGGAGCACGTGCAGGGAGCCGTACCACTTGTCGACCTTGTCGAGTACCACCAGGGGCTCGCCGTCAGTGGGGGGCTGCTTGCGGAGTTCGGTCACGGCTTTATCGTCCACAGTTCGTCCGGCCTCGCGTCTCGTTTCCGCAGATCCATGTCAATTCGGGGGTACGGCGACAGTGGCGCTCGCCGCCCCAGTTTCGTCACTCTAAGCCTCGGCTCGCACTGTCAGTGACCGTGCGTGGTCACGGAGAGGTAACACCGGCCACTGATTCGGCTGGGTTTCCGGAACCTCGGCCAGCTACGCTCGCAGGCGAGATGAGCGCGCCCACCGACACCCCGCCACGTACCTACCAGGTGCGTACGTACGGCTGCCAGATGAACGTGCACGACTCGGAGCGGATCTCCGGCCTGCTGGAGCAGGCGGGGTATGTGCGGGCGCCGGACGCCGGTCCCGATGCCGCCGCCGACCTGGTCGTGTTCAACACCTGTGCGGTACGCGAGAACGCCGACAACCGGCTCTACGGCAACCTGGGCCACCTCGCCCCGGCGAAGGCCGCCCGACCCGGGATGCAGATCGCCGTCGGGGGTTGCCTGGCGCAGAAGGACCGGGGCGAGATCGTACGCCGGGCGCCGTGGGTCGACGTGGTCTTCGGCACCCACAACATCGGCTCGCTGCCGACCCTGCTGGAGCGGGCGCGGCACAACGCCGAGGCCGAGGTGGAGATCCTCGAATCGCTCGAGGTGTTTCCGTCCACATTGCCCACCCGCCGGGAGTCCACGTACGCCGGGTGGGTCTCGATCTCGGTGGGGTGCAACAACACCTGCACCTTCTGCATCGTGCCGTCGCTGCGGGGCAGGGAGAAGGACCGCCGGCCCGGTGACGTACTCGCCGAGGTACGCGCACTGGTCGACGAGGGTGCCCTGGAAGTGACGCTGCTCGGCCAGAACGTCAACTCCTACGGGGTGGAGTTGGGCGACCGGTACGCCTTCGGCAAGCTGCTGCGCGCCTGCGGCGATCTGCAGGAGGCAGGGCTGGAGCGGGTGCGGTTCACCTCTCCGCATCCGAAGGACTTCACCACCGACGTGATCGCGGCGATGGCCGAGACGGGCAACGTGTGTCACCAGCTGCACATGCCCCTGCAGTCGGGATCGGACCGGGTGCTGAAGGCGATGCGGCGCTCGTACCGCAGCGAGAAGTACCTGGGCATCCTGCGCAAGGTGCGCGAGGCGATGCCGGACGCGGCGATCACCACCGACATCATCGTCGGTTTCCCCGGCGAGACCGAGGAGGACTTCCAGGGAACCCTCGACGTGGTACGGGAGGCGCGGTTCTCCGGCGCGTTCACCTTCCAGTACTCCCAGCGCCCCGGCACCCCCGCCGCCGGGCTGCCCGACCAGCTGCCCAAGCCGGTGGTGCAGGAGCGGTACGAGCGGCTCGTCGAGCTGGTCAACGAGATCACGTACCAGGAGAACCAGGCGCAGGTCGGCCGTACCGTCGAGGTGCTGGTCGCGGTCGGGGAGGGGCGCAAGGACGGCGCTACCGGCCGGATGTCCGGCCGCGCCCGCGACGGCCGCCTGGTCCACTTCGACGCGATAGCGGCGAACGGTCAGCACAGCGCCGCGACAGCGGCGAACGGTCAGCACGGCGCCGCCGCCGAGGGGGTACGGCCCGGCGACGTCGTGGAGACCGTCGTGACCTACGGCGCCCCGCACCATCTGGTCGCCGACGGGCCGCTGGTCTCGCACCGGCCTACCCGGGCCGGGGACATGTGGCAGGCGGGACACGCCCCGAAGCCACCGGGCGTACTGCTCGGCCTGCCGACCGTCGGCCCGCCTCCGGCACCGGCCCCCAGCGGCTCCGGCTGCGGTTAGGCCCTGGCCCGCCGTTCAGCCCGCCCGCTCGGCGAGCTCCAGGAAGTTTCGCTTGGTCTTCAGTGCCTGCTCGGCGTCTTTGATCCGGCGGGTGTCCCCGGCTTCGCGGGCCCGCTGCAGTCGCTGCTCGGCCTCGGCCACCTGGGTACGCATCTGCTCCAGCAGCGGGCTCTCCGCCGGCTTGGTACGCCGCCACGCGGAGTCCATCGCCTGGCGTACCTTCTCCTCGACCGTACGCAGCCGGCGGTCCAGGGTGTGCTGCTGCTCGCGCGGCACCTTGCCGGCGTCGTGCCAGCGCCCCTGGATCTCCCGCAGCTTGTTCTGGGCGGCCTGCGGGTCAGCGTCGACGTCGAGCGCCTCGGCGGCGGCGAGCAACTCGCGCTTGACCTCCAGGTGGTCCTTGAGCTCCGCGTCGCGTGCCGAGAACACCTCACTGCGGTGACTGAAGAACGCGTCCTGGGCGGCGCGGAACCGCTCCCACAGCTTCTGCTCGGTGTCCCGGGCGGCGCGTCCGGCGGACTTCCACTCCGCCATCAGCTGTTTCATCCGGGTCGCCGCCGGGCCCCAGTCGGTCGACGTGGTCAGCTGCTCGGCCTCGGTGACCAGCTCCTCCTTGCGGGACTGGATCTCCTTACGCTGCGCGTCCAGGCTGGCGAAGTGGCCGCCGCGGCGGCGGGAGAACGCGTCGCGGGCCGCGGCGTACCGCCGCCACAGCTCGGTGTCGAGCTTGCGGTCGCCGATCCGGATCGTCTTCCACTCGTCCAGGATCTCCCGCATCCGGTCGCCAGCGACCTTCCACTGGGTGGACTCCGCCGCGATCTGCTCGGCCTCGGCGGCGAGCGCCTCCTTGCGGGCTACCGCCTCGGCCTTCGCCGCGGCCTTCTCGACCTTGGCGGCCTCGCCGAGCTGCTCCGCCTGGCCGATCAGGGTTTCCAGGCGGGCGGCGATGGTGTCGAAGTCACCGACGGCGTGCACGGTCTCCAGCGAGTCGCGCAACCGGCGCAGGCTCTTCAGAGAATGCTGCGGATCGGCGGCACCACTGGCCATCCGGGTCCGTAGCAGGTCGACCTCGGTCACCAGATCGGCGAAGCGGCGGGCGAAGTGCAGCAGCCCCTCCTCCGGGGTGCCGGCCTGCCAGGAGCCGACCTCACGCTCCCCGGCCGCGGTCTTCACGTACACGGTGCCGTCCGCGTCGATGCGACCGTAGGTCGTCCATTCGCGGGCGTCAGTGCTCATCGGTTCCATCCTTGCCTCTGCGGTCAGCCTCCGGGACGGTGGGCCGACAGTGGCGTCTCACCACACTCACTTACCCTCGCTTCGCTCGGGCGCGCTCGCGCACACTGCTGAGCCAATCGTTCGCTCGCTGCGCTCGCTCACATGGCATTCTCACAGGTCCACCCCCGGGCGCGTCGAGCGACCGCCGCCGAACCGTGACCTTATTCCTTTTGCGCACGCCTGTCCCCTGTCAATCCCGCTGCCGCGTGAGTTCGGCTCCGCGGCTACGGTGGGACACGTGTCGGTGACAGCTCCGGTGGCGGTGGCGTTCTGCCCACAGCCGCCGCTACTCGTACCGGAGGTCGCGCAGGGCGCGGCGGCAGAGCTGGATCCGCTGCGCGCCGCCTGCGACGAGGCGATCCGCCGGTTGTACGCGGCCGGCGCGGCGCTGGTGATGGTGCTCGGCGCCGCCGACCGGACCCGGCGCTACGCCCCCAGCAGCTTCGGCGACTTCAGCGACTACGGGGCACCGTGGGTACAGGTCGGCTTCGGCCGCTCGAACTGCGCGGGCGCCTCGCGGCTGCCGCTCGGGCTGCTGGTCGGCGCCTGGCTGCTGCGGCGGTCCTCGCGTGCGGGCCGGGAGCTGAGGCTGGGCCAGACCGTGGCAGCGGATGCCTCGGCCGAGCAGTGTGCCCAGCTCGGCACGGCGCTGGCCGAGACTGAGAGCCCGGTCGGGCTGCTGGTGATGGGGGACGGGTCGGCCCGGCGTACCGAGAAGGCTCCCGGGTACTTCGATCCCCGCGCCGAGCCGTACGACCGGGCGGTGGCCGACGCACTCGCGAAGGCGGACCGGGACGCTCTGGCCGCGCTGGACCCGGCACTCGCCGCCGAGCTGCTGGCGGCGGGCCGGGCGCCGTGGCAGGTGGCGGCCGGCGCCACCGCCGGCCGGGACTGGAGCTCCGAGCTGCTGTTCCACGAGGCCCCGTACGGGGTCGGGTACCTCGTGGCGTCATGGACGTGATCGTCGTGGTCGGGCCCACCGCGAGCGGCAAGTCCGGGCTCGGGGTGGCGCTGGCGCACGCGCTCGGCGGTGAGGTGGTCAACGCCGACTCGATGCAGCTCTACCGGGGCATGGACATCGGCACCGCGAAGCTCACCGAGGCCGAGCGCGACGGCGTGCCACACCATCTGCTCGACATCTGGCCGGTGACCGCTGAGGCGAACGTCGCCGAGTACCAGCAGCGCGCCCGCGCCGAGCTCGACCGGCTGCGTGCCGCCGGTCGCCCACCGTTGCTGGTCGGTGGCTCCGGGTTGTACGTGCGCGCCGTGCTGGAGAATTTCGAGTTTCCCGGCACCGACCCCGAGCTGCGGGCCCGCCTGGAAGCGGAGCTGGCCGCGCTCGGCGCCCCGCAGCTGCACCGGCGGCTGGCTCAGCGCGACCCCGCGGCCGCGGCGAAGATCCTGCCGAGCAACGGGCGGCGGATCGTACGGGCCCTGGAGGTGGTGGAGCTGACCGGCGGGTTCACCGCGGCGTTGCCCGAGCCGGAGCCGGCGTACCCGTCGGTGCAGGTAGGGCTGGACCTGGACACGGCGCTGCTGGACGAACGGATCGCGCACCGGGTGGACCGGATGTGGGACGCCGGCTTCGTCGAGGAGGTACGCGCGCTGGAGGCCGCCGGGCTGCGCGGGGGGCGTACCGCGAGCCGGGCGCTGGGCTACCAGCAGGTGCTGCGGTTCCTCGCCGGGGACAGCACCGAGGACGAGGCGAAGGCGGCCACGGTGCAGGGCACCCGCCGGTTCGTACGCCGGCAGCGCTCCTGGTTCCGCCGCGACCCGCGGATCGTGTGGCTGGACGCTACCCGCCCCGACCTGGTCGACGCGGCATTGGACGTCGTCAAGGCCGGCCCTTAGGAGCCCGCTGAACAACCCGCTGGCCGGCCGCGCCGGACCCATTTGCCGACCGGCGGTGTTGGAGATTCGCCCGAATACAACACCGGTATTCGGACAAATCTCCGCCTTGCCGGCTCGACAAATGTGCCTCGGCGCGACTCGACCGGGGTTGTTCAGCGGGCTCCGAGCGGACGTAGGATCGACGGCGTGACGTTCACCGAAGGCCACTTCGCCAAGGGGCACGGCACCGGCAACGACTTCGTCGTGCTGCCGGACCCCGACGGTGCCCTGGAGCTGACTGCGGCGCTGGTACGCGCGCTGTGCGACCGGCGTACCGGGATCGGCGGGGACGGCGTGCTGCGGGTGGTACGCGCCGCCAAGCACCCCGACGCGGCGGCGATGGCCGGCGAGGCCGAGTGGTTCATGGACTACTGGAACGCCGACGGTTCGCTCGCCGAGATGTGCGGCAACGGCAGCCGGGTGTTCGCGCGCTACCTTCTCGCCCAGGATCTCGCCGCGCCGGGGGAGTGGTCGCTGGCCACCCGCGCCGGCGTCAAGGCGGTACGGGTTCCGGCGGCCGGTGACGTCACCGTCGACATGGGCCAGCCGGTGCTGGGCCGGGACTCCTACGCGGTGCTCGGCGGGCGCCGGCACCACGGTGTCGCGGTCTCGATGGGCAATCCGCATCTGGTGTGCGGTCTCGGCGCCGCCGACCTCGACGAGGCGGAGCTGGGCCGGCAGCCCGGGTACGACGTGGGGGTGTTCCCGGACGGCGTGAACGTCGAGCTGGTCACCCCGGTCGGTGCCGGCCACGTACGGATCCGGGTGCACGAGCGGGGCTCCGGGGAGACGGCGTCCTGCGGCACCGGGGCGTGTGCGGTGGCCGCCGTGGCGTTGCGCGACGCGGGACAGACCTCCGGAGAGGTGCTGGTCGACGTACCGGGCGGGCGGCTGCGGATCACGCTGGACGGGCGTACCAGCTGGCTGACCGGCCCCGCCGTGCTGGTCGCGGAAGGCACCCTCGACCCCGGCTGGCTCGCCGCCACCGGCTGACCACGCCCGCCCGGCCGCGGGCGGCGTCGGCT
>JBOGDE010000027.1:0-25889 GCA_050701695.1 Micromonosporaceae bacterium
GCGAAGCGGCGTACCCCCAACATGCCGAGGCCGATCGCGTCCGCGGCCGTGAGCGGGGGCGGCGCCGCGACCGGCGGCGGCGCGGGCGTGTCCGAGGTCGACGGGGCCGCCGTGCCGAAGTGGGATTCCAGGGAGGCGGCGTCGTAGCGGCGGCAGTTGCGGTGCCAGTTGAGGATGCCGGCCATCCAGTCCTGCAGCTCGGTGGCGTACCGGGTCAGGGTGGTACGGGCGCCGGCGTCGAGCCCGAAGTCCTCATACAGCGCCGGCAGCTCCACGTCAACGGTGTGCTGGAACTGGCGCATCCGGGCGTTGGCGAGGTCGGTCACCACCGACAGGGCGCGTTCGGTGTCGCAGTCCAGGAAGTTGCGTACCACCAGGACGGCGTTGTGCAGCTCGCCTTCGTACTCGATCTCCTTGCGGTAGGAGAACAGGTCGTTGAGCAGGCAGGCGTAGTCGACCGCGGAGTTCTCCAGGTTCTGCACGGTACGGGTGCGGTAGATCTCCGCGGGCACCGCGCCGCCGTGGGAGATCCGGGACAGGCTCATCGTCATGTCGGAGCCGAAGGTGCGGCGGCGCATCTCGATGTAGTCGACCGGGTCGGGGATCCGGTGCTGCGCCTGGTTGGCCAGCTCCCACAGCCAGCTGTCGAGCATGGTGTCGACCGCGCGCCGGAACGCGCGCCGGCCGGAGTCGGGCATCGGGCCGGTGGTGCGTACCCACAGATCGGACAGGCCCCGCTCCAGCGGCGAGACCGGGGCCGGCCCGGGACCGGCCAGCGGCATCATCTGCTTGAGCCGCGCGGTGGCGGCGCGGGCGGCGGACAGGTCGCCGGTACGGCCGTACACCCTCGGGTAGTAGTCGTCGCCGTAGGTGCCCCAGGCCAGCCACTGGGTGCCCAGGTCCAGCTCGTCGGGGGTGGCGTCGGGGTCCAGGCCCGCGGCGCACAGTGCCAGGTCGTAGTCCCGGATCGCGGCCTCGTCCCACACCAGCGGCACGTCGTCGAGGATCCCCACGTCGCGTCCCCAGGTCACCACCGACTCCCGGGCCGCGTCCAGGTGCGGGCACAGCGACAACGGATAGGGCATCGAAAGCTCCGGCGCCGGGAGCGGGCCGACCTGCTCGAACGGCACGTGGGAGTACGCGCGCGCCCGCTGCGGCGCGGTGGCGAGCACGGAGCGGAACATGTGCGCCGCCGACGTACCGAGCCCGGTGGGGCCGCGTACCGCCGCCGGCACCTGGCCACCCCCACCGTTCATGTAGCGGCCGGAGCGCATGTGCCACTCGTGGCCGCCGGCCTGCCAGTCCTGCAGGCCCTTCACGTACGCCATCACCGCCAGCCGCCCCACCGGGTCGATGCCGTGCTCGTCGAGCAGCGCCGGCACCTCGGTCAACGCGGTGTGCTCGAACTGGTGCAGCCGCGAGGTGAGCAGGTCGTTGACCGCCTCGGCCGCCTGCTGGGTGTCGATGTCGAGGAACCGCTCCAGCACCAGCACACCGTTGGACAGCTCTCCCTCGTCGAGCACCTCCCGCTCGTACGAGAAAAGATCATTTCTCAGGTGTACGGCGTCGGCGAACGTGTCCCGCAGCACCTGCAGCGGCCGGGTCGCCGCGATCGCCGCCGGTACCTCCAGCCCGGTGACGTGTTCGACCAGGTTCGCCGACCAGGGGGCGCCGCCGACCTTGCGCCGCATCTCGACGTACTCGATCGGGTTGGACAGCCGGCCCTGGCTGATGTTCGACAGCTCCCACAGCGACTCGTCGAGCAGGTGCGTGGTGTTGTCCGCGAACCGCCGCCGCCAGTCCGCGGAGTGGGTCGGCACGGTACGCGTCCACAGGTCGGCCAGCCCGGCCTCGACCGGGTTGGTCGGGGTCTCGGTGACCGGCCCGTCGACCGGCATGAACAGCGGCAGCCGGTCCAGGTACGCCTTCGCCCCCGCCAGGTCCGGATCGCGCTTGTACAGCTCCACGAAGTGGTCGTCGAAGTAGAAGACCCACACGTACCAGTCGGTGACCAGGTCCAGGTCGGGCCCGGTGGCGTCCGGATGGGTGTACGCGCAGAGCAGCGGGTAGTCGTGGGCGTCGTAGTCGGCCTCGTCCCAGATCGGTACGCCCTGCTGCGGTACGTCGATCATGTCCATCCGGTACGCCCACGCCTTGCTGTGCTCGCGGGTGCGTTCCAGATTCGGGTTCAGCCGTGCCGGATACGGCATGTAGAAGTCGGGAAGTTGGAAAGGCTGCATCGCACCGTCCCCCGTCGGTCGACGACCACTTCCCGGACAAGCCTGGCAGAACCGGCATTGCGCCCGTGGCCGATTGCCAGGATCAGCGTGCCGGGATCAGCGCAGCGCGCCGTGTACGGAGTCGGCGAGCTGGATCAGACCGCCGGCGGAGAGCAGCAGCCAGACGGTGCCGGCCATCGTCGCGGCGCCGATGGCCAACTCTTCGGAGATCAACACCGCCAGCCCGGCGAGCAGCAGGCCGACCGCGGCCACCGCCAGTCGCATCGGACGTTCGGCCATGGTGACCATCCGGGCCGGGCTGGTGCCGGCCATGGTCGCCTGGGTACGGGCGTACTCGTGCAGCCAGGTGAGCGCCCCGGCACCGGCGACGAGCCACCCGGGCGCACCGGCCAGCCACAGCGCGGTCAGCCACGCCGCCTCCCCCGCGCGGGCGGAGATCGCCTGGTAGAAGGAGCCGAGCGGGGTGATCTTGCCGGTGATCACCGCCACCGCGCTGTCGAGCGTCTCGGACAGGCCGGTGACCAGCACCAACGAGGCCGCCAGCAGCGCCCAGCGGGGGCCGAGCAGCAGCGCCAGCGGGGTCGCCACCGCGGCCCCGGCCCCGATCGCGGTGATCGTCGCGGCGCTCACCGACAGCCGGGCCAGCGCCCGCCCGCACCGGTACGCCGACCGCATCCAGAGCTGGACCCAGGGCACCGCGTAGCGGGGGTCGAATCCGCCGTGCATCGCCGACCACCGGGCGGCGTAGCCGTCCCAGTCACTGACGGTCAGCTCAGGAGTTCCCACCGCACCTCGACTGTGGTCCGTACGTCCAACTCGCCACCCTCGGTGGGCATCGACTCGGCGGCGCCGAACGCCATCGACCGCACCTGGGTAGCCGGAGAATACCCTGCGTTACCTTCCTGTACCGAGATCACCACGCCGAGCCGGCGCCCCGCGAGCGATGCGTACTGCTCCGCGGTGGCCCGGGCGTCGTCGAAGGCCAACCGCCGCGCCTTCACCCGCGCCGCCCGGTACGCCTCGCTGGCCTGGTCGATGTCGAAGTTGACGGTGCGCAGCCGCGCGGCGTCCCCGCCCGCGCCGATGGTCGCGGTGATCAGGTCACCGGCCCGGCCCAGGTCGCGGAGCCGGGCGGTGAGGTCCTGTGAGGCGGTCCAGCCGCGTGGCTGGCCGTGCTGGTCGTGGGCCTGGTAGAGGGAGGCCCCGGAGGTCTGCCGGTCGGCGTCGGCGGCGCCGCCGTCGCGCAGCACGGCGTTCATCGCCGCCATCGCCCGGTTACAGCCGTCGAGGGCCTGCTGCACGCCGGTATCGACCACCTCGGCACCGAACCGCACCAGCAGCACGTCCGGCGGCAGCGCCACCCGCCCGGCGCCGGTGACCAGTACGCCATCGAAGGTCTCAGCCATGGCTGGGCTCCAGTAGCTCAGCCATGGCTGGGCTCCAGTGCCGCCGCACGCAGGTTGCGCAGGTTGCGCCACACCTCGCGGGTCGCGGTGGAGCGGTTGAGGGTGATGAAGTGGATGCCGGGGGCGCCTTCGGCGAGCAGCTTCGCAGACAGCTCGGTCGCCACCTCGACCCCGATCGCGCGTACCGCCTCGGTGTCGTCGGCGACCGCGAGCAGCCGCTCGGCCAGGTCGGGCGGGAACTCCGCGCCGGACAGCTCGGCGAACCGCTGGATCTGCCGTACGTTCGTCACCGGCATCACGCCCGGCACGATCGGTACGTCACAGCCGGCCGCCTCCGCGGCGTCGCGGTACCGCGCCCAGTCCTGCCAGTTGAAGAAGAACTGGGTGATCGCGTAGTCGGCGCCGGCCCGGCACTTGGCGACGAAATGCCGTACGTCGGTGTCGAAGTCCGGCGAGCGCGGGTGGGTCTCCGGGAACGCCGCCACCCCGACGCAGAAGTCGCCCAGCTGCTTGATCAGCTCGACCAGCTGGTACGCGTACGCCACGCCGTCGGGGTGCTTGATCCACTCCCCCTGCGGGTTGCCCGGCGGGTCGCCGCGCAGCGCGATGATGTTGCGTACCCCGACCGCGGCGTAGTTGCCGACCAGGTTGCGCAGCTCCGCGATCGAGTGGTTGACGGCGGTGAAGTGCGCCAGCGGCAGCAGCGTGGTCTCGGTGGCGATCCGCTCGGTGACCTCGACGGTCTTCTCCCGGCTGGAGCCGCCGGCGCCGTAGGTCACCGAGACGAACGACGGCGCCAGCACCTCCAGCTCCCGGATCGCCTGCCACAGCAGCCGCTCCCCGTCCGGAGTCTTCGGTGGGAAGAACTCGAACGAGAACGTGGGGCCCTGCTCGCGGATCAGCTGACCGATCGAGGGGGGTCTACCCGGCATGGTCGAAGGCTCACCGGTAGTCACGTGTGCACTCTACCCGGCGGTAGAAGCGGAGACCGTACGCAAGATCTCACCCGCCCGACCGAGCCGCCAGGCGCCCGTGGCGGCTAACGTCACTGGGGGGCCTAGGGGAAGGACACCACGAGTGGCGCCCATCGACAACGGTTTACGGACCGGGTTACAGACCGCGCTGGCCTCGTTCCTGACGGCACGGCGCACCGAGCTGACCGCCATCGACGACGGACTGGAGCCGGTGGCCGACGCGCTGGAGACTTTCGTGCTGGGCGGCGGCAAGCGGCTGCGCCCGGCGTTCGCGTACTGGGCGTACCGGGCCTGCGGGTCGGACGCGGGCGGGGAGCTGATCAGCGCGATCGCCTCGCTGGAGCTGCTGCACGCCGGGGCACTGATCCACGACGACGTGATGGACGCCTCCGACACCCGGCGCGGCGAGCCCGCCGTACACCGCCGGTTCGCCGGGCACCACGCCACGGCCCGGTGGTCGGGGCAGTCCGAGCTGTTCGGGGTCTCGGCGGCGATCCTGCTCGGTGACCTGTGCCTCGTGTGGTCTGACGAGATGTTCCACGGCGCCGGGCTCCCGGTCGAGCGGCTGGCGGCGGCGCGCCCGTACTACGACGCGATGCGTACCGAGGTGATGGCCGGGCAGTACCTCGACGTGCTGTCCCAGGCGCGCGGCGACGAGTCGGCGGCCCAGGCCGGCAAGGTGGCCCGCTACAAGAGCGCGAAATACACCGTCGAGCGTCCGGTGCTGCTCGGCGGTGCCCTCGCCGGCGCCGACGACTCGGTGTTGAAAGCCTTCTCCGGGTACGGTCTGCCGCTCGGCGAGGCGTTCCAGCTCCGTGACGACGTACTCGGTGTGTACGGCGACCCGTCCCAGACCGGCAAGCCCTCCGGCGGGGATCTGCGGGAGGGCAAGCGCACCTATCTGGTGGCGGCGGCGATCGAGGCGGCCAACCCGCCGCAGCGGGCCACGCTGCGGGAGCTGCTGGGCGATCCGGCGCTGACCGAGGACGGCGTCGTCACGCTGCAGAAGATCATCAACAACACCGGGGCGCTGGCGCGGACCGAGAAGCGGATCAGTGAGCTGACCTCGATCGCACTCACCGCACTGGAGTCGGTGCCGCTGCAGCGCGAGGCCGCCGCCGCGCTGCGCGAGCTGGCCACCGCGTCGGTGCAGCGCGCCACCTGACGGGTCAGCGCGCCACCTGACGGGCCGGCCGCGCCGGCTCAGATCGCGGCCAGGCCGTCGGTGGGGCCGTTGCCGCGCAGCAGCACGTACAGCGGGGTCAGGCCGGTACGCACCCGGGCGGCCGCCGCGTCGGCGAAGACCTCCCGCGCGGTGTCCCAGCCCTCGGGGTCGTGGTCGGCGAACACGCCGTACTGCTGCCAGAGCAGCACCTGGCCCTGACCGGACAGCCACGACAGGTCCGCCAGGCAGTCGGCGAGCGCGTCGAAGTTGCCACCGAACCACGCCGGCAGGCGCAGCGTCTCGGCGCACGCGTCGAAGAACCGGGCCCGGTCGCGCACCGTACGCCCGTCCAGCAGGTGGCAACCCCAGTCGACCGCGGCCAGCTCACGCCGCATCGCGGCCGGATGCGCCCGGGAGGTCCAGCGGTAGATCCCCGGCGGCGGGGTCCCCCGCAGCAGCGCGTTCAACCGCGCGCGGGCCGTACTCATGGCGTCCCTCCCCCGTGACTCATGGTGTCCCTCCCCCGTGGCCAGCGCGCGTCACAGCCGCACCTGCGCGCGTCACAGCCGCACCTGCCGGAAGCTGCGGTAATGGTCGGCGGTGTAGTAAACATCGCCGCCCGCCCCGGCGACGAGCCGCCGCGCCCCGCGGTCGGACTCCCCCGGCGTCGGCACCGTGTACTCGCGGTAGTAGCCGCGGTAGCGGTCCGGCAGCAGGCCCTCCCGGTTGCCGAACACTCCGTCGTCCTGCGGGTAGTCGTACGGCCCGCCGCGTTCGATCGTGTCGAGCACCTCGCGCGCCTCGGCGGGCAGCTCGGCGACCGGCACCTCCGGCAGCTCCGAGCGGGGCGTACCCGCCGTGGAGGGCGCCGTAGAGGGCGCCGCGGTGGACGGGGGCGCGATGTCGCAGCCGGCCACGGACAGCGCCGCGCACACTGCCAGCAGCAGCGCCACCGACGTACGGCCGATCGCACGACGCCAGGCGTCCATCCCGCGGTGCCCCCTCTCCGACGCTCACCAGCGGCCGCGACAGGCGTGGATACGCCACCGCGCGGCCGCTTCCCCCTTCACCCCCCGGCGCGCCAGGTGGGACAGTGTGCGCAGACCCGGTACGCCGTCGCAAGCCCGCTGACACGTCCGGTCACCCGTGCCGTAACCCGACATTTGTGGGACCAGTACCCGGACCTGGTGATCCGGGTCACATCGGGACGCTGCTCTCTAGAATCCGAGCGCCTGCGCGCGCCGCTTCACTTCGGTGGCCAACGGGCCTGCCAACGCCACGGCGGGCACTCCAGGGAGTGAATCATCGGCTGCGTACAGCCACCTCAATGCCTCTTCGTCGTTGTACCCAGCGTCTCGCAGCACGGTGAGGATTCCGGGGAGGTGTTTGAGTACGTTGTCGTTCGCCATCAGCTCGGCGGGTACGGCCAGGACGCCGTCGTGCCGGACCGCCAGCAGGGCACCGTCTCGCACCATCTGGCGTACCCGGGTGACGCGTACCTCCAGCCGTTCGGCCACTTCCGGCAACGTCAACCACCCGGACGGCAACTCCGGCGCTTCGTCTGATCTTTCGCTCACGTCCTCACACTGCCACGGAGGGGGCCGCGCACACCACCGACACTCGAAAGGGTCTAGGGTGCGGCTGATGAGCGAAGGTGCCGCGTCCCGGAAATCCCCCTCCGGGAGGGTTTCGGGCGCACCTGTCGAGCCGGCCGGCGGCTTCGCGGGCACCTTCCCGACCGACGAGGCGAACTCGGTGGATGACGTGGTGGACTCCCCTGCAGACGAGGCGAAGAAGAGCTCCGGGCCCGACCCGGCCACATCCAGTTCCGGCGACGACGCGACGTCGTCACCGGCACCCGACGACAACCCGGACACCGCTGTAGAGCCGGCGGCCGACTCCGCCGACACCGACACCGTGGCCGACCAGGCCGCGGTGGCGGATACGCCGGAGCCCGCGACCGAAGCCGACGCCGCCCCGGCGCTCGGCGACGCGGAGGACACCGCGTTCGGTACGGCCGCCGTGCCGGCCCAGAGCCGGACCAGCACCCCCGGCGAGCCGCTGGACACCCGTACCGACGAGTGGAGCCGGGAGAGCGACTGGACGGCGACCTCGCCGTCCGGCGACCTGGTGCCGGCCGCCGGCTACCCTGCCGAGCCCCACATCTCCGACCCGCACCATGACGACCCCCACCATGACGACCCGCACCACTATGACGACGCGGAGCTCGACGACGAGGAATGGGCCGACGAGTACGACGACGTCGCGCTGTTCTCCGCGATCTTCTCCGCCCCGTCGCTGGCGCTGGCCGCGTTCGTGTTCGCGCTCACCGGCCTGCTCGGCGGCATGATCCCCGAGTCACTCCCCTATCTCGTCCAACTCGACCCCACGAACGGCCCGGCGTACCACGTACGGATCGTCGGGCTGATCGCACTGGGGTTCGCGATCGTCGCCGCATCGCTCGGTCTTGCCGCGATGCTGCGTTCGATCGGTTCGCCGTTGCGCTGGCCGCGTTACCTGGGCGGCGCAGCGGTACTGCTCGCACTCCTCATCGCCCTCCAGTCCGTTCTCCTGATCGTCCTGGCCTGGCTCACGCCGGAACAGGGCGGAATGAACTGAGCGCCGGATCCACCACCCCTCGGTCGCGGCGCTGGAAGGGATTACCTGTGAGCCTCTGGCAGAGCATGTGCCGAGAGGCGGCCGGAGCCGTACGTTCCATCGGATACGACCTCGGCCTGCTCCGCACCCGCCGCGGCCGCCCGACCCGGCGGTTGGTGATCGCCGCCGGGCTGCTCACCGCCGTGGTGGCCGGTGGTCTAGGCACCGCGGTCGCGGTGGTCAAGGCAATGGACGACGCACCCGCGGACCGCACCCCGAGCGCCCACAGCGCAGTGGATGACGTACCGGACGGCGCGGACGCCCCAGGCCTGTCCGGGGTCGGCAGCGTCGCCGAATCCCACGGCGTGTCCCCCACGCCGGCGAGCTCTTCGGCCTCGCCGTCAGACCCGTCCTCCGACTCGCCGCAGGCGTCGCCACCGAGCCAGACACCACCGGCCCGCAGCACGCCACCGGTGCCGACCCCGACCTCGCCGTCGGCGTCACCGTCGGCATCCCCGTCGCACAGCCCGTCACCGTCGGTGTCACCATCGCCGTCGGCGACCGCCTCGCCACCCACGAGCAACTCCGCCTCACCATCAGGCGACTGACAGCACGACCAGTGGGGCGTCACCCGGACCCGGGTGGCGCCCTTTGCTGTCTGGCCTGAGACCGCGTACCGGGACTGACACGCCCCGCAGAGCAGGCTGACGTACCCTCCGGACACATGCTCACCCGCCAGGAACAGATCACCAGCCAGTACGCCACCCGGGACAACCTGGAGGCACGGCGCTCGATCTACCGGCACCGCCAGCCACCACTGGACCTCAGCCACGAGGTGTTGCGGCACCTCGACGGCGTGAACGGCGCCGTGCTCGACGTCGGCTGCGGTCCCGGGGTCTACACCGGCCGGCCACGCGAGCTGCGACCGGAGCTGGCCGGACTGTTCCGACAGGCGACAGCGCAGGTCACCGGAGAACCCGTCGGCTGGGACGAGCTGGACCGGTTCACCCTGGAGGACGGCGAGCGGCTCGCCCGGCGACACTTCACCGACGTGGAGCGGATCGACTTCCGCGGTGAGGTCGTGGTGCCCGACGTCACCGAGCTGATGGGGTTCTTCGCGTCGATCCGCGAGCTGTACGCGCACCGGGTGCCGTTCGACGCGGTGTTGCGGCGGGTCGCCGACAGTGTCGCCGGGCAGGACGGGTACCGGTTCACCAGCCACGTCGGGCTGCTGGTCTGCCGGTAGCGCCGCCACCGGCTGAGGGCGGCCACCGGTACACCCGTGGCGGGGGTTCCCGCCCGGCATGCGACATGTTCGATGTCCGATCACCGTACACTCGCTACCGATGGACACCACTGTCGCCGACCCGCTGCTCGGCGCCCTGTTCGACGGCCGCTACCGCATCCGCGGGCGGATCGCCGTCGGTGGCATGGCGACCGTCTACCACGCCGTGGACGAACGGCTGGACCGGGTGGTCGCGGTCAAGGTGATCAAACCGGAGTACGCCGGCAACGCCGCGTCCCGCCGTACCTTCGATCTCGAAGCGAAGACGATCGCCCAGCTCACCCACCCCAACGTGGTGGCGGTGTACGACACCGGCGTGCACTCCGGGCTGCCGTATCTGGTGATGGAGTACGTCCGCGGCCGCACGCTGCGCGAGCTGCTGGGGCAGCGCCGGCGACTGCCGGTGGCCGAAGCGGCAGCGGTGGCCGAGTCGCTGCTGGCGGCGCTCGCGGCCGCGCACCGGGCAGGGCTGGTGCACCGCGACGTGAAGCCGGAGAACGTGCTGATCGGTGACGACGGCGGCACCGTGAAGGTGGCCGACTTCGGGCTGGCGCACGCGGTCGAGGCCAGCAGCCAGGATCCCGATGGGCAACTGATGGCGACGGTGGCGTACGTGGCGCCCGAGCTGGTCTCCGAGGGCCGCGCCGACGCCCGGGTGGACGTCTACTCCGCCGGCATCGTGCTGTTCGAGATGCTCACCGGCCGGGTGCCGTACGTCGGGGAACGCTCCGTCGACGTGGCGTACCAGCACGTGGAGCGCGACGTTCCGCCGCCGTCGACGTACGTGCCGGGGATCCCGGCAGCGCTGGACGATCTGGTGGTACGCGCCACCCGGCGGGACCCGGCCCGCCGCCCGAGCGATGCCGCCGCGTTCCTGGGCGAGCTGGCCGTCGCCCGCAAACGGCTCCACGAGACCACCACGGCGCGGGCGACGGCGCGGCCGGTGGGGCAGGCCACGGTGGCGATCCCGCGTACCGAGGTCGAGGACTACGAGCCACTCCCGGTGCGGCAGCTGCCGCACCGGCGTACCGGCCTGGTGATCGCCGCGATGGTGGTGGTACTGGGGATGCTGGCCGCGCTGGGCGGCTGGTGGCTTGGCGCCGGCCGTTACACCGACACCCCGTCGCTGCTGACCATGTCGAAGCAACAGGCGCAGGCGACCGCGTCCCGGCTGGGGTTCGAGCTGGCGTACGACGAGGGGAAGTACAGCGAGAAGGTCCCGAAAGACGTCGTCCTGGAGCAGCATCCGGGGCCGAAGGACCGGATCGTCAAGGGGTCCACGATCACCCTGACCCTCTCTCTGGGCAAGGAGCGCTACCAGGTCCCGGACGTGGTGGGTGACGAGCTCACCGACGCCAAGAAGAAGCTGGAAGATCGCAAGCTGCGGGTCAAGCTCACCGAGCGCTACAGCGATTCGGTGCCGCAGAACTCCGTGATCGCGGTGAGCCCCAAACCCGGCACCGTGGTGAAACCGAACACCCCCGTGACCCTGGTGGTGAGCAAGGGCGAAGCTCCGATCAAGGTGCCCGACGTGGTAGGCGACGAGGTGGACGACGCCGAGGAGGAGCTGGAGGAGCTCGGCCTGGTCGTCACGATCAAACGGGAGCACAGCACCGAGGTGGAGCGCGACCACGTGATCCGCCAGGATCCCAAAGCCGGCACCGGCGTCAGCGACGCCGCCACGGTCACGCTGGTGGTCAGCGACGGCCCACCCCAGGTCGAGGTGCCCGACGTGACCGACAAGTCGCTCGAGGAGGCGAAGAAGGTCCTCGAGAAGGCCGGCTTCAAGGTCGACGTGTACGACTTCCCGTCCAGCGAAGACCGGGTGGAGCGGCAGAGCCCGGAGGGCGGCGAGAAGGCCGACAAGGGCAGCACTGTCACCCTGGTGGTCACGTAGCCGGTGCGGCGGTTCGGAGTCCAGGCACCGGCCGCGGGAGGTCTGGCGCGCTCGGCGCTACCGTACGTCGACCGTACCGGTGCGCGGTGTCTGCAGGTGTTCGTCTCCAACCCGCGGGGCTGGGCGCTGTCGACCGGCGACCCGGCGCAGGACGAGGCGTTCCGCGCCGGCTGCGCGGAGCGCGACATCCCGGCGTACGTGCACGCCACACTGCTGATCAATCTGGGATCCCCCACCCCGGCGACGGTGGACCAGTCCGTGCTCAACCTGGAGCACGCGCTGCGCCGGGGCGCGGAGATCGGCGCGTCCGGGGTGGTGTTCCACGCCGGCAGCGCGGTACGGGAGGACTTCTACACCGCCGCCCTGCGGCAGGTGGGTTCGCGGCTGAGGCCGCTGCTCGACATCACCGCCGAGCGGGGCTGGCCGCCGCTGCTGGTCGAACCCAGCGCCGGCGGTGGACGGTCGCTGGCCGCCACGGTGCAGGCGCTCGGCCCGTACCTGGAGACGGTCGACTTCCACCCGTGGCTGCGGGTCTGCCTGGACACCTGCCACGCGTACGCCGCCGGTCACGACCTCGCCGTACCGGGCGGGATGGGCGCGACGCTGGACGCCCTGGTGGCCACCGTGGGCGCCGACCGGCTGGCGCTGGTGCACGCCAACGACTCCAGGGACGGTGTCGGCTCCACCCGGGACCGGCACGAGAACATCGGCGCCGGCCAGATCGGCACCACCGGGTTCGCCGAGCTGCTGGCGCATCCAGCGACCGCCGGCGTACCGGTGCTGGTGGAGACGCCGACGAAGGCCGACGGTGCCGGACACGCCGCCGACCTGGCAACGCTGCGCTCGCTGACGCCCGCGCAAGTGTGACGGGCGCCACAGCCTCTTGTGATCGTGGACCAGGTTAGGCAAACCTTGCTAAGGCAAGGCTTACCCATGAGAGGACCCTGACCGGTGTACGTGTGCATCTGTGCCCGCGTCGCGGAGCGCGAAGTACGCTCCGCGATCCACAGCGGCGCCTGCACCGAGGAGGCTGTCGGCAACGCCTGCGGCGCCGGCACCGGCTGCGGCACCTGCCTGGACCGGATCTGCGAGCTGATCGACGAACCAGGGGCGCGGCGGCGCGACACGTTCGCCGCATTGAGCCGCTAATCGGACGACCCGGGACTACGCTGACCCCCACGACACAGCGAGGGGGCAGTGGACCATGCAGGGCGACGCGCGCGTCATCGAGTTCCTCAACGAGCAGCTCACCGCGGAACTCACCGCGATCAACCAGTACTTCCTGCACGCCAAGATGCAGGAGAACTGGGGCTACACGAAGCTGGCCGCCCACACCAAGGCGGAGTCGATCGACGAGATGCGCCACGCCGAGGTGCTCACCGACCGGATCCTGTTCCTGGAAGGCCTGCCCAACTACCAGAAGCTGTTCGCGCTGCGGATCGGCGAGACGGTCAAGGAGCAGTTCGACTGTGACATGAAGATCGAGGTCGAGGCCGTCGAGCGGCTGCGCAACGGTATCGAGTACATGCGCTCGATCGGGGACGTCACCTCGGCGCGGATCTTCGAGGACATCCTCGCCGACGAGGAACACCACGTCGACTACCTGGAGACCCAGCTCGACCTGATCGAGAAGCTCGGCGAGCAGCTCTACCTGCAGAACGTCACCGAGCACCCCTCCCCCGGCTGACGGACCCGAGACAGCAGAGGGCGCTGCCTGGTGGCAGCGCCCCATTGTCGTGCGCGTCCACACCGCATCGACCCATGAGCTCGTGGTAGAAGACTTCGGGTGTACGGAGCGCGGACAGACGCGTCATACGATGATGTACCGGCGCGATCACCGGTCGTGAACCCATGCCAAGTCCGGCAGGCGGGAGATCACCGAGATGGCGAGGCGACGTCCTGGTCTGGCGGCGGCCCGCAAGTCAGTTGGCCTGACCCAAGAGATGCTCGACGAACGCATGAACGTCGAGCGCTCCACTGTCCAGCGTTGGGAATCCGGCCACGCCACGCCCCAGGCCTGGTGCTGGCCCAAACTCGGCAACACACTCAGGCTGTCACGGGCGACGCTGATCGAGTTGCTGCAGGAGCCGCCGGACCAGCAGCATTCCGCCGGGCCAGGCTTTGACAGTGGCACTGCACCATTCACCGTGCTCAACGCCGACGACCGACGACACCTGGCTATCGCCCTCACAGATGCTCGGCGCTACTTCGACGGCTCGGTAGTGACGTACTTTCGCCGCAAGCTCACAGTGTGCATGGCCGACGATGGCCAGCTTGGTCCGAAGAACGTATTGCCGGTCGTGCTGGGGCTACTGGGCGCCATCAACAAGCAAGGTCGTGAGGTGACGCCGGGTGTGCGCCGTGAGCTGCTGACGGTCGGCGCCCTTGGAGCCGAGTTCGCCGGCTGGCTATTCCGCGACAGCGGCGATCTTGCCGCAGCTGCGCTCTGGTACAGCCAAGCGACGGAATGGGCGCAAGAAGCCGGCGACTTGCCTGTGCAAGGATATATCCTGCTCCGGAAATCACAGATGGCATACGACTCTCGCCAGGCCGTCCAGATGCTCACGTTGGCGCAATCAGCACTGGACGGCCCGTGGCGGTTGCCAGATCGCGTCAAAGCCGAAGTGACGCAGCAGGAAGCCCGTGGGCTGGCCATGGTTGGAGAGCCTGTTGACCTCATCAAGCGCAAGCTTGACGACGCCCGAGTACTGCTTGCCCGGGCCGAACAGACTGATGCTGAACCGGACGAGCTGGGCTCTGGCTATGACGACAGCATCTGGACGCTACGTAGTGCCAGCTGCTACATCGAGGCCGGGCAACCCAGGCGCGCGGCCGACCTCTACAACGAGGTACTGACTACCAACTGCCTGTCGCGTCGCGACCGTGGCTACCTCCTCGCCCGCCAAGCCTCAGCCCTGGCGCTGGCTGGCGAGCCAGATGATTCGGCGGTGGTTGGATTGCGGTCGATCCAACTGGCCGAGGCGACCAATTCGACTCGAACCGAGCGGGAGCTTGGCCGAGCGCTCACCGCGCTTGGACCGTGGATCAGCCGGCCGGGCCCACGAGAATTGCGTGAGGCGCTATCCGCCCAAGTTATCTGAATAGCGGGCCGCCCCGTTATGACGCGGCCGTAACCCACTCCACTACCGCCTGAATGACGAAAGACTGCCACGCCTGGCTCTGCGAGTGGAGATATTGCGGGTCTTCATGCACGGCAAAACCATGCTGTGCGTCCTCGATCTCCACCAACCGGTGTTCACACTTCAGCAGCTTGTCTGCCTGGCGGGAGGTTGCAATCGGCACAAAGGTGTCCTTGGTACCGTGCACGAGCAATGTCGGCGCTGCGATCTCAGCGAGCGCCCCGATCGGGCTAATCCAGAACACCTCGTTCAGGAATGCCCGGCCATGCTTCACGGTTGGCGAATGGTTAATGAACCCCTGCTGCCCCATCTCATCGGCAGCATCATCGGCCAGGAGGTCACCATGCCAGTGTGACTTCTGGTCAATGTAGCGGTCTTTGTAGTTCAACTGAGGATTGAGCAACACGAGCCGAGTCAACTCTTCTGGCCTCTTCGCGGCGTAGTAGGCTGCCAAGCCACCGCCGAAGCTGGCACCGAGCAAACCGACAGTCTCGGCGCCGGTCTGCTGACGAACATGCTCGAGGGCGACGTGAATATCGTTGAGGTGCACCGTGAGCGTGATCTCTTGCGGTATCCCGTCGCTCTCCCCGTGGCCCCGGAGGTCGTAACGCAAGGAGGCGACGCCAGCCGTACCGAGCCCTTCGGCCAGCCGTGTGAAGAAGCCGCCTTCCTCCCGGGTGACGCCACCACCGTGCACGAGCACTACTGCCCGCTCGGCTTGGCCACCAGCCGGTGTCACCAGCGTGCCGGCGAGGTGTTCGCCGTCGAGAGTGCGGAGGGTGGCGGCGGTGCTGGTGCTGGGCATATCGCGCATCAGTGGACTCCGTTGTCGGTGGGAGGGTCCGGCCATGGCCACGTCGCGGTCGTCTGGTAGCCGCCTGCGAGAGCAAAGGTGTCGGCGATGCGCTGGGTGTCTGCGCCTGCCGCAAGGGCGGCTCGCAGCAGCAGCCGAGCCTTGAGCGGGTCGAGGAACCCGGCCGGTATCAGTGCCCGCTTGATCAGGTCAGTCTCTGATCCAGAGAAGCCGTACGTTGACCTGGCGACCGCCCCGGCTCCGGTACGTGAGGCGAGTACGACCGGCATCCGGCTGGCGAGGTCCTCCAGTCTGCCGACGAGGCGCTCGGGCACATGGCCGACTCCCATCGCCGCTACCACCAACCCGTCGACGCCGGGAGCGAGGCCGTCGAGGAGTTCACCGTGATCGCCGAGGCTGATCGTGACGAGCGCGACGCGCGGCGACGCCGACCCGGCTCGCGGTACCGCCAATCGGTCCGTCAGTCGATTCAACAGACAGAATCGGCCTTCGGACAGGTAACCGACCGGTCCACCGTTCGGTGACTGGAAGGTGGCGCCACTGCTGGTGTGAGTCTTGCGGACACGACGTGCCGCGTGGACCTCGTCCGCGAGGACGACAAGTACACCCAGGCCCTTTGCCAGGTCACTAGCGGCGGTCCGCACCGCAGCCAGCAGGTTGGCCGGGCCATCAGCGCCGGCCATGGTGGGGTTGCGCATCGCGCCGGTGAAGACGACCGGTTGCTCCCCGGTGTAGTGCAGGTCGATCAGGTACGCGGTCTCCTCAAGTGTGTCGGTGCCCTGGATGACCACGATCCCGCCGGCCCGGGAGTTCACAGCTCTGTCGATCTCCTCGCCGAGCGCCGCCAGGTCGGGGAAGTCCAACGACGCACCCGGCATGCGGCAGAAGTCGACAGCTTCAAGATCTACTCCGACTTCGGCAAGGCCGGGTACCGCCCCGACGAGATCCGCGGCTGACAGGGCCAGCCCGACACCGCCAGCTTCGCTGCGGGCCATCGCGATGGTGCCGCCGAGTCCGAACACGACGACGCGACGGGGCCCTGAGGTGGCAGGCACAGGTCTCCTTCGGTGGCTCCCGGGTGCCGCGAGCTGTATTTCCGCTGATCAGGCCATCAGTTGCGGCAACGGTGAGGCGACGCTGCGGCGATCGTGCGCTGGTGTGGATCCGCTACCGACGGTTGTGTGCAGGTTACGCGAATCAGCGAACACACTGTGGAACGGAGACAGCTCGATCATGGGCAACCAGCGCACCCACACGTACCAGGTACGACCGTCGATCGGTGGGCCACCGGTGCTTTCCACGACCGTGGATCGACAGGCGGGGACGATCACTTTGAGGGCGCCGGAAGGTGCTTCGCTCACGCTCGACGTGGTGACCGCGCGGGCAATCTGGATCACGATCCAGGAGGCGGTGTACGAGGGGCGGTCGCTGCCGGCAGACGGACCGACGCTGACGTTGCAGTGCGACCGGGGTACCGGCCGGACAGTCGTGGTACGGCGGAATCACCCATGACCGCGCTGTCGTCCGCACAGTGCGCCGCGTACGCCCGCGAGCGGATCCGTACCGCCGATGTCATCCTCGCCTGCCACACCCCGCACGCAGAGATGTGCTCGTGCGGGCGGGTGCTGCCGTGCCCCGTGGCGTCCACCCTGACCACGCGACGTGCCCACTTCGTCGCCGTACTCGGCTGTCTGGTCGCCGCGCCTGTCGTGGGCCGCGCCGCGGTGCGGCTGCCGAGATGGCGAAATCCGTCAATAAACACATGTGCCGGCGTACCCGAAGGGGCGCTGCCGGGTCGGCAGCGCCCCTCCGTGTTGGGTGCTACCTGGTGCGGCGCTGGTTCCAGGCGGTGAATCCGGCCGCCTCGGCGTCGGCCTCGTTGCGGAACCACACCTCAGCGACAGTTCGCCCGTAGTACGGGCTCTCCGTGGTGTGGTAGAGCATCGAGTCCTCGTTCCCCTTGATCTTGAACTCGCCACCCGGAGCGCCGCCGCCGGTCAGCGGCAACGCCGCCTTGGCGCCGAACGTCGGGTGCGGCTTGATCTTCGGGGCCGACTTCAGACCCTCCCAGCGCCGGAAACCGGCAGCCTGAGCGTCTTCCTCGGTACGGAACCACACCTCGGCGATGGTCCGCCCGTAGTACGGGCTGGCCGGGCTGTGGTAGATCATCGAGTCCGCGTTGCCCTTGATGGTGTACTCGCTCGACGGTGCGGCACCGCCGGCCAGCGGCTTCGCCGATCCGGGGCCGTGCGGAGCGGCCCCTTCAGCAGGTGCCGCCGGCTCGAAGAGCGAACCCGACGTAGCGGTGGTGTCGGCCTCGGGCGTCTCCACCGTCGCGCTGGGCGTCTCCACCGTCGCGCTGGCACCGTCACCACCCAGCGAACCACCGGCGAGCGCGAGCCCGCCGGCCGCCGCACCGCCGACGGCACCGGCGCCGGCGCCGGCCAGCTCACCGCTACCAACGGAGGGCGCGTCAACGTCGGCACTCCCGAGATCCGGGCTGTCGACGTCCAGACCACCCGACGCCGACGGCGCCTCGACGTCCGGGCCGTCCAGCCCGGCACCCGGCGCCGCAGCGGTCAGGGTCGGAGCCTCCGCACTCGGCGCATCCGCGTCCACGCTCGGCGCGTCCACGTCCACGCTGGGAGCGTCCACGTCGACCGACGGGGTGTCGAGGCCGCCACCGAACCGGGGTGCGTCCACGTCACCGGCCAGTTTGGGCGCGTCCACATCCGCCGACGGCAGGTCACCCGCGAAGCTCGGGGTCTCCACCGACGCGTCAACTGACGGTGCGTCCAGATCCGCGCTCGGCGCGTCGACGTCCACGCTCGGTGTGTCCACGTCCACGCTCGGCGCGTCCAGGTCCGCCTTCGGGGCATCCAGGTCGACACTCGGGGCGTCTACGTCGACGCTGGGAGCTTCCAGGTCACCGCCGAGCTTCGGCGCGTCCAAGTCCACACTCGGGGCATCGAGATCGGCCTTCGGGGCGTCCACATCGACACTCGGCGCGTCCAGATCGGCCTTCGGGGCGTCCACGTCGACACTCGGCGCGTCCACATCGGCGGCGGGCAGGTCGCCGGCCAGCTTGGGTGCCTCGACATCTGGCGCGTCCACATCCACGTCAGGGGCGTCCACGTCGGCCTCGGCGGCGTGCCGGCCCCGAGCCGCCACCGCACCGCCTACCGCGCCGGCCCCGGCGCCGACTGCACCGGCCGCGGCCAGTTTGGCGGTCGAGTCGCCACCGGCCTCAGCACCGGTCCGCTCCTCGGTGGTGTGCTCCTTGGTCTTGACACGCTTGGTGAACAGCCACATCAGGAATGCGCCGAGCAGGAAGGCCAGCAAGCAGTAGAGCCATACTTCGAAAAACAGCCACTTCATGATCTATGTCCCCTCACTGGACCTTGATGTCGACGCGCCGGCCGGGGTTCGGACCGGAGTCGCCGTAACCCTTGGCGGTGATGTTCGTAGCGGTGATGCCCTGGTCGACCAGTGCCTTCGTGACGGTGTTCGCACGGGACCGGCTGAGCTTCTGGTTGACCTGCGCGCTGACACCGGGAACCTTCGCGGTGTGACCCTCGACCAGGATCGTGGCGTCCGGCACCTCCTTGAGCAGGCCGGCGATGTGCTTCACGGTCGCGGCACCCTCGGTGGTCAGGATCGCCGAGTCCGGCTCGAAGCTGATCGGGTGAGCCTTCAGGTACGCGTCGATCTTGGTCTGAAGGTCCTTCTTGGCCTGCTCCCCGCTGTCGTCGACGGTCATCTGGTCGTCGACCGTGGCGTCCGGCAGCGCCGCGGCGACGCCGTCGGCCACGGCCTTGCGGGTGTCCTCGTCCGGGACCGCGCCGGTGAGGGACACGCCGTCGCCGCTCCAGTTGACGCTGCGGTCACCCGGCTTGCCCGGGTCGAGCGCGGCCACCAGCTTCCCCGTGTCCGCCGCGTCGCCCGGCAGCGTGGCGCCCTCGGAGACCGTCAGCTCGTCGACGACCTCCTTGCCACCCGCGTTCTCCTTGGCGGCGTCGAGCACCTGCTGCCTGGTCTCCTCGTCGGGCACCGTGCCCGAGAGCACGACCTTGCCGTCCTCCAGGCCAATGTCGAGCTTGCCCGCCTCCGCCGGCGTCGTGGGCTGCGGCTGCTCCCCGTCACCGCCACCACCGGCAAGCTTCGCCGTACGTACGCCGTCGACTCCCCGTACCGCGTCGAGGGCTTGGTCCTCCTGCCCTTCCGGGACTCCGGACAGGGTGGCGTCACGGCCGTCGAATGCGACCGTCGCGCCGCTGATACCCGCCTTGTCGAGTTCCGAGGTCGAGGCGGCGGTCAGCTTGTCCTCGATCGATTGTCCACTGAAGACCAGCACCAGCAGCGCGAGCAACAGGGGGACGAGCAGCAGACTCAGCAGCAACGGCAACCACTTGGGCCGTTTGGTCCACTCTTCGATCCTGGTACGCCGCACCACTGCCCGGCCCGCGTGTGCACCGTCGTGCACCATTAACGCCTCCGAAGTCAATGGATGAGATGTGCGATCCGGGGTTGGTTGTCCCCTATTGACGATCACACCACCAAGTGCGGGGATAGTACTAAGAACGGGGGGTCTCAGCGGGGATCTTCAGTACTTTGGGCGTTGCGACCACCAAAAGGGTGACAAACCCGTCAAAATTCTCACACAGAGTACGTCACTACTCACGTCACGTGTCAGATCGGGCGGTGACAACCCCGGTTAACGAGGCTCAGCCGTCCAGGGCCGCGGACAGTACGCCGATCGCCCGCTCGACACCGACGTCGTCCACGTCGTAGTGGGTCACCAGCCGCACGAACCGGGGGCCGAGCACACTGATCCGCACCCCCGCCCGCGCGGCCGCCGCCGCCAGCGCGGCGCTGTCGAGCGTGGACTTGCTCAGATCCAGCGGCACGATGTTGGTACGCACACTGGGCGGGTCCACCACGCCGTACCCGGCGAGGGCCTCGGCGAGCTGGCGAGCGCGGTGATGATCCTCGGCGAGCCGGGTGAGGTGGTGGCGCAGCGCGTACCGGCCGGCGGCGGCCAGGATCCCGGCCTGCCGCATGCCACCACCGAGCCGCTTGCGGACGGTACGACCCTGCGCGATCCGCTCTGCCGAGCCGATCACGAGCGAGCCGGCCGGAGCGCCGAGCCCCTTCGACAGACACACCGAAAGGGTGTCGAATAGCCGGCCGTACTCGGCCAGCGGCACCGCGTCGGCGACGTGCGCGTGCCAGATCCGGGCTCCATCGCAGTGCAGCAGCAGCCCGTGGTCGTCGGCGAGCGAGCGCAGCCGGCGCAGGGCGTCGGCCGGGAGCACCGTACCGCCGCCGCGGTTGTGGGTCTGCTCCACCGCGACCGCCCGGGTCGGTACGGCGTGGTAGCCGTCCGGCCGCAGGTACCCGGCCACCTCGTCCACGTCGAGCAGCCCGCCCCGTGCCGGCCAGGTACGGGTGGAGACCCCGGCGAGCGCGGCGGCCGCGCCGACCTCGTACGTCACCACGTGGGCGTCGGCGTCGGCGAGCAGCTCATCGCCGCGCGGCACCAGCAGCTGGATCGCGATCTGGTTCGCCATCGAGCCGGTCGGGGTGAACAGCGCGGCCTCGTGCCCGAACAGCGCCGCAACCTCGGCTTCCAGTGCGTTGACGGTCGGGTCCTCGCCGTACACGTCGTCCCCGACCTCCGCCTCGGCGATCGCCTGCCGCATCCCGGCGGTGGGGCGGGTGACGGTGTCCGAACGCAGGTCGACAGGCCCGGCCGAGGAGCCGTCGCCGGCCGCCGAGACCCCGCCGACCATGCCGTCAGCCTCGCAGCATCTCGGCGACCAGGAAGGCCAGCTCGAGGGACTGCTGGGTGTTCAGCCGGGGGTCGCAGGCGGTCTCGTACCGGCCGGGAAGGTGGTGGTCCTCCAGGTCCTGCGGGCCGCCGAGACACTCGGTGACGTCCTCACCGGTCAGCTCCACGTGCAGGCCGCCCGGGTGGGTGCCGAGCTGCTTGTGCACATCGAAGTAGCCGAGCACCTCGTCGACGATCCGGTCGAAGTGCCGGGTCTTGTAGCCGTTGGAGGACTCCACGGTGTTGCCGTGCATCGGGTCGCACTGCCAGACCACCTTGTGGCCCGCGGCGCTCACCTTCTCCACGATCGGGGGGAGCGCGTCGCGTACCTTCTGGTTGCCCATCCGGCTGACCAGGGTGAGCCGGCCCGGCACATTGTCGGGGTTGAGCTTCTCGCACAGCTCCAGCGCGGTCTCCGGAGTGCTGGACGGCCCCAGCTTGACCCCGATCGGGTTGGCGATCCGGGACATGAAGTCGACGTGGGCGCCGTCGAGCTGGCGGGTCCGGTCCCCGATCCACAGGTAGTGCCCGGAGAGCCCGTACGCCTTCTCGCCGACCACCCGGGTCAGCGCGCGGTCGTACTCCAGGGCGAGCGCCTCGTGGCTGCAGTAGAGCGTGACGCCGTGCAGCGCGTCGTCGTCGACGCCACAGGCGGCCATGAAGCCGAGGGCGCGGTCGATCTCACGGGCGATCGCCTCGTACCGCTCCCCCGCGGCGGAGGCGCGGACGAAGTCCTTGTTCCACACGTGTACGGCGCGCAGGTCGGCCATACCGCCGGCCAGGTACGCCCGGAGCATGTTCATCGCCGAGGAGGAGTTGGCGTAGGCCCGGATCATCCGCTGCGGATCGGCGACCCGCGCCTCGGGGGTCGGCTCCAACGAGTTGATCATGTCGCCGCGGTAGACCGGGAGCCCCAGCGCGTCGGTGGCCGCCGAGCGCGGCTTGGTGTACTGACCGGCCACCCGCGACACCTTGACCACCGGCAGGCTGGCGCCGTACGTCAGCACCACCGCCATCTGCAGCAAGGTGCGCGAGTTGGCCAGCAGGTGGGCGTCGGTGTTGTCGGCGAAGGTCTCCGCGCAGTCGCCGCCCTGCAGCAGAAATGCCTGCCCCTCGCAGACCAGCGCGAGCCGCTCCCGCAGCATGTCGACCTCGTACGGAGCGACGATCGGCGGCACCGACTGCATCAGGCCGTACACCTCGTCGACGACGGTCTGGTCGGGCCAGGGAGGGGTCTGGGCGCGCGGCAGCTCACGCCAGCGATCCAGGCCGTACTGCTCGGCCTCGCGCGGGTCGGTGACTGGTCGGCTCAGCAGCAGACCCGGGTTGCGGAACTTGTGCCATTCGAGGCGCCCGGTATTCACGGCTACATGCTACGGGCGACGGCTACCGCTTTACCGCCCGAGGTCTCCCGTCCCGTCACTCGGGAAGCGGAGAGCGAGGCACCCGTAGCTACGAAGATCATCACTCGTTGTAACCGGATGTGAGGCCCAACTTCCCTGACCTGCGGACATTCCGGCTACACAAGGTGATTGAGGACATCGACTTCGACGGCGCGGCGGTGCCGGGACTACGCGGCGCGTTCTACCGGCGGGACCGGGAGTCCGTGGGCGTCTACAGCTACGCCGGACGCGAGGTGTTCATGTCCTGGGGGTACGTCGGTGAGGAGCACTGCCGCTTCACCGCGGTACGCCGCCCCGACGGGGTATGGGCGAGGCCCCGCCACGGCTGCCCAGAGGTACGGGTGCTCACCGACGCCACCGGAATCACCGGCGTCGAGGTACACCCAGGCTGACCCGCCACGCGCGCGCCATCCGTGCGGCCCACCATGATCAACGGTCCGTCCATGCTGTCATGACGGCATGGCCGGACCGTTGATCATGGGACCTGCGGAGGTTCGGCTTGCGGAGGTTCGGCTAGCTGACCGGTTCGGTGGTGGATACCGCGGTGTGGCGTACCGCCAGGATCGCGCCCGTGGTGAGCAGCAGCGCGGCGGTCAGCGCCAGCGCGTGCGGCACGGGAGCCAGGATCGGCGTGAAGGCGACCACCGCCACCGGTAGCTGCACCACCGCTACCAGCGCGACCAGCAGGCCACGGCGCCGACCACCCCACAGGTACGCGGTCCACAGCGGCGCGGTGACCACCGCCAGGCTCAGTACGTCCAGAGCGGTGTGCAGCCAGGGCTGGGTGACGCGGTCGTGCGCGAACCCGTACGCGGGCGTCGCGACGAGAAGGGCGAGTGCGGCCAGAGCGAGGGGTACGGCCGTGCGTCGCATGACGTGATTCCCTTCCGTAGCTTGGCAACTACTAGCAGTTACCAGGCTACGGGCGGTAGGCCACAAAAGGGAAGAGGCGGCAGCGCACCGAATATCCGGCCCGGTCAGGAGGGCTCGGACGTTCAGGAGTACTCGGCGGCGATCTCGCGGCCGCGGTCCCGGGCCGCCTGCAGGGCGTCGAGCAGGGCGGCGCGGACCCGGTGCCGCTCCAGCTCCCGCACCGCGTTGATCGTGGTGCCCGCGGGTGAGGTGACCGCCTCGCGCAGCACCACCGGGTGCTCGCCGGTGTCGCGCAGCATCACCGCCGAGCCGATCACGGTCTGCACGATCAGGTCGTGCGCCACCTGACGCGGCAGCCCCAGCAGGATCCCGGCGTCGGTCATCGCCTCCACCAGGTAGTAGATGTACGCCGGCCCCGACCCGGACAGCGCGGTCACCGCGTCCTGTTGCGCCTCCGGGAGCCGGATCGTACGCCCCAACGGGGTGAACATCTCCTCGGCGAGGGCCAGGTGCTCGGCGGTGGCGTGGCTGCCGGCCGAGATCGCGGTCATCGCCTCGTCCACCAACGCCGGGGTGTTCGGCATCACCCGTACCACCGGGGTGCCGGGCGCCAGCCGCTTCTCAAAGAACGCCGTCGGCAGGCCGGCGCAGCTGGAGATCACCACCTTGTCGGCGGGGATCTTCGGGCCCAGCTCGTCCATCAGCACCGGCGCGTCCTGTGGCTTCACCGCGATCACCAGCACCTCGGCGAGCGTCACCGCGTCCTCGTTGGGCAGCACCCGGATGCCGTACCGGTCGCGCAGCTGCGCGGCCCGCTCCTCCCGCCGTACGGTCGCGATCAACTGGCTCGCCGGCCAGCCCGCGCGTAGCAGGCCGGAGAGCATGGTCTCGCCCATCTTGCCGGCGCCGATCACCGCTACCGTGTGCGCTCCACTACCCATGCCATCACTCTAGGTCGCCATCGGCATGTGGCTGGAACGTACCCGCGCCCAGACTCTGCATGAACTCGATCATCCGTTCCAGCAGTGGTTCGTCCGAGTTCTCGTCGCCGATACTCAGCTGGCGGTTCTCCAGGGAGGCGGGAAGCGCGCTCAGCTTCCCGCGCCGGTACACATAGAGCGATTTGCGGCACAGTGAAGGGCTCATCCCGTCGATGGTGTCGGCATGACCCAGCATCGCGGCGATCGCCGACATCAGCGCCGGGGTCGACGTCACAGGGTGGTACAGGAGGACGTTGTCGTACGGGATCAGCACCAGAGACTCCTCGCCCGCCTCCGGCTCCTGGTCCAGCGACACCAGCCGTGCGGCGGCGTGGTCGCCGATCACCACCCACACCTCGCCGCCCAGGGACTGCCGGCTCACCGATTTGGCGCGAACGTTCGCCCGGCCGATCTCGAACAGGGCCTCGGGGTCGCCGACCAGTCTCATCCGGTCGCTGGTGTCACCGGGACCCGGACTCATCGCCACCACCTCCCACAGGTCCGCGCCCAGTGGTCGCTTCGCCTCCGGGTGCGTCGCCGCGGCTTCCTCGCCCCCTGCCACCCGGATATGGATCCGGTCGCGCAGCTCGGTGAGGTCGGTCGGATCGTCCAGCGTGTAGCCCGCGGCCGCCATCAGCGAGTGGTACGTGGCTCTGAACGACTCGGGGGCTTGACCTCGGGAGCGTCCGACTCGGTGAAGCTGACCGGGATCTCGGTGAGCTGGCCCGCGCGCCACCAGTACAGCTTGTCGCTGATCGGCCGCGCACCCTCGAGACCGATCAGGTCACGGCTGAACCTGCCGAGCCGCCCGAACGCCAGCGGGAACCCGGAGTTCCTGCCGGCCCGCATCGGGTGGTACGCGAGGGCGTGCTGATTCGGCACCGCCACCAGAACGCCGTACGGCCCGTCGGTGTCCGGCTCCTTGCGCAGCATGCCCAACCGTGCCGCTACGTAGTAGCTCGGCCCAGTGAGCGTGTAGATGCCACGCTCCGCGCTCTGCCCCCGGTCCACCGGCTCGGCGCGGACGTTGCCGCGGCCAAGCTCGAAGAGCCGGTCGCGGGCGATCCCCCACGAGTCGAAATGCGACTTGTCCGGCTTACTGATCGTGTCGGCCCCGTCGACCACCAGCATCTCGACCAGGTCCGCACCGAGCGACCGGGCCAGGGGGCTGAACCGCCTACCCGACACCTCGAGCCGAGCGGTCTCGGCCTGAGGGACCACCAGCACCCGCAGCCGGCTCAGCTCGTCATCACCCACCGCCGGTGCACCGGCGGTGGCGGGGGC